>DYKN01000004.1:8073-10199 GCA_020722575.1 Rikenella microfusus | reverse complement strand
GAGTGGGAGTGAGAGTGAGAGTGAGAGTGGGAGTGAGAGTGAGAAATGAGTGTTGTTTTGGTTGCCGATGCAGTAGATAAAGTTAGGAGTGGGGGAAATTAACTTCCAGCCCCAATTCTTCATGGCTAATAAACTTTTTGATTATTTTTGTAAAACCTATTACCGAATGGATGAGAAAGCTTGTTGTTTTAACCGGAGCGGGTATGAGTGCCGAAAGTGGCATAAAGACTTTTCGCGACAGCGGTGGATTATGGGAGGAATACGATGTTATGGAGGTTGCCTCGGTGATGGGGTGGCAGAAAAACCGTGATCTGGTACTCAGGTTTTACAATGAACGCAGACGACAGCTTGCCCGGGTAAAACCAAACGCCGGACATGTTGGACTGGCTGAACTCGAAAAATATTTTGAAGTGTGGATTATTACACAAAATGTTGATAATCTCCACGAAAGGGCTGGAAGTTCAAGAGTTATCCACCTGCACGGTGAACTAACAAAGGCAAGAAGTACGGCCGACCCATCTCTCATTTATGACATTGGATATAAAGACATTAACCCGGGCGACAAATGTGAGAAAGGAAGTCAGTTAAGGCCGCATATTGTATGGTTCGGAGAACCTGTCCCCCTGATGGATGAGGCCGCAAGAATAACTACAACAGCAAACATTTTCGCTATAATCGGCACATCGCTGAATGTTTATCCGGCAGCGGGACTGATTGCTTATGCGCCCGCAGAAACACCTGTTTATCTGATCGACCCCGGTGATGTTTATCTGCCTTCAGGAAGAAAAGTTGAAGTGATTAAAGAAAAGGCATCGGCAGGAGTTGCTATTTTAAAAGAAAAACTTCTAAGAAAGTTCATAGAAATAAAGCGCGAAGAATAATGCAGATACCTTACTTCGCGGATAAAATCCATATTGATCCGGGGAGTGCAAATTAATGTCCCGATTAATAGGCATAAGTGTGCCAGAAAAAAATTAAAGATGAATATTGATAACAAAAAACATCCAAAGAATATAATAGTAGCCATTACAGGTGCTAGTGGGGCAATTTATGCCAGGCGGTTGCTGGAAAAACTTAGAGAGGTCGATCCGGCACCCGGGGAAATTGCAGTAATCTTCTCTGCTACGGCAATTCAGATATGGGAGAATGAACTCGGAGAAAAGCCTGTTATCCTTCCACCTGCGAAGGGATATGATAATAATTCATTTTTAGCTCCATTCGCATCAGGTTCGGCAGATTACGGTACCATGATTATTTGTCCGGCATCAATGGGCACAATAGGTCGGATTGCAAACGGCACATCCGATGATCTGATTGCCAGGGCGGCTGATGTAGTTCTGAAAGAAAGGCGCAGACTTATTATTGTTCCGAGAGAGACTCCTTTTAATCTTATTCATTTACGCAACATGGAAACTCTCACACTTGCCGGGGCAGTTATTTGTCCGGCTTCGCCTTCGTTTTACAGCAAACCAACCAACATCAATGCACTTGTCGATACAGTTGTTTATCGCATTCTGCGATTAGCTGGCTTCAGTGTTTCCGGACCTGTATGGATGGGAGATAATGATTGACCACCGTATAATAAGGTTTTTGAAAAAGCATCACGTGCTTACCATTGCGACGGCTGTTGATGGAGAGCCATGGTGTGCAAGTTGTTTTTACGTGTACCTTGAAGATGAAAATGCTCTTGTTTTCACCACTGATCTCACCACGCGTCATGGCCGTGAGTTTCTTGTCAACTCTCTTGTTGCCGGCACGGTTGTCCTCGAGACATGGATCATAGGAAAAATCAGAGGGATACAGTTCCAGGGAATTGTGTCGGAACTTGAGGAAGAGCGCCTTCAGAAAGCAAGAAGCGCCTACCTGAAGCGATTTCCTGTTGCAACTCTGATGGATACCAGATTGTGGGCAGTTGATTTAAAATATATCAAGATGACGGATAACCGGCTGGGTTTTGGCCGGAAACTGATATGGGAGGAACAGAGTGAGAGTGAGAGTGGGAGTGAGAGAGAGAGGGAAGAGTGAGAGGGGAGAGAATTAATTCATCACGGATTAAACAGATTTCCTGCGCACGGGCAGGCACACCACGGAAAGCTTTAATTGAAAAGCTCCGTGAAACTCCGTGT
>DYKN01000004.1:0-7973 GCA_020722575.1 Rikenella microfusus | reverse complement strand
CTCCGTGTCCTCTGGTTTTAAATAAATTGCACATGAACACCATTCAAAATCCAGAATATTCCCATCAGATTCTCGGGATTGCCCTGATATGTTCTCGATTCCAAATCTCAGAATATCGTTCTTCAGCTGTCGAATCCTGAATATTTTTATGCTATTTTTGTAATATAATATAAAACCCTTAAAAGATGTTTTCAGGAATTATTGAGGAAGCAGCAACGGTTGTCGCTCTCGAAAAGGAGCTGGATAACCTTCATATAACGATTAGATGTTCATTTGTTGACGAGCTGAAGATTGACCAGAGTATTTCGCATAATGGTGTGTGCCTCACAGTTGTCAGGAAAGATGCAAAAACCTATACGGTTACGGCCATAAGGGAGACGCTTGAAAAGACCAACCTCGGGCTGCTGAAGGTAGGCGATGAGGTAAACCTTGAGCGCAGTGTGAGAGCCGACGGACGTCTTGATGGGCATATGGTTCAGGGACATGTTGATCAGACAGCGGTTTGTACTGAAGTCAGGGAAGCTGAAGGGAGCTGGTATTATACATTCGAATATGAACCGCTTCGCGAAGATTATATAACAGTCGAAAAAGGATCTGTAGCTGTTAACGGAGTAAGCCTTACTGTGGTAAATTCACAACCAAAATCATTTCAGGTGGCAATAATTCCATATACCTATGAGGTTACAAATTTTCACAGCATCAAGCCGGGTAGTGTCGTAAACATTGAGTTTGATATTCTGGGTAAATACATTGCGAAGATAGTTAAGACAGAACTTGAGGGGTATATTAGAGCTAACTTGCAAAAGTAAATACTATGGTGATCAAGGATTTTTCTTTCGGCTGTGCCCTTTTTCAAGCGGGAGGTGTTTCCTTTGCCATGCTGCAATCCCCCCTTCGAGAACATAAATTGATCTGAAGCCCTCATCATACATCCGCTTTGCGGCGCTTATACTTCTGACATCACTGTCGCAGTATAACAGTACTGTCTGGTCACGTGGAATAGTAGATATTTTTCTGATAAAATTACGGGGATTAAGCCGTAAAGGTATATTGATGCTCTTTTCAACATGTCCACGGCGATATTCGAAGGGAAGACGCACATCTATAAGAACCACACCCTCCTTAAACCGCAGCAGAGTAAGAAAATCTTCCGGCCCGACAGAAGTATAATTATTGCTTTTATCTGTCTGTCCTGCCACGGCAAATGACAAACCTGCAAGACATAAAACTATAATTATTTTCAGCTTCATCTTTTTTTATCCAGGACGACTTAAAAATAATGTAATTTGTATCGTCCTGAAAAAAGTTGACAGATTTTTTGTATCTTTTGTCAACCTATTTCAGGACAGGTCACCCCCTCCCCCCTCGCGATGCTCGGGGTACTCCTCCTCGTTGAGGAGGAGAAAGTTTTGTCAATTATTTATTATAGTTTCCCCTCCTTTGACAAGGAGGGGTGTCCCGAACACTGGTGTTCGGGACAGGGTGGTTATCACCATGTTGGGAATAATCTTGGGAAATAACTTTTTACTATCTTTGTCAGAATTTTAAAAAAAAATTTCTGAAGAGTAATGACAAAGAAATTTCCTGAATATAAGGGACTTGATCTGGCGCGTGTGAACAAAGAAGTACTGAAGGTCTGGGAAGAGAACGGTACTTTCGAAAAGAGTGTGCGCAGCAGAAACGGTAAAGGTGAATATATTTTTTATGAAGGTCCGCCATCTGCCAATGGTATGCCGGGTATTCATCATGTCTTATCGCGTGCGATAAAGGATACTATCTGTCGTTACAGGGCGCAGTGCGGATATGAGGTAAAGCGCAAAGCGGGCTGGGATACTCACGGTCTGCCTGTTGAGCTCGGCGTTGAAAAAGCTCTCGGTATTACCAAAGAAGATATTGGGAAAAAGATTTCAATAACTGATTATAACGATGCCTGCCGTAAGGATGTGATGAAATATACATCCCAATGGGAGGAGCTTACACGCATGATGGGGTACTGGATTAACATGGATGACCCTTATATTACTTATGATAATCGTTACATTGAGACGCTGTGGTGGCTTCTGAAGCAGCTTTACCTTAAAGGTTGCCTTTACGAGGGATATACCATCCAGCCATATTCCCCGGCAGCAGGCACAGGGCTGAGTTCGCATGAGCTCAATCTTCCAGGTTGCTACAGGGATGTGAAAGATACAACCTGCATAGCACTTTTTAAACTCAAAAGAAATAGTAAATCGGAATTTCTCTATTCGGTTACCGATACTCCTGATGTTCATATAATGGCATGGACAACAACGCCATGGACCCTTCCCTCAAATACGGCACTGGCTGTTGGTGAGGATATCATTTATATTGAAGCAAGGACTTTCAATCCCTATACAGGTGAACCGATTACTGTTGTTCTTGCAAAAGAACTTGCAGGGCAGGTCTTTCAGGGGTATGAGAGCAGTGAGGAATTACCTGAATTCAAGCCGGGCGATAAAAAGGTTCCATATAAAATACTTGCAGAATTTCCGGGCAAAAGGCTCGAAGAGATAACCTATCATCAGCTTATTGACTGGGTAAGACCCGATGATGGCGCATTCCGGGTGGTGACAGGCGATTTTGTCACGACGGATGAGGGTACGGGTATAGTTCATATTGCTCCCACCTTTGGTGCCGACGACTACAGAATTGGAAAGGAGAAAGGAATTCCGCCTCTGATGGTGAAGATGAAAGACGGCTCCATGTGTCCGCTTGTTGACAAACGCGGGTTTATGATGCCAGTGGCTGACCTTGACAGTGACTTTGTCAAGGAAAGGGTTAACCTGAACACATATAGAGGCTTTGAAGGACGACCGGTAAAGAACGAATATGACTCCGGCCTTAAAGGGAGCGATGAGACACTCGATGTTGACATTGCCGTATGGATTAAGCAGCAGGGAAAAGTTTTCAGGATCGAGAAACAGATTCACAGCTACCCGCATTGCTGGCGTACCGACAAGCCCGTTCTCTATTATCCACTCGATGCCTGGTTCATTCGCACCACAGCTTTTCGCGACAGAATGATCGAACTGAACAATACCATCAAATGGAAACCGCCCTCAACAGGTAGCGGACGCTTCGGTAAATGGCTCGAAAACCTGGTTGACTGGAACCTCTCTCGATCACGCTTCTGGGGCACACCTCTTCCGATATGGAGAACAGAAGACAAAAAAGAAGAAAAATGTATCGGATCGGTAGCCGAACTTAAATCGGAGATTGAAAAAGCCGTTAAAGCCGGATTCATGAATCACAATCCCCTTGATAAATTCAGGGAAAATGATTTCTCGAAAGAAAATTATGAAACTTTCGACCTTCACAGGCCGTTTGTTGATGAGATTGTGCTGGTGAGCGACACTGGCAGGAAGATGTACCGCGAACCCGACCTTATTGATGTATGGTTCGACTCTGGCGCAATGCCATACGCACAGGTCCATTACCCCTTCGAGAACAAAGAAAACTTCAGTGACATGTTCCCGGCCGATTTCATCGCTGAAGGCGTTGACCAGACAAGAGGCTGGTTCTTTACACTCCATGCTATCGCCACAATGATTTCTGATTCGGTAGCCTTTAAAAACATCATCTCTAACGGACTTGTGCTCGACAAAGATGGGAACAAAATGTCGAAACGTCTCGGCAATGCTGTTGATCCATTTTCTACAATCGAAGAATACGGCGCCGATGCAGTGAGATGGTATATGCTTACCAACTCGCAACCATGGGATAACCTCCGGTTCGATATCGCTGGCGTGGAAGAGGTAAGAAGAAAATTCTTCGGCACACTTTACAACACATACGCTTTCTTTGCTCTTTATGCCAATATTGACGGATTTGATTTCAGCGAAGAAGAGATACCTGTAAATCAAAGACCTGAAATTGACAGATGGATAATATCGCTTCTGAATTCCCTTATCAGGGAGGTGACCAACTGTTTTGAAGATTACGACATCACACGGGCTGCAAGAGCCATTCAGGATTTTGTTACAGAGAACCTCAGTAACTGGTACGTCAGACTTAACCGGAAACGCTTCTGGGGCGGCGAACGAAACAGGGACAAACAGGCTGCCTATCAGACACTCTACACCTGCCTTGAGACAGTTTGCAAACTCGCTGCACCGGTAGCCCCTTTCTATTCCGACCGGATCTTTACCGACCTCAATAGTGTCACTCACCGTCATGACGAGGAATCGGTTCATCTCACACTCTTCCCGGTTGCCGATGAAAAACTTATCGATAGAGAACTGGAGGAAAGAATGGAGATTGCTCAAAAAATCTCCTCCATGATACTTAGCATACGCAGAAAGGTAAATATCAAGGTGAGACAACCTCTGGCAAGAATTATTCTGCCGGTAGTTGACGAATCATTTGTTGAAAGGTTCGAATCAGTGCGTAACCTTGTTCTTACAGAAGTTAACGTGAAAGAGGTGGAATATATAAAAGATACATCGGGCATCGTTGTGAAAAAGATCAAACCGAACTTTCGCCTGCTGGGCCCGAAGTATGGTAAGATGATGAAGGAGATTGCTTCGGCTTTGAATGCCCTGAGTCAGGAAGAGATAAATGAATTCGAGAGAGCGGGGAAGAGAAGTCTTGAGCTTAACGGGACAATGGTTGAACTTGCAATTGAAGATGTTGAGATCATACTCGAAGATATTCCAGGATGGCAGGTAGCTACCGACGGAAAATATACTGTGGCTCTCGACATTACCGTTACTGATGAACTGAGATATGAGGGTATAGCAAGGGAATTTATCAACCGTATTCAAAACCTGCGAAAGGAGAGCGGCTTTGAGGTTACCGATAAGATAAAAGTTTATATCGAGGATACAGACCTTGTAAGAGAAGCAATAAAAAGACATGCTTCGTATATCGGGTCACAGACACTTGCCACGGAGGTCAGTCTCTCCGACTCCCTTACCGACGATCAGGTAAAGGAGATTGACATTGATGACTTACCAGTAAAGGTTCTGATAAGAAAGCAGTGAATTATGAAAATTTCCCCTCCTTATCAAGGAGGGGTGCCCCGAACATAAACGTTCGGTACGGTGTGGTTACCACCTCCCCCCTCACTATGCTCGGGGTACTCCTCCTCAGGGAGGAGGAGAAAGTTTTGTTTATTATAGTTGCAGGTTCTGTTGAGTGTCCTTGCACACTCTTTATCACAGAATTAAAAAAGCCGCCGGGGTTACTCTGGCGGCCATACGAAGTACAATAAATAATTTTTTTACTTTTTCTGTTTATTTTTGGCTTCTATTGAAAGGGTTGCGTGTGGTACTGCACGCAATCTTTCTTTAGAAATAAGTTTTCCCGTTTCGCGGCAGATACCATAGGTTTTATTTTCGATCCTTACAAGAGCAGCTTGAAGGTGTTGTATGAACTTAAGCTGTCGCTGTGCAAGTCTGCCGGCTTCCTCCTTCGACAGAGTAGTAGCTCCCTCCTCCAGAACCTTAAAGGTTGGAGAAGTGTCCATCGTATCGTTGCTTTCTTCATGAGTAATACTCGATTTGAGTATTTCATAATCCTTTTTGGCTTTTTCCAGCTTGGCGAGTATTATTTGTTTGAACTCTTCAAGCTCCTCATCCGAATATCTTGTCTTCTCTGCCATGGCCGTAAGTTTTAATTTTCACGGCAAAGGTAAATAATATTTTTATATTCTATTTAACCCCGATTATTTTACGCAAATAAATATTGTAATCTGAGTACTAAATGACTATTTGAACCTGAACGAAGGTAGCCCTCCAAAACCAGAGGGAAGCTTATAAGAAATATTGAAAAGCACAAAATAATAAACATCATTTGCTTTCGAATACACTGAAGTATAACCGTCGAGGTAATCGGAGAATGAAAATCTCCTGGCCAGCTCAACGCCGATGTTCATCCGGGCTGAATAAGACATTGACACACCGATACCTGCAGGAATTATTGCAGTGAATCCTCCCGGTTTTGTTAACCCTGTCGGGGAAGGCATATTCTTAAAATTAACATTGTATGCAAGTCCGCCTATGCCGGTAAAGCCATAAACATTCAGTGTGGAAAGAAGCGGGAGCATGACAATGCGGCTACCTCTCTGAAAAATATAGCTTGATTCACCCTTTGATTTTACGAAATAGTATTCACCCATAAGGCATGGTTCGAAAAATATTGTTGATGATTCGAATCCTCTTATCTCATTTGAACCTCGTTTGTCGGTTGAGTGAAACGATCCGACCGAAAGACTTATTCTTGCGGTAAAATCACGGTTTATTCGGTATTTCATCCCGGTGGAGAAATTATATCGGGTATGTTTCAGGGTTATATCTCTGAAACCGAGAGCATTTTCCCCGATTGAGAATCCTCCAATATCACCGAAAAATTGAGTAAATCCCAGACCGCCTGTTAATTCATAACGGCGCAGCTTCCAGAGCTCAGAATCTGAAGCTGATGGGGAAAACCTTTTGGGCTTTGCAACCTGAGCAAATGAAAATGAATAAATGAAACAAAACAGCAGATGCAGGATTAATACTTTTTTCATTGAAGGCAGAAGTTATTGTTTTTAACTTTCCTAATTTAATAAAATTATTTGAAATATAATGAAATATGGTAAAAAAATAATCAAAATAAAAGATCAAAATTTTTATTCCAGACTTTCTTTTATCAGACGATTATTTCAAAGAAGTTTTTATTGCTCATATAATATGTCATATTTTTGTTGTGAAACATCGATGATGAAAAGAAACATTCACAGGAATGAAAATAAGCTGGAAGAATTTTTTCGATGTTTAATTTTAGCGCTTTTTATTTCATCTTTGTGGCATGAATTATTTGGTATTTTTTTGTTTGGATAGTTTTTTGGGTTTGTGGGAGTTGCGATGAGATGGTTGGAACGACCCGGGCAAAACTGTTTTAATATCGGAATAGCGGTTATGAAAGGTTACTTGATGATAGAAAATTAAGTGAAAGTTATGGTGGCGGATTTATTGAATCAAAAGACAGGAAAGATGGAGGGGGCTGCATGGTATGCCCTTTATACCAGGCCTCGGGCTGAGAAGAAAGTTTATCAGCGTCTGCTGGAAGAAGGGGTGGAAGCTTTTCTGCCATTGATGAAGACATTAAGGCAATGGAGTGACAGGCGTAAGATGGTTGAAAAGCCGCTACTCTCGTCGTATGTATTTGTAAAGTTGCATCCGGTTTCTTTCAAATCTGTTTACAGGGTGAACGGCTTTGTACGGTTCGTCTCTTTTGAAGGAAAGCCTGTCCCCATTCCACAGTATCAGATCGACAATCTCCGGCTTCTTATTAACAGTGATGCAGAAATAGAAATAACAACTGATCAGTTTGAACCGGGCGATTTCGTGGAAGTCACTACCGGAACCCTTAAAGGGCTCAGGGGAGAACTTATCAGAAAAGGAGGGAAAAAACGTTTTGTGGTACGGATCGACAGAATTGAACAGAATATTATCGTATCAATATCTCCTGCATTTCTGAAGAAATTAGAAAAATTATGAAGCACAACTGTGTTGTATCTGGTGACACGATGATCTGCTGGAAAAAAACGAAGTGAAGATTCCGCATAGCGAAACACGGCAATTGTGAAAAAAGGCGAGCAGGATAAGAAGCAAAATTCCGTTTATCTAAAACGGCTGAAGCAGCTGCCTGATGCCTTTTGAAAAACTCCGTGAAACTCTGTGTTCTCTGTGGTAAAAAATAAAAGAAAGCATGCTCCTGTTTACTTACTGCAGTGGGGTAGGAATGTGCCAATATTTTTTCACCACGGATTACACGGATTTCCAGCGCACGGGCAGGCGCACCACGGAAAGCTTTGATTGAAAAACTCCGTGAAACTCCGTGACCTCCGTGGTAAAAAATAAAAGATAAAATACTTCTGTTTACTTACTGCAGTGGGGTAGAAATGTACCGAAAATTTTTCACCACGGATTACACGGATTTCCAGCGCACGGGCAGGCGCACCACGGAAA
>DYKN01000146.1 GCA_020722575.1 Rikenella microfusus | reverse complement strand
TTTACCCTCCCAAAAGTTCCGTAGTTTTCTGAACATTAGCAAATCGAACAAAACCGAAAAACTCATTACCCTCACAGACAGCCCCTCCCCTCCAAAAAGGCTGGCTATGCAGAAAGCGGAAAAACTGGGAATTTTGTCTGAAAAAGTTTCTTCTTTCATTATCTCAACCAAGAAACTCAAGATTCAAGAGACCCCCTCAAGATTTTCTGTATATCGCTCCATCTGACTTCTATCTGTCGTTATTCTTTTATACGCCACGCAAAGTCATCACCAAACCACAAAATCTTGTTAAAAATGACAGAATATTTTTTTTCACGGGTGTCCCAAATTACGATATCACTCTTTTCCCTAAAAGGATGCAATAAATCCATATCCAAATTAGATCGACAATAAATTAAAAACCTGCCGCAAGGAGACAAAGTAGGACGCCCTATTATTTCCTTATCTGAAAATAAAAATGTCTTGGTTTTGGCAACGTTGTCATGAATGAAGAATGAATCGCCATCGCGAAATAAAAATTTGTTACTATCAAGCCAAATAGGATTTGACCCCTTTACTTTTATCTCTTGAATTTTTCCCTCGACTGATATTTCCAAAATTATGGACTGATCAGATACAACAAGAATTTTCCTGTCATCTGGAGACCATGAGGGTGGAAATAAAAGAGCATCATCATCTATTTTTAGTGTGTCTTCCGCCAACAATATTTTTGATTTATTTTCCATATCGTAAACAAATAAGGAACCTTTCTTTCCAGACCCAATATCTGCGGTAAAAGCCAGCCGTTTGTCGTCGTGCGCCCATGAACTTGCAATTAGCCGATGAGAAGAATAAATAACTTCTTCAAGACCTGTTTTTCGATTATGAAGTATTAGTAAACAATTTCCTGTATAAGGATACGCAGGATAATCATAACAAGTGTAAGCCAAATATTCACCATCTTGGGATATTACCGGATAAACAATTGAATTGCTTTTAGGCACAAAAAATGGGACAACCTCTTGATTATGAATGTCTAATAACTTTAGTTCGCGCGTATTACTTGTAAGAATCTCCCAGCGTGAAATATCCATCCCTTTGGTAAGCTCGAGTAATTGCACCTCAGAAGGATCAGATTTAGTGCATCCTTGTGTCAAAAAAACCAATCCTGACAGAAATATAATTTTCCAAGTCATGGCGTTCTCCACAGCTTAATATATGTGCCCCGGCGTTTTTGGCTTTAGGCAACACCTGTTAAAGATCTCTTTTACCCAAGTTCCGCAGTTGTAAGTAAGCAAGTCATATGGTTTCCTAGGTGGTTTTGCCGCTTCATTTTTGACGCAACTTTCAATTTGTTTCGGCGTCCATTTTTCGCAGTCGCAGTCCTTCTTCTTTGATGCTATACTACAGTCAGGGTTGCTTCCAGGATTCTTATCAGGAGACCAAACTTTATTGTCATCATAAAATCCCGCAGTCCAGCCACCAATTCTAATGTAAGCATGATCTGCAAAAATAGCGGCAGTCTTATCTTCAAGAGGACGAAAACATATTTCTACTGTCTGTCCGCTGCTATCGGTGACAATAATCGGGTTATTTTGTCCATAGCTATAGGGAGTAATATTCCTCGTATAGCTAATCGGATCCACTTCCCAATACCTCCCAATCCTCGCCTCGTAATCTCTAAAACAATTCTGGGCGATGCCGGTTTCTGAATCAAAGTACTGGCCGGGGAATCTCAGATTATTCGTAATTGTTCCTACGGTCAAAGCGTAAATTCCTCCGAACGGTGTGTGTTCGGCTCTCCAGACTAACGCACCAGAAGTGTCTGTCATCG
>DYKN01000145.1 GCA_020722575.1 Rikenella microfusus | reverse complement strand
AAACCGAATGCCATAATATTAATTTTATTTCTTTTATTATTCTTAAGTACAAATTGCAACCAAAGCACAGAGCCAAGAAATGATGAAGAACAAAAAGTCTCACAGTTACAAACGGGGTCCCAATTTTCACCTGATGGACAAGAAATTGTCTTTGAGGGGTTATATGATAGTATTTATGCAGTTCATTTTGTTGATATAAAAGGAAATTATCTAGGATATATTCTCAAAGATCGAGGTTACTTAAATTCTCCAACCTGGTCTCCTGATAAAAAGGAAATAGCCATTTCAATTGAAGGAAACATATTTACTGTGCACACCAATGGAGACAGCTTAACGATGCTTACAAATACCGGAGAAGATTTTTTCTGTAATTGGTCGCCTGATGGCAGATACATTGCATATACAAAGTCAATATGCGATCCAGAATGTGGTATTATGCTATATGATTTTTCCAATGGAACAGCATCTCTTAAAACTCAATATGGTTCCTATGCAAGCTGGAACAGTGATTCAAAAAGAGTGTATTACTACAATAACTTTTTTATTACTGATCCAGAAACACAAAAAGGTGATTTTAAAGGTTTTATATTTAAAAGATAGACGTAAATACATCAGAAGTAGACAGCTTGTTTTATGTCAAGAGTTCTGACTCAGGTTTGTATTTACACGATTGTACTGTTTCACCGGATGAAAAAGAAATCTTATTTGCCGCTTCTTATGGACCCCCACCTCAAATAAATATATGGAAAATTATTCTGGAAACCGGAGAAATTGTTCAAATGACCTATGAGGGAGGTACCTGGCCTTCATATAATCCTACCGGAGACAAAATAGTCTATACAAATACATACATAAATGAAGGAGGAATATGGATAATGAATAAAGACGGTTCTAATAAACAAAGATTAACTAAACTAAACAGGTGATTTATGAAAACAATTATTTTTACTTTGCTTATAGTTTTATCTTTTTCTGGTTCTTTCTATTCGCAAGTCATAAATGATGAATATTTTCAAAACCAGTGGTATTTGAATATGACGGGAGATGAAAACACGAGAGCCGATATCAGAGTTCTTGAGGCATGGTCAAGAACAATGGGGAATTCAAATCAAAAAGTCGCTGATATAGAAGATAGCAACGGAGGCATTCCATCTAAATTTCATAATGACTTACTTAATAGAGTCACTACACATGGTGATATTATTGTTGGAGAACACGCAACAAATATTGCAGGTTTATTAGTAGCTAACCATAATACCATAGGAATAGCCGGTGTGAACAAATTTGCTCAACTTAATTCTTATGTATATTCTGACTATGATCAATGGGCAGACAAGGTCCGTGATGCCCGGTTAGATGGGAATAAAATAATTAACATTTCTCAAGGGACGCCAGATGCATTGCCGCAAGTATATACCCGAATTGCAGAAGCATACAGTAACAACATTGTAACAGTTGTTTCTGTTGGAAATACCACTTCAAGTATTACGTATCCTGCAGTATATCCTGGTGTTATTGCTGTTGGTTCCTCCACTAAAGATAATACAAGGTCTACCTGGTCGAATTATGGCTCTCAAATTGAATTTTTAGCGCCCGGCGGAACTGATTTCACTCAAACCAATTCCAAAAATATTTTTACTACTTTATCGAACGGGAATTATGGTTACGCAATATCGGGAACTTCACTTGCAGCACCTCTCGTCTCAGGAGCAGCAAGCCTATTATTGGCATACAAACCAGATTTAACAAATGAGGACGTGAAAAATATATTAACCCAGATTTGTCATTAGAAATTCATATGGTTTTATAAATCATTAAAAAC
>DYKN01000018.1 GCA_020722575.1 Rikenella microfusus | reverse complement strand
TTCATATTCTTTCCACTGTTGACGGTATTCCTGTGGAATATACCTTCTTGCCTGGCAGCATGCATGATTCAAATGCACTAAAGCAGATGCCCTTACTATTAGCAGCCGAAAGTAAAATATATGCTGATAGTGCTTATACAAATTAATCCATGCACTTTCCGGGCAGGGTATCTGCGAGAAATTATGAAAACGTCTATTTACCGATATTATTTCTGAAATATTTCAAAGCGTGTTCCCTTGCCTCAGAGAATACAACAATCGGGAGAGGATAATCAGGTGTTCCGTATTCAGGAATCCATCTCCTGATATAGAGGCTCTCAGGATCAAATTTCTTTGCCTGAATATCGGGATTAAATATTCTGAACCAGGGAACGGCATCACAACCTGTACCAGCAGCCCATTGCCAGTTGCCATTATTGGAGGAGAGTTCATAGTCGAGTAGTTTTAAGGCAAACCAGGCCTCACCCCATCGCCAGTCAATTAGCAGAATTTTTGTAAGATAATTAGCCGCAACCATTCTAACCCGGTTATGCATGTATCCTGTCACCGAAAGTTCTCTCATACAGGCATCAATCAATGGGACTCCTGTTCGGCCTTCACACCATCTCCTGAAATACTCTTCATTGTTCAACCATTCTAAACGGTCATATTCAGGCCTGAAACTTTTTTTAGTTACGTAAGGGAAATGATATAGTATCTGCATGAAAAATTCTCTCCATATGAGTTCTGAAGTAAATACGGGATTAATTCCGATAGTCCTCCTCATTACCTCTCTAATGCTTAATGTCCCAAACCTTAAATGAATGCCCAGCATAGTCGTTCCTTCAATCGCCGGATAATCTCTGTTTCTGTTATAAAGTCTTATTTGTTCCCTGTTAAGTAAAGGTGCTTTAATAGTTGTTGGCGGACAGATGAATCCAAATTCTTCAGGCGACAGGAAAACTGACAGGTCTGTCCTGTAACAATTCATTAAATGGTCCTGTGACCGATATTCCTTTATGCAATCACTATTTAATTTCTTTAACCATCTATTCTTATAAGGGGTAAACATCGTATAAGGACTGCCATCATCTTTTAATACCTCATCTGGTTCAAAAATTAACCGATCTTTAAAACTGAAACATGGAATGCCTTTTACAGTAAAAAAATCGGTAACCTCTTTATCTCTCTTTAGAGCATAAGGTTCATAGTCGCGATTGTAATAAATGGCTTTAATGTTGTATGTTTCTAAAAGCTTCTTTAAAACATCTACCGGATTACCATGTAATGTGATTAAATTACTTCCAGCATTTAGCAGTTTTTCTCTCAATTTTAAAAGGCAATCTTTCAAAACACTCATCTTTCTGTCATCCCTTTCAAGTTTATCAAGTGTAACAGTATCGTAGATAAAAACCGGAAGAACTTTGTAACCTGAAGTCAAAGCATGATAGAGTGCCCGATTATCTTCAACTCTGAGATCTCTTCTAAACCAGAAGACTGCCAAATTATCCATGTCGGGGAAATGATTTGATTTAAAAATAAAAAATATTCTGTTAGAAAGTATATGTTCCGAATTTAATGATTGCTTCATTATTATAGTTATCATAATTTTATATTTCAAAAAATCTCTCAATGGTCAATGATTATTTTAGATTCAAAAAGTTTACGGTTCGTCAAGAGCGCTGTAATTTTAAAGTGGGTACCGACGGCGTTCTTCTTGGAGCTCTGGCCGATATTTATGGTGAAGGCAAGCTGATAGATGTGGGTACAGGAACCGGACTTATTGCGCTTATGGCAGCACAAAAAACACAATGTAACATTATTGCAATTGAACCTGACCCGGATTCATTCAGTCAGGCTGTTGAAAATGTAGCTGCATCTCCCTGGGCTGGTCGAATAAATGTAATTAACTGCACATTCAGGGAATGTTATGTAAACCATAATGAATGCTTTGACTTCATAATCTCGAACCCCCCTTATTTCAGAAATTCTCTCCCTAACCCCGATAGTCAGAAATCTCTTTCCCGTCATGCAATATCTCTTTCAGATGATGAACTTATTGAAGGAACCATGAAGATGTTATCAGAAAACGGAAGCCTGCATATAATCCTGCCCGTTACGGAAGGAAGATATTTCATAACAAAGGCAGCCAGGAAAGGACTTTTCTGTAACAAAATAACAAATATTAAAGGAGTGCCTGAAGGCCGGGTTATAAGAATGATTATGAAATTTGAGAGAAAAGAACGAAACATTGAAGAAAAATTCTTAACAATAGAAACACGAAGACATGTTTATACGCCAGAATATATAGAAGCTACAAAAGATTTTTACCTTAATTTCTAATGAAAATATATTGAGTTTAATTTAAATAACCTATCCTCTTCTGGTAAGGGAAATACATTGAGATATATAATTTCACTTATGAAATTTTCCGGTCTTGATGTTTATAAGTTATATGCAATTCACTATATGATTGTATCTTTGTGATAATTGTACAGAGAAAGAGTGATGACTGATTTTCAGAAATATGTTGAGACGCCGTTAATGAAGCAGTATTACAGTGTAAAGGCAAAGCATCCTGATGCTATGCTACTGTTCAGAGTGGGAGATTTTTATGAGACATTTGGGGAGGATGCAATAAAGGCGTCGGAGATTCTTGGCATTACTCTTACCCGGAGAGCAAATGGAGCTGCCTCGTTTGTTGAACTGGCTGGCTTCCCCTATCATGCTCTCGATACGTATCTTCCGAGACTTGTAAGAGCAGGACAGAGAGTTGCTATTTGCGAGCAGCTCGAAGACCCGAAACTGGCAAAAAAGATTGTGAAACGAGGAATTACTGAACTGATAACCCCGGGAGTCAGCCTTAACGACAACGTGCTTCACCATAAGGAAAACAATTTTCTTGCAGCAATTCATATCGATAAGAAAATCGCCGGCGTTGCATTCCTCGATATTTCAACCGGAGAATTTCTTGCAGGTGAAGGTTCAATAGAGTATGTCGACCAGTTGCTAAGTAATTTCCAGCCGAAAGAAGTATTGTTTGAAAAGAGAAAAAAAGAATTGTTTGAAGAGAGTTTAAGTCAGAAATTCTATACATATAAGCTCGACGACTGGATGTTTACTCATGAGGCAGCATACGACCGGCTTGTAAAACAGTTTGAGACAAGCTCTTTAAAAGGATTCGGAATTGAAAATCTTCAATACGGAATTATTGCCGCCGGAGCAATACTTTATTACCTCGATATTACACAGCACAGCCAGCTGGCGCATATTACCGGAATATCCCGAATTGACGCTGAAAAGTACGTATGGCTCGACAAGTTTACTGTAAGGAACCTGGAACTATTCCATCCCCTTTATGAGGGTGCCAAAACGCTAACTGATATTCTTGATCGAACTATTTCACCCATGGGTGGAAGATTGTTAAGAAGATGGATATCATTGCCTCTTAAAGAGTTAAAGCCCATAAATGAACGTCTTGACATTGTTTCCAATCTTATCGGTGATGCTGAACTGAGGTCAGAAGTTTCCAATTGCCTCAGGCAAACCGGTGATCTTGAGAGACTTGTTTCAAAAATAGCCGTGAACAGAATCAATCCACGTGAGATGGTTCAACTCAAAAGAGCACTTGAATCTCTCGATCAGCTTAAGAACATTTGTGAAAAATATGGATCACCCCCTCTTGTTCTCATCGCTGGCCAGATTAATCCATGCAAGGCGGTAGTTGAAAGAATAGCCCGGGAATTAAATGAAGATCCTCCAGTACAGATCATCAGGGGTAATGTAATTGCTCCGGGTGTAAACGCTGAACTTGATGAACTCAGAAACATTCTCTATAAAGGGAAGGACTACCTGACAGAACTACAGACACGGGAAATAAAAAATACAGGAATCCCATCACTCAAGGTTGGCTTTAACAACGTGTTCGGATACTATATTGAAGTCAGAAATACACATAAGGATAAGGTGCCTCAGGGATGGATAAGAAAACAAACACTTGTGAGTGCTGAAAGATATATTACCGAGGAGCTTAAACAATATGAAGATAAAATTCTTGGAGCAGAAGAAAAGATAATTGAACTTGAAACAAAAATTTTTAACGATCTGGTCTTATCTTTATATGATTATATACCTGTTATTCAGCTAAATGCATCAATTGCCGCAAAAATTGACGCTCTTCAGTCGTTTGCTACGGTATCGGTCGAAAATAATTATGTCAGACCTGTACTTGACGATTCGAAAAGAATAGAAATAATCGAAGGCAGGCATCCTGTAATTGAGAAACAATTACCACCCGGGGAACTTTATGTACCGAATGATGTTTACCTCGATGACAATGAACAGCAGATCATAATACTTACCGGGCCAAATATGTCGGGCAAATCAGCTCTTCTCAGGCAAACGGCGCTTATAGTTCTGATGGCCCAGACAGGCTGTTTTGTCCCGGCAGCTGAGGCTAAAATCGGTATTGTAGATAAAATATTTACCAGAGTTGGAGCTTCCGACAACATAAGTCTTGGTGAATCAACTTTTATGGTCGAAATGAATGAAACGGCCAGCATTCTGAATAACCTGTCGGATAGAAGCCTGATACTTCTTGATGAAATTGGCAGAGGTACAAGTACTTACGATGGCATTTCGATTGCATGGGCAATAGTTGAATATCTTCATGAATCTGTTCTCAGGCCTAAAACGCTCTTTGCAACCCATTACCACGAGCTTAATGAAATGGAAAATTCTTTCATGAGAGTTAAAAATTATAACGTGTCAGTTAAGGAACTCGATAACAGGGTGATCTTTCTACGCAAAATTAAACGAGGTGGCAGTGAACATAGTTTTGGTATTCATGTTGCAAGAATGGCTGGCATGCCAAAAAGCATTGTAAAACGGGCAGATGAAATATTGAAGGAACTCGAACAGAGCCATAATCGGCAAGAACTTACGAGGCCAATTGAAGAAATAATTACACGAAGAGAAGGATTGCAGCTCAGTTTTTTTCAGCTCGACGATCCGGTACTGGCACAGATACGTGATGAGATAAAAGGAATTGATATTAATAATCTTACACCGATAGAAGCTCTGAATAAACTCTATAATATCCAGAAACTTTTCAAAAAATAATAGCCCATGCACATATATTCAGATTTCCCATGTGGAAAAAAATGAGTATATTGAGCTTCAATACAAAAAAGACAATAATGGCATTTAGAGTTAAAAAGAGCGGATTAAAGATTGCGGTTATTGGTGCTGGTCATGGAGGTCTGGCTATGGCAGGCCATCTGGCTTTGATGGGTCATACTGTTAACTTATACAATCGCAGTGAGGAACGGCTCTGGGGCGTGCAATCAACTGGTGCAATTGAAGTTACTGGTGAAGTGCAGGGTTTTGGTAAAGTGAATTTAGCCACAACATCTATTAAAGAAGCCATTAGTGAAGTAGAACTCATAATGGTTGTTGTCCCTGCAACTGCCCATCGCTGGATTGCAGAGCAGATGGCACCTTATCTTACCGACGGTCAAATCGTCGTTCTGCATCCAGGAAGAACATTTGGAGCTCTTGAGTTTAAACAGGTGCTTCAGAAAAAAAAGGTTAAAGCAGATGTTATTATTGCTGAGGCACAGACGTTTATTTATGCGTCGCGTGCTACAGGCCCTTCGCAGGTGCATATCTTCAGAATTAAAAACTCGATTCCTGTAGCATCAATAAGAGCTTTCAATATCCCTTTCGTTATTAACAAACTCCGGCAATTTTATGCCCAATTTGTCCCGGGGGATAATGTTTTCAAAACAAGCTTTGAAAACATTGGGGCTGTTTTTCATCCAGCTATTTGCGTTTTAAATGCAGGATGGATTGAACATGATGTGGATTTTCAGTTTTATCACGAAGGGGCTACTATTTCGGTTACAAAAGTGCTTGAGGAAATTGACAATGAACGTGTGAAAGTGGCAGAAGCACTGGGTATAAGAGCAATTTCAGCAAGGCAGTGGTTATATATGGCATATAGTGTTGAAGGAGATACTCTTTTTGAAGCAATGCGGAAAAATGCAGGATACCGCGGAATATTAGCGCCCAAATCACTGAAAGTCAGATATCTTGAAGAAGATATTCCTTGCAGCCTGGTGCCAATTGCTTCGGTTGGCAGAATGTTGAATGTGGATACACCGGCAATAAATTCTATCATTAACCTCGGATCCCTCTTGAATGGATGTAATTACTGGTCAGAAGGACGGACAGTTGAAAGACTCGGTATTGCAGGAATGAGTCTGAGAGAACTCAGACTTATTGCCATTGGAGAAACAGTGAAATAATAATTAAACCAAATTTGGTTAAAGCAGTATGTTATATACTGCTTCAGATTTTTATTTTAAAAGGTCCATTATTTTTTGATACTGGCATCTGCATGTGTTTGGTTAATAAATATGATAAAGATTTAGAAACATGAAAACTATTATTGGAGCGGCATTAGGTAGCTGTGTTCATGTGGGCGGGCTGCATCATTTTCTGAAACTGGCTGAGACAGAAGGATATGTAACTGAATCGCTGGGTCCGGCAGTTTCAGTTGACAGGATAATTAAAGTTATCAGGGACAGGAAGCCTGATATACTGGCTTTAAGCTACAGATTGACACCGGAGGCTGCCCGGGAACTTTTTGAAGAACTCAGGAATGCTCTCAGGAAACATGGAGCAGGGGAAACGCGTTTGATATTCGGAGGCACACCACCAGTAGCAGTTGAGGCTGCCAGATCGGGTCTTTTTGAAAAAGTTTTCAACGGAACCGAACCTGTAAGTGAAATAAAGAAATTTCTTCGCGGGACAGGCAAAGGAGAGGATGAAGCTGTTTTCGCTGATACACTTGTTGAAAGAATAAATCAGAAATATCCTTATCCGCTTATCAGACATCATTTTGGACGGCCAACAATTGAGGAGACAGTTGAAGGAGCGGCAATCATTGCAGAATCTGGCGTTCTGGATGTTCTGTCAATTGGACCTGACCAGAATGCCCAGGAACATTTTTTCCATCCAGAAGATATGGATCACAGCCAGGATGGGGCAGGAGGAGTTCCATTGAGAAAGCCGGAAGATCTGGAGGCGATTTATAAGGCGTCGAGAAGGGGTAACTTCCCGCTTGTCAGATGTTATGCAGGAACACGCGATCTGATAAAGTGGGCCGAAGTGAGCGTTAAAACAATTAAAAATGCGTGGGGAGCTATTCCGCTTACATGGTACAGTGTGATGGATGGTCGATCAAAAAGACCTGTTCCGGAGGCAATCCGTGAAAATCAGAAAGTTATGCAATGGTATGCTTCCAGAGGAATACCGGTGGAGGTAAACGAATCGCATCAGTGGAGTCTTCGTGATGCACACGACACTCTGGCAGTTGCAATGGCCTTCCTCGCCGCTTATAACGCAAAAAAAGCGGGCGTGAAATACTATGTATCACAATATATGTTCAATACTCCGCCCGGAACGACTGCAGAAATGGATATTGCAAAAATGCTGGCAAAAAATGAACTTATCGAAGAACTAATCGACGATTCGTTCACAGTATTTCGCCAGGTGAGAGCCGGCCTTGCCCATCTTTCACCAATTCCCTCAATAGCAATGGGACAACTGGCAGCTTCGGCAGTAATAAGCCTTACACTTAAACCTCATATTTTACATGTTGTTGGTTACAGCGAAGGTGATCACGCAATACTTGCCGATGAACTTATACAGAGCTGTAATATCGCTCATGGAGTATTGCAGAATGTCCTTCATGGAATGCCTGATCTTACACAGGACAAAACCGTTATTGAAAGAAAAAATGAATTGAAATCCGAAGCAAAAGAGTTGCTTGAAGAATTGCTACGCAGAGGGAAAGATAAATGTGAAGACCCATGGACAGACCCAATTACAATTTATGACGCTATCAAAACAGGCCTTCTTGATACACCTCATTTTCAGGGTAATCCGCATCTGTGCGGACAGGTTACAACACGGATCATCAATGGAGCCTGCTATGCAATTGATAGAGAAACAGGTGAAAAAATTTCAGAAAAAGAGAGAATAGAGATATTGAAAAATAAATTTTAAAAATCATTGATTATGGCAGGAGTAGCTGGAATTGCATCAAAAAATGAAGTCAAAAAAGTAACCGCCATGCTTAATCGTATGAGACACAGGGGTAAGCATGAAATACTTGTTCTGGAAACTAATGATACTACAATTGGAATAAAGGAAGTTTTGTTTTCAGACCCGATCCACCAGGACTTGCCCCTCTCTATTATGGTACAGACAATTCCGGGGTATTATGTTTTGCCTCTGAAGTTAAAGCCTTAAACCTTCTTACTGAAAAGATAAACGAATTGCTTCCGGGTTACTGGTTTGGCGGTTCAGCCTTACAGCTTTCGTTAAGACTGGATAAATTTCGTACAAATGATATGGGTGTTACAAAAGCCGCGTATCTTCTCTTAGTGGTCAGTAATTAACCTGAAACCAATTTACAGATATTTTCTGAACCTGTCCCCTAATTTAAAATAGGTGTATTTTCCTGCGTCCTCACCAGCCGATTGTACTGACACCCCGTCTGTCTTGTAGGTACTGTGCTCACCTGCAACCTGTGAAAAGTAGACATCAAACTTCTTTCCGGTTTCATCAATCATGACCACATGTGCAAGGTTCTCATGAATATCCGATTTTAATGATTTTGAACATAACGGACAGAAGAAATCGAGCTTTTCACCCGGAGAAAATTCAAAAGAAGGATGCTTTATGCTCGAGTAGTTGCCAATCTGTGGGCTCAGCAGGAGCAAAGCTGTTTGCCTTTCTTTGTTCCTGACCCTGAAAATAATGTGATCACCCACTCTGATGTGACCACCACACTCCGGACAGATAAAATCATTCATGGTTATTAGTATATTAACGCCGTTTCACATTACAATTTAAGAAAAATCTTTGATAAAAAAATATTTTTATCTTTTCAATTACACGTTTTGATTTGAGATTACTTTATAAATTTTATAATTTAAATCGTATCTTTAAGCTTCCTTTAAGTACATGTTTCTGCCGCAGAATCTTAGGATCTGCAAATGATTGAAAAAAGACAGAAATATTTATTGGGGATGTTTGTTGAGAAGTTTATAATTAACTAACTGGTAATAAAAAATACTTATATGAAGGTAATGTTAGTAGTTGTAACAATTACATTAATGGTTATTTATGGTTGTACTACCGAAGGGTTGAAGGGGAGATCGGACAGGGGAAAAATTATTGCAAAACTTTCTGAAAAGGCCGAGCAATATGCAGTCACCTGCATTAAAGAAGGTTATGAAAGAAAAATTACCGCACCAGGAAATATTATGTTATATAATAGTGAACAGGGAATCGTTATTGAGAAGTCGGGGATAAAAACCGGCCTCATTGATGATGACGAAGAGATGGACGCTATTGTAACAATTCTTTATCTCAGAGGTAATTACATCACAGGTTCAGGCCATCTGATTTTTCTGAACGTAAAGAACGACCCTGTTCTTGCGGGCGTGGTGGAGTCGGATATGAGCATAATCAGCATCAATGACAGGATTATTACTGCCAGAGTACCCACTCATCCGAGAAGTTCACCTCTCTTTAATTGCGAATCGTGCCAGGAAATAATAGAATATAGATTTATTGACGGCAAACTGTTAGAGGCCAGTAAAAATAAAAATTAAATTTTTTAATCCTTATTTTTAAGGTTAGCTTCTGGATTATAAACATAAGTAACTACCTCTCTTCTGTTGATACCGGCAATTATGAATGGCTGTTTGCCATCGAACCATAGAAGTGATTCAACCATTCCGTTCAAAAGCAGCCCGCTTTCAGCGGGTGTAAGAACCTTAAATGTTCTGTTTTTATTATTCATAAGAATAAGTCCTTTATTTGAATCAAGGTATCCTGTTGCTATGTCATATGTATGATCATTTCCAGCAACTATTACATCGGGATAATTATCACCATTTAGATCTCTTACAATCATCTTCTTTACGGGAGAAACTTGAATTTGAAGGGGAAGTTTTTCCCACTTGAAACTGCCTTTGTCGTTCCATACGATAAAACTTGACAATGTGTTGATTGTCAGTTTCAGTTCAACCCGCGACATTAACTGTGGTGGAATTATTTGATGAATATCGGCATAACTGAATTCTTTATAATTTTCAAAGAGTCTACTGAAATATTCCGATTGTCCTCTAAGTTCATCGAAATAATTAACCGGGAATTCAGCCATTTTCCCTTTTGGATTCTTCCAGTAGCCGGTGATAATAGGATCTAGATTTCCATCCATATCCAGATCAAGTGCGTAGAGTCTCATAGGGTATTTATCACTTATGGTAAAGCGGTTATTTTCGCCAAAGTTTCCAATAATATAATCATCATCTCCATCCATATCGAAGTCGCCTGCTGCAATTGAAAACCATACTCCTTTGGGTTCTGTTAATCCTGTAACATTTAAAGGTTTAAGTGAATTCCCTGAGTTGTTTTTTAGAACAGCTATTGAATTCCATTCACGAGTTATTATAAGGTCTTCCCAGTTATCATTGTCGAAATCGCTCCATAAAGCACTGGTTACCATTCCCAGATCATAACTGAAGTTCTCATAAGCTTTCAAAACACCTTTTTCATTTATTAAAACCCATGATTTGTTAGCATACGGAAACCGACCCTTCTTTATTCTTGAACCGATAAAAATATCTTTGTATCCATCATGGTTAAAGTCGAATAAACACAAGGTTGTTGCAGGGAAACCGGGTACAGGTAAAGGTGATCTTATGAAGGTGCTGTCAACTTTTTTGTACATATAGTGACGGTAATCTTCATCTTTTGGATTTTCGTAACCTCCTGCCAGGACAATGATTTCATTAATGTCATCGTTGTCAATGTCAGTAATTGTTATAGCCGATTCAACAGCCTCCTTCATTCCGGTAAGTCCGGGTATATCGGTTTTTTCAAAGCCATCTCCTTTGTTTAGAAAGATGGTTGTGGGTAAAACATTTGTTGCTCCTATAATAACATCATCATTTCCGTCGCCGTCAATATCGCCTTTTGCCATTATTGGCCCTATTTGTGAAAATTTATGAGGAATGACAGGTTGCGCATAGAAGAAATCAATAAAATCCTTCTGAATATGTTTGTAATTTATGATAGTGTCATTTCTGGTAAACATATAATTATAGCTCTTAGGCAAATTTACAGCAGGATCAGCCACTGAAGATTCTGCTTCGTTGACAAATAACGTCTGGTTTGCATGGATATTTTTAAATACCGTTTTATTGCCTGTAGCTGGCCAGGTAATCAGAATAGAATCAACCGTTTTAATTTTTCCAAGGCCAAAATGAACGACAGGTTCAACTGTTGAAGCATATCCACGGTTAAGAAATAACTCTCTGAACTGGTAATTATTTCCTGCCCAAAGTTCGACTTTTGCACCTATGGCCAATGTATTTTTACCTGTCCCTTTAAGCTTTAAACGAAGATAACCTGCTTCTGTCTTCTTTTTATCGAAGATTGTGTTTTTCATAACAAAAGCTGAGTCGTTCAGATTATTAGTAACATAATCTAGATCTCCGTCGTTATCCAGATCAACGAAGGCAGCACCATAAGAAAATGAGGGTATGTCGGGTAGCCACTTTTTCGACTTTTTCCTGAAATGCAAATTGCCTGTATTTTCAAAGGCAAAATTCTGGACTTTCACAACTGGAGCCATTTCAATAACATGTTGTTCATCGGCAATAAAGCCAAAGACTTTTACCTTATAAAAGGTCCAGTCTTTGTCGGTAAGATCTCTTGGATATCCGTTTGCAATTAGCAGGTCCTGATCTCCATCGTTATCATAATCAGCAAACAGAGGAGACCAGCTCCATTCTGATTTAAAGATGCCGGCTATCTGCCCTACTTCGCTGAATGGTAAAAGTTCGCCATTTATTAAACCGTTATGTACGTGAAGCATATTACGCAGAAACTGGTGTTCGTAACCATATTTCTCATCGTTGACGTAAAAAATATAGCTGAAACCATTGATAGTTTGTTTAATCCTGTGATAATATTCAGGCATCATGTCAAGGGTAAAGATGTCGGGGTAGCCATCGTTGTTTACATCAGCCATATCATTACCCATTGAAGATTTTGTCTGATATGAGATATATTTTCGTATCTCGTTTTTAAATGTTCCGTTCCTCTGGTTTATGTAATAAAGATCATTTGATATGTAGTCGTTATTGATATAAATATCGGGGAATCCGTCTTTGTTGACATCGCCGATTGCAATTCCAAGGCCAAAACCCTCATATATTATACCTGCTTCGCGAGTAACATTTGTAAAGGTACCATCGCCGTTGTTCTTGTACAGGTGGTCATTATTTGTTGCAGTGCCATCTGTTATTTTGGCCCTGTAAGATGTATTCATGCGGCTTGTCAGGGTATTGTTAAGGATATACAGATCAAGATCGCCGTCGCAATCATAATCGAAGAATGTAGCGTGTACCGTTTGACTTGTATCAGCTATTCCGTATTGTTCAGCCTTTTCTTCAAAATATGGTCCGTTTTCGTCCTTCATTCCCATATTAATCCACAACCTGTTTTTACATCTTTCGGGGTTATTGCTGGCGGTTGAGGTGATGTATATATCTGGCCAACCATCTCCGTTCACATCAGCGATGGCAACACCGCTGAACCATTGTTTATAAGGTAGAGTTGAGAGATTTGCTGAGATATCTTTGAATTTGAAATTTCCCAGGTTAAGGTAAACGGCAGGGGAGACATGGTTACCTGCAAATACAATATCCATGAGGCCATCATTATTAAGATCTCCGACTCCTACACCAGCACCGTTATATATATACTCATAGCTCATTACGTTGAATGAATCTGTTTCTGTCACCCTGTTGGCGAAGTGAATACCTGTTTTTTCAGGAGGCAAAAGCCTTAACATTGTTTGTTTATGGCATGAAACGAGAGCCAGTAAGAGAATGGAAAATAGAAATGATGTATGCTTCATCGGGTATGCACATTAATCAGTGTTAATATTATAAAAAAAGTGGACTAAAGATAGTCCACTTTTAAATAAAATTTGTTATTGATATTGGTTTTTATCTGTTTTGAACAAGTTTACCGTTGCTAAGGTCGAGCTGACGTTGTGGGATGGGATATGTAACATCTTCAGGACCAACAACTGCATTGCCATACAGTGAGCTTCCCCATGGCATTGTTTTTTCATATGCCAGTGCTCTGTTTAGCTCGGCAACAGTTATTCCCCAGCGGTTAAGGTCAAAGAATCTGTGGCCTTCCATTCCGAGTTCAAGTTTCCTTTCCATTCTCAGGGCGAGCCTTGCATTTTCTTTTGTATCAAAAGGATATCCTGTAGCAGGATATTCGCTAATTTGATAGTTTGCAGCCGGGGTACCGTCATCAAACTTAACAAAACCGTCAGGATTTGCAGCTCTATGTCTTACCTGATTGATGAGAGTGCGAGCATTGTCAAGTGAGCCTGCTTCAATTTCGCACTCAGCAAGCAGCAGAAGGATATCAGCGTAGCGGATCATCCTGTAGCCGTTTGCTGTCCAGCCTGATGTCCAGTTACCGACTTCTGTATATTGACCTTCCTGTGATTTTTTATAAACCTGTTTTTTCGGGCTATACGGGCCAGCGTAGGATGCGTCGCGAATCCAGTCTGAACCGGTATGTGGTCCCCAATCCCAGTAAGGGATGCCACGTCTTCCAACCGTCCAGTCAAGGCGTGGATCGAGCGGACCGGCATCAGGTGTGAAAGGATCAGAGGGTGTTAAACCCCAGTCATTAACAACAGGGTCGTTGTTGTATGAGTTGTCGAGCAAGGGCAATCCTCCTGAAGTACGGAATGAGTTTACAAGCTCCTGGGTAGGCTGGAAGAAACCACAGCAACCACCGGGTGAGCCACCGCTCTTATAAGGGAAGTTAAGAACTTCGCCCCAGCCACCGTTCCAGCCTCCTGAACCATCGTTAACAGAATACTGAACAGTATAAACTGCTTCAATTCCGTTACGGTTGACAACATCAAATACTTCGCCGTAAGTGGGAGCCAGCCCAATAGAAGAACCGTCTGGTTTTGTGCCGTTCTTAGCATCTGCAAGCAGGTGTAAAGCAGCAGCATAATCTTTTTTCATCTGCATAAGAGCCTTTGCAAGAAGAACTTTTGCCACAGTGCCGTTGAACCTTCCTACCTGACCCATATTGTTTGGCAGAGATGTCCCTGCTTCAAGATCTGCAAGGATCTTATCTCTTGGATCTTCTGTATTTGTTACGTTTAGGAGGTCAGTAGTTTCATCAACATAAGGCACTTTTTCCCACATTCTCCATGCTTCAAAATGGTACCAACCGCGGAGTGTCCGGGCCTGTTTTCTGAAAAGGTCAGCCTGTTCTTCGGTTATTGTCCCGAGTTTCAGAGCCTCTTCAATTGTATTCATTACGCTATTACATCTTGAAATAGCTTCATAAACCGACCTCCATTTTACGTTCAGATATGGGTTTGTAGCAGTTTCTGAGAACGTTTGGAGTGGGTTAATATCGGGCTGGTCACCGGCATCGGTGCCTTTGTTTGCAATTAATCCACGAATGTCGCCATATACCCAATTTGATGAAGCAGCTTCCCATCCAAACTGAGAGGAAACACCGTCAAGCATCGAATAGGCTCCGATAAGGAGCGCATCAATTCCTTTTTCTGTTGCTAATAATTTCTGGCCAAGAGCACCTTTGGGCTTGATGTCCAGAAAAGTATCGCTGCAGGCAGTTATGACAGCGAAAGCAACCAGAACTATGATGATCAAATATTTATCTCTTTTCATATTTAAAATTATTTATGAATTACAGAACCAAATTTAAACCAAAGATTACCTGCTTCACATTTGGATAGTTACCTTTGTCTGATCCGAATGCCCTGTCATCACCTCCAAGTTCGGGATCCATTCCTGAATATTTTGTTATGGTAAACAGGTTAACTGTCTGGACATAGACTCTGAGTGAATTTATATGCATTTTGTTAACCAAATTTTTGGGGAAGGTGAATCCCAGTTGCAGGTTCTTTAACCTCAGGAACGAGCCATCTTCCATATAGTAGCTATTAACAACAGTGTTGTTCGAGAAATTTGATTTATTTGATGCTTTTGGAACTTTGGCGTCTTTTCTTTGAGGTGTCCAGCTATTATAAAGGAGGTCTTTACTCTTTTGTCCCTGGAATGAAGGCCAGAAATCAATCCACCACCTGTTCCAGTTGAAGATATCGTTGCCCTGCGAGCCATAGAAGAAAGCTGAGAGATCAAAGTTCTTGTAAGTAAGTCCAAGATTCAGACCATAGGTAAAATCAGGGTTCGGATCACCAATAAACGTTCTGTCGTCAGGGCCAATGTATTGTCTTCTGACTCCCTTAACTACCATTGTGGCTGTATCGATGTTTGCATATTTAAAGAATCCAGGTTCCGCTCCATCCTGGTAAGGTGAGTTTGCAACATCAGTGCTATCCTGGAACAGGCCAATTACTTCATAGCCGAAGAATGATGACATTGGATGTCCCACCATGTTTCTGTTGCCTGCACCGATTCTTGTTGTAGCGCCACCGTAATCAAAGAATTCAACGTTTTCTGCAATTTTTATAATTTCATTCTTGTAAGTAGTGAAGGTTGCAGTAGCGTTTACACCGAAATCTCCCCAGTGATTTCTAAAGGTCAGTTCTATGTCAACACCTTTGTTCAACATCGAAGCTATGTTTATATAAGGTGGAGCTGCAGCACCTGATGTTCCAGGAAGTTCAGGCGAAAAAAGAAGGTCTTTTGTTTTCTTTGTGTACCAGTCGAAAACTATTGAAAATTTATCCTGGAATAAAGAAGCTTCAAATCCTATGTTTTTTGAAATGTTTGTTTCCCATTTTGCGTCAGGGTTGCCGATACGTGTCGGGCGGAATCCCTGTAAAGGTTTATTCCCTGTTCCCTGAATATCATAGAATGAACTTGAGACATCACCGCCGTACAGATAAAACTGGTTAGTTGGTGATACTGCCAGCTGGTTACCCATTGTTCCGTATGAACCTCTTATCTTAAGATCGGAGATCCATGTAATTCCCTGGAAGAATGACTCCTGGCTTATACGCCATGCACCTGAGAATGATGGGAAGATACCGAATCTGGTGTCTTTTCCGAATCTCGACGAACCATCACGGCGAATGGTTGCACTGATAAGGTATTTGTTCATCAGACTGTAATCAGCTTTGAGGAACATTGATACGAGAGCAGTGGGTGTACCAATCCATGAGTAGGAACCGGTTTTTGTTGCTCCATTGGTTAATGTTCTGAAATCAACCGCATCGGAAAAATAACCTGCTGCTGAAGCTGAAAGTCCACGTCCAATCCCGTATTTCACTGCTTCATATCCGGCTACACTATTAATACTGTGCACACCAAAAGTTTTGTTTAATGTAAGAGAGTTGGTCCAGACCCAGTCGAGACTATAACTGCTGTTTTCATTTAAGCTTGCTGTAGCAACATTTTCTGAATTCTCATAGGTTGCATAAGAATACCATACACTATAATCACTAAAGTATGTACCCCCAATGGATGATTTAAAGTTAAGGCCTTTGAGAAGTTCTATATCAATATATGCATTTCCTACTGCTCTGACATTATAATAGTCATTATCTTTATTCCTTGTAAGGTTAGCAACAACGTTAGAGCTGTTGCCAAGTCTTGGTGCTATTCCTGTGCCACCCCAGTCACCAGGTACAAAATCGTGAGACATACCAGATACAGCAGTGGTCATTTTGACAGGTATAATAGGCTGAGTTCTGTACGGTCCCATCTGGAAAGGGCTTCCTTCATTAAGGTTACCAACGCCAAGGCTCTTACGATATGCTGCCGTAACATTTTCTCCGACTTTTACTCGATTATTAAGGAATGTAAATTCCGAATTAAAGCGTCCGGTATATTTGTCAGAGTAATTATAAATTATTATTCCATCCTGAAGGAAAGCACCAAAACCTGCAAAGAATTTTGCATTATCAGTACCACCTGAAAGTGTAATGTCGTGATTAATTATTGGTGCATTTCTTGTAATCTCTGCATACCAGTCGGTATTACCGGCCCATGAAGGCATTGTTGGTTTCGGATTGGTTGAAGGCCCATAAATAGGATGGGTTTCTACCGTTCCATCGTTTTTATATACAAGCCACTGCAGGTCGGCATATTCCTGAGCGGTCAGCAGGTCTTTCGTGGGTCCGCCTCCAGGAAGTTGAACACCTGCAAACATGTCGTAAGTAACTTTAATGCCACTGGCTCCTTTCTTCGTTGTTATCACAATAACACCATTGGAAGCTCTTGATCCGTAGATAGAAGCAGCACCAGCATCCTTAAGAACAGCCATTGAGGCAATATCGTTGGGGTTGAGTGATGATATGTCCTGCGTTGGAACACCATCAATAACATACAGAGGATCATTATTCTCAAAGGAACTGAATCCCCTTATTCTAACTTTGGCTGTTGAACCTGGCTGTCCATTACCAATAACGGTAACACCTGAAGTCTGACCCTGTAACTGGGTTGCAACGTTCCCAACAGGTATTGCAGTAAGCTTGGAAGTTTCCACAACTCCGACAGCACCTGTAATATCTCGTTTCCGTTGTGTGGAATAGCCTGTTACAATAACTTCCTGAAGTGCTTTAACCTCAGTTTCCATCACAACGTCAATAACAGATTGCGTTCCCACAGTAATGTTCTGTGTAACATAACCTATTATTGAAAAGGACAGAACTGATGAAGGACCCGGAACTTTGATCGAATAATTGCCGTCTGCGTCGGTAAATGTTCCAATTGTAGTTCCCTGAACCACTACAGCAACTCCTGCGAGCGGCCCTTCTTCTGACGTAACTTTTCCTGTGATTGTCCTTTCCTGTGCAAAGATCATTTCCACAGAAAGAACCAGACTGAAAAATCCCAGCACAATGTGCCGGTAAACTTTGGTGATTTGCATAGTCATTATGTTAGGTTAGTATAACTTTTACGCACCAAAATTAACATTTTTTTATAAATTGCAAATAAAAATAAAAAAAAAATCATAAAATTTTTATCATTATTGGGGAGTCCTTTATTTGATTTGATTTTTAAATGATACTAAAACGTTGTTTTATAGTAAAATAGGAGTTTTATTGCTGACGAAAGGTTTGTAAAAAAATGATAATAATTTTTTTTATTTTTGAAATCCAGCTTCAGAAGCAAATTATTTATGAAAATATTAATTATTGAAGATGAACAGAAAGTCGCATCGTTTATCAAAGAAGGACTTGAGGAGAATGGTTATGAGGTGAAAGTTGCCGGGACGGGAATTTCTGGAGAAAAAATGGCTGGATCACATACGTTTGATCTTATTGTTCTGGATATAATCCTTCCTGATATCAGCGGATTTGAGGTATGCAGGCGTTTGAAAAGAGATTTACCGGATACTCCAGTGCTTATTCTTTCAGCCCGAGCAGGGACAACTGACAAGCTGACCGGTTTTGACGCCGGGGCAGATGATTATCTTGTGAAGCCATTTGAGTTCGCCGAGCTACTTGCAAGAATAAAAGTTCTGCTGAGAAAAAGTGGAAAAGCTGAGTCAACTCCACAAATACTTACTGTGGCAGACCTTGAACTTGACCTCGACAGAAAAATTGCAAGAAGGGGAAACATTGAAATTGAACTGACAGCAAGAGAATTCAATTTGCTCGAATATTTTATGAGAAACCCTGGCAAAGTGTTGTCGAGAAACGATATCGCTGAACATGTCTGGGATGCGTCATTCGACTTTGGTACCAATGTAGTGGATGTTTACGTTAATTTTCTCAGAAAAAAAATTGACAGAGGTTTCGATAGGAAGCTTATACATACAAAAACAGGTTTTGGGTACGTCTTAGAAGATAAATAGAATGGATATAAGAAAACGTTTAACATTGCAGTTCCTCCTCATCGGAGGCCTTATCTTGATTGCTTCTTCTTGGGCAATATATATTTCATCAGAACGTTTCCGAAAAGCTGAATTTCGTTCACGACTTGCGAACAAAGCTGTAATTACTGCACGTCTTCTTTTTGAAGCCGAACAAATTGAACCTGAGAAAGTTCGGAAAATAGAAAAAGATAATCTGTTGAACCTTAATAACGAAAAAATAATTATTTACAACTTCCGGGATGATATTGTGTACAACACCGATGAAAATTCTGAATTAAAAATTGATTACAGTGTTATTGAAAAAATCAGACAGGGTAATAATATGGTATTCCGCCAGGGGCGGTTTGAAGTGGTGGGAATGCTTTTTCTGGCCAAACTCGACCGTTTCGTCGTATTTGCTGCCGCAACCGACGACGAGGGAATGATGCATCTGGAAAAACTTAAAATTATTCTTATAATAGTATGCTTGATTACTCTAATCATTTTCTTTATTGCAGGATGGGTTTATTCAGGCTCAGTTCTTAAACCAATCATGTCAGTCATCAAAAGGGTAGATGAAATAACTGTAACAAGCCTCAATCTAAGAGTTCCGGAAGGAAATAGGAAGGATGAGATAGGGAAGCTTGCTCTTACTTTTAACCGAATGCTCGACCGCCTTGAAAAGTCTTTCTCAATGCAGAAAGACTTTATTGCCAATGCTTCTCACGAACTGAGTACCCCGCTTACAAAAATTAATGGACAAATTGAGGTACTGCTGATGAAAGAAAGAACGACGGGCGAATACCGGAAAGCTCTTGAATCAATCCTTGACGACCTCCGTACCCTTATAAGCCTTTCAAACAGGCTGCTTATGATTGCCCGTACAAGTGCCGAAGATACCTCCAGTTTCAGCAGAAAACTCAGAATTGATGAGATACTCTTTCAAACAAGAGACGATATCCTGAAATTAAAGAATAATTACCATATCAAACTTAATATTGACAGCAACTTCACTGATTTCAACCATCTCACAGTTATGGGAGATGAACAATTACTAAAAATAGCATTTTCAAATATAATTGATAATGCTTGCAAATATTCATCAGACCATTCAGTAATTATAACCCTAAACCCTGATGCTGACCGTGTTAAAATGATTTTTGAAGATAATGGTATAGGGATTCCGGAAGAAGATTTACCAAGGATATTTGAGCCATTTTTCCGAGGTGCAAATGCAAGATCATTCCCCGGATCAGGAGTCGGACTGTTACTTGTTAGCCAGATAATCAGGAACCATAATGGAACGATTGAAATAATATCTGAAAAAGATAAAGGAACCAGAGTGATTATTTCCTTGCCGATTTCATCCCAAAAATTTTAATAAAATTTTAATGAGTTTTTAATTTCTGGTTAATAACCGTTTTTTATACTTGCACCGGTTAGATTTGCATAGTCATTTTTTAAGGTTAATTAGTCAGCATTCAGCGAAAATTAACCTTTTTTGGGTCAGGTTAGTTTAGAAGATGTAGAATTATAATTTTTTATTTATTAAACTAACCATGAAGTCTATTTTTTTTCATTCTATTCTGATTCCGGTTTTTCTTATCTTCATTATTTCAGGTTGTAAAGATCTTAATAAGGCTAATAATTATTCGGATCCCTTTGTTCCAGAGGCCAATGATGAATATTTTCAGGAAATCGGGAATGATATAGGTTTGAGATTTGTGCATTCAATAGGTGATGATGAGTTGACGAATATTATTGAATCAAGTTGTGGAGGGGCTGCATTTCTTGATTATGACCAGGATGGATACATTGACCTTTATGTAACAAGCGGAACCTGGAAAGAAAAACTGAGTCAAGGTGAAAAACCGGAGGTGATTCCAACGAACAGGCTTTTCAGGAATAATGGCGATGGAACATTTGAGGACGTTACAAAAAAATCACGAACCGGAGGACCATGGTACTCAATGGGTGTAAGTATTGGAGATTTTGACAATGATGGATATCCCGATATTTTTCTTAGCAATTATGGACCCAATGTTCTTCTGAGAAATAATGGCAACGGAACATTCAGAGATGTAACGAAGGAAGCAAATGTTGCAGGGAAAAATGAATGCAGTGTGGGTTCTGTCTGGGTTGACTTCAATAATGATAGTTTTCTGGATCTTTATGTAGGTAATTACCTGACATTTGATCCGGAATATAAGTATTATTATGCTCCTGACGGTTTTCCGGGGCCACTGGCCTATGAATCCGAAAAAGATTATCTATACCGAAACAACGGAAACGGCACGTTTACTGATGTCACCATGGAAGTGGGGATCGATGATATTGACGGTAGAGCCATGGGCGTGGGCGCATTCGATTATAATGACGACGGGTTTATGGATATTTACGTTGCTAACGATCATACAATGAACTATCTCTGGCATAACGAAGGTGGAAAACATTTCATTGACAGGGGGATATTTTCAGGTACAGCTTTCAGTCAGGCCGGTGAGGCTACCGTAAGTATGTCAGTGGATTTTGCTGATTTTGATAATGACGGACTGGTTGATATGTTTCTTTCAGACGATACCTATTGTTCACTATATAAAAATATTGGAGGCGGAGTCTTTGCCGACCAGGCCAATCCCTCAGGCATCTCAATGATGGCGGCACCTTTTGTCGGTTGGTCGTCATGTTTCTTTGACTACGACAACGACGGCGACCAGGATATTTACATGACAAATGGGGCTCTTAAACACCTTTACGGTCAGGAAGACCAGTTATTTGAGAATGACGGCACAAGTAAATTCAAAGATGTATCAAAAACCCTTGGTAAATACTTTATACAGGCACATATAGGCAGGGGTGCCTGTATGTCCGATTATGACAACGACGGTGATCTTGACATCTTTATTGTCAATATTAATTCTCCTTCTATTTTCCTGAGAAATAATAAAGGCAATCAGAACAACTGGATTATCCTGAATCTCAAAGGTACCAAGAGTAATAGAGATGCATTTGGTGCTAAGGTTAAAATTGAGTATAAAGGGGAAAAGCAGGTTGCACAAAAAAGAAGTACAGCAGGGTATCTCTCACAAAATGATCCCAGAATGCATTTTGGAATTGGGGCAGCTGATATTATCGATAAAATCGAGATCAGATGGCCTTCAGGAACAATTCAAGTGCTTGAAAATATTAAACCAAACCAGATATTGAATATTAAAGAACCCTGATACCTTATTATAATATAATATGGCAAAACAAATTTTTAACCGCAACACTGGTTATGAAAAACGACCGTACTGGTTATTATTGTTGATTTCACTTTTACTTATTAGCTGTACGGAAAAGAAATATCAGGGCAAACTTATTGTTACAGGGGAGAGCCCCGGTCAGGAGAAATACGATTTTAATTCAGGAAAATCATGGCGCTACTCTTCCAGGGCATCTCTTTTGATGGTTGATCCAGCATCTCCAAAGAAAAAACCTCTGGTGCTTACCTCCTCTTTCTTTTCAGCATGCTCACCTGATGTGTCTTTCGATGGCAAGATGATTGTGTTTGCCGGAAAGCTAAATGAAAATGACCACTGGCAGATATATGAAATGAAACTCCGAAACCAAAAATTCAGAAAAATCATTGGTCTTGACAATGATTGCACTGATCCTGTCTGGCTTCCTGAAGGAAAAATACTTTTCAGTATGTCATCTTTTAGCGACTCAACCGGTTTAACGCATATGTTGTTTTCATGTAATCCCGATGGGACCGGTCTTCAACAACTAACATTTCACCCTCACGCCGATTTTGCTTCATCTGTTATAGCTGACGGACGGGTAGTTTTTATTACAAGAAGAGTTTACCCTTCCGAAGGTAATCAGCTTTTTTATGTTATGCGTCCCGACGGAACCAAAGCCGACAAATATTTCAGCCCCGGGGGAAATGGTACCTTTCTTAACAAAGCAAGGGAGGCAGGTGACGGAACAATCTTTTTTATCGAATCTGAAAACAAAAATATTGAAGGAGGAAAACTCTTCTCGGTTCATAGAAACAGGCCGTTGCATACGAGAAAATCATGGCCGGCTTTTGACGGAAACTTCAGATCACTCTTTGTCGGTCAGGATGGCAACCTGTTCATTTCATTCAGACCTTTTGAGAAAAAAACATTCGGTGTATATCGTTACGATATTACCGGGCAAAAGCCTCCTGAGCCTGTATATATAACTGAAAACTACAACCTTACTGATGTCGTTGTTGCAGAAGTGCATCCACGGCAGAAAAAACTTCCAAGTGCTGTTGATATGGGTGTTAAAACGGGTCAGATAATGTGTCAGGATGTAAATATTACAGGTATTGGATTGAAGTCAGATAAAACCTCTGCCAGAAGAATAAAAAGAGTGGAGTTCCTGGGTGTGAAAGTTTCATATGGTATGGCAGACATCGAGAAAGACGGTTCTTTTTACGTAAAAATTATGGCCGATATGCCTTTCAGAATAAGGGCTCTCGATGAGAATGGAAATCCGACAGAAAACATCTCGGATTGGTTGTGGATGAGACCAAATGAGAGGAGAGGATGTGTCGGTTGTCATGAAGACCCGGAACTTGTTCCTGATAACAGGGTGCCAATGGCCGTAAAGAAATTCCCCGTATTAATTCCTCAGCATGTTGAAAAAATTAAGGAAAAATCAATAGACCTGGAATAATATGAAGAGAAAGCACAAAATAATACTTGCGCTCCTGACAATTTTTTTAGCAGGACTAATTATTGCATGGTTCCCTTTTCATAAATGGGCAAGGAAGCATACCGACTGGGTGACAGCTTCTACAGGGCATCCTGTAAACTGTTTCTCATGTCATCTCTATATGGTTCGTGAAGGCCCGGTTGCATGGCTTGTCAATAAAACATATCTTTCCCCATTTAATCTGACTTTATCAAATGATGGGAATACACTTTTTACCCTGGCTCAGGAGTCTAACAAGCTTATAATAACTGATTTAAAAAAGAACAAAAATACTGAAGTTGAGCCTCTCGGGGAAATGCCTCACAGTATTGTGTTAAGTCATGATGAACAGACTGCTTATATCTCCTGCCAGTGGGCAGATTATGTTTCGGTAATTGATCTTAAAAATCTGAAGGAAAAGGATAGACTAAAAACGGGTAATGGACCTGCCGGTTTGGCTCTGAGCAATGATTCAAAATTTCTTTATGTTGTTAATTCATACTCAAATGATGTTTCAATAATTGATCTATCTAAAAAGAAGGAAATAAAACGGTTGCAGGCAGGAAATAATCCTACGGGAATAAGAATTTCCCCTGATGGAGAAACAGTTTATGTCACCAGCCGACGTGGATTAATTGCTCCTTATGGAACCCCGCTTGAGACCGAACTCACGATAATCAGTACCGATATTCAGAAAGTAAAAGAAAGAAAAAATATCGAATCGGCTTATTTGATGGAAAATGTTGAGTTCACCAGTGATGGAGATCTTGCCATTATTCCGCTTATTAGACCAAAAAATTATGTTCCGTCTATACAGGTAGAGAGAGGGTGGATGATGACTAACGGAATAGGTATCATTGACCATAAGGCAAACGGCAGGGTGATTCAGCTTCTGTTTGACGAACCAAATTCCTATTATTCAGATCCCTTCGACATTGCTATTACACCCGACGGGAAAAAAGCTTTTGTTTCGAATGCGGGAGTTAATTGTGTTACAGTAATTGATATTGATTCTGTAAGGTCCATTATAAATAATTCAACCGATGAGGAATTGCGTATTTACGCCAATCATCTTGGCATCAGCAGCAGGTTTGTTATCAAACGAATTCCTGTAGGCGCAAATCCTAAAGGTATGGCAATTTCTTCCGACGGGAAAAAGCTCTATGTGGCCGAGATGCTTGACGACAGGGTAGCAGTAATAAATACTGAAACACTGGAAAAGGAGGGCTCTATAGATCTGGGTGGGCCACGCAGAATCACCGTAGCACGGCATGGCAGGAAGATTTTAAATAATGCCGGAGGAACTTTTCATAATCAATATTCCTGCTATACCTGCCATCCCGATACTCATGAGGATGGACTTGTGTATAACATGGCTTCAAAAGATATGGGGCGTAACCTTACTAATACTATGAGCCTCAGAAATATTGGCAAGCTGGCACCTTATAAGTGGACAGGCTTCAACCAGACAATCTACAAACAGGACGGTATGAGATTTTCAACAGTACTTACCCGTACCGAAGCATTTTCTCCAAAAGACCTGGATGCACTTGTATCTTACATCATGACGGGAATAAAAAATCCACCTAACCTGCTTTATAACCCCGATGGCAAACTTACTCCTGCTCAATTAAAAGGGAAAGCCATTTTCGAACGCACTCATAATAACTATGGTTATGAGATACCTGTAACAAACAGGTGCATAACCTGTCACACTCCTCCTTTTTACACAAACAAAAAATCAGTCGATGTATCAACACTTGCAGCTTCTGATGACTCAGTGTTGTTCGATACACCCCATTTAATTAACCTGCATATCTCTGCTCCCTACCTGCACGACGGTAGAGCAGAAACACTTGAAGAAATATGGACAATATACGGACAGGATGAAATGCATGGAGAACTCAACGATCTTACAAAGATGGAACTCAATTATCTTATTGAGTATCTGATGTCATTACGGGATCCAGAATATGAGGCACGCGATAGTAAAAACAATTCTAAAATAATTCACGCAATTATTGGTCGAAAATAAATCAAGCCTATGAAAAAGAAATTGTTGACTGTAATTATTTCTGCCATTGTTCTGGTTGCGGCGGTTATTGTATTAATTGTTCTTATACCTAACCGTAATATAGCAATGGCTGGAACTACTGAGTCGGGAGAAGATAGTTATTTCCATGACGACAATTATATTGATAGCCCGTCGGCCACAGCTTCTATTCCGGAAGCAAATGGAATGCCTGTTTACGGTAACTGGAAAAACTTTACAACAAAAGATGGTCTACCTGCGGATAGAGTCTATGTAGTGAAAATTGACGGAGATAAGGTGTATGCCGGAACACATCATGGCCTTGCCGTTTACCAGAATGGCAGATGGAAAACATACACCACGGAAGATGGACTTGCTCATAATGGGATAGTATCGGTTGATGTCAGTGAAGAAACAGGTGACATCTGGATTGGCACACTTGGAGGCCTCAACTGCTGGTCGGCAGGAAAATTTGAAACATTTAACCAATTTAACAGCGGTATGCCAAATAACCTTGTTTATAATGTGGTATGCGATGGCAAGGATGTGTGGATGGCAACAGGTGGAGGAGTAGGCCATTATGATACATATACTAAACAATGGGAAATTTTTACGGAAATGAATGCACCCATGCATGAGCCATGGACATATGCATTGTGCGTTGGCGCTGGCAAAGTCTTTATTGCAGCATGGGGAGGAGGAGTGATTGAATATGACAAAAAAACAAAAGTTTTACGAGATTATGTTGACCCCGACGGATTTATGGAGATTGACCTGCTGCCCGATGATGGAGTTATTCATGATATAACCACATCCACTGCTTTCGCAAATGGAATTCTATGGGTGTCAACTTATTTTGGCCTCTCAAGATATGACGGTAAATACTGGAAAGGTTATTTTGATCACGACAGTGGCCTGGCAAGTAATTTTCTGAATTTTGTAAAAGTTAACGGAAGAGTTGCTTATGCCTGCAGTGATAAAGGCCTCAGTACTACTGACGGAACAACCTGGGTGACATATAAACGTTTTGAGAACAGTGAGGATGGGGTTGCAATAATTTATTCAGGTTCAAAAGTTGTAAAAGAAATACGCCAGTCACCTTCAATTGCCCACAGTTTTGTCATTAACGCTGAGGCAAAAGGAGATGTTTTATGGGTGGCAACATCCAAGGGCCTTAGTAGAGGCGAAGTTTTAAGGTGATACTAATTTTAAATTTTAAAACATATGAACCAAAGTCAGATTCTTGTTAGTGTAGAAAACATTTCAGAAGGAGAACGCATAGAAATGATGAAACTCGGTATCCTTTCACAGGATTATCAGATTAAGCCTTATGAATTTCCATCGATTCATAAGACCCGGCCTCCCATTGAAAAATTTGCTGTTCACGCACCTCATATTATAAATGAAGCATATAATTATGCCTGTCCATCTTCATTTTCAAGGGCTTTGAAATTTGAGCTTGGAGATTACAAGATACTTCTTGTTTCAGGAACTGCAAGTGTAAACGAAGAAGGTAAAACTGAGCATGTTGGAGACTTCAAGGCTCAGACATGGAGGACTTACCGTAATATTACCAATCTGCTTACGGCCGAAGGTATGACATGGCACGATGTAGTCAGAACAACAAACTATCTTAGAGATATCGAACGTGATTATGCCGATTTCAATAAGATCCGTACGATGTTTTTCAACTGGCTCGGACTCAATCCACTTCCAGCAAGTACAGGCATTCAGGCCAGACTGTGCTGGGAAACCCTGCTGGTTGAAATTGAAGTTTATGCTATCTGTAAAATAAAAAACAATAAAGAAATCTTAAAATGAAACCAGGATTCTGCAGTATTGTTACAACGACAGTAATTTTGCTTCTTGCTTCATTCATTGCCGATGCACAGCCATATAAAGGAAATTATGGCAATGTTCCAGGTGCATATGTTGCTTATGATAAGTACCAGAAAGCATACAAATATCACTTTCTTGAACCAATAGGCTTTTATGGCGCAGGGCGTGAGATACCTCCACCAAAAGATATAAGTGAGGTCAGAATAGGTTTTCTGGGGCCTCTTGAAGGAGCGGCTCTTATTGAATATGGCAAACAGATGCTACAGGGAGCTACCCTTGCCATTGAGCAGGCAAATGAGAAAGGCGGTTATAAAGGATTGCCGTTTAAACTTATGGTTCATAATGACGTAGGTTTATGGGGCGCTGCCGCTAACGAGGTGGTTAAAATGGACGACGAAGGTGTGTGGGCATGGCTTGGCTCGATTGACGATATCGTCTCTCATGTGGCAATTAGAGCTACTCTTAAACTGGAAATATTGGATATTAATGTTGGCGACCCCGATCCAACATTCACAGAAACAAATATTCCATGGGTTATTAGAGCCATACCTGACGACAGGCAAAGCTGTTATGTGCTTTCCAATTATATTGTGGATATAAAACAGCAAAAAAGAATTGCTGTGATTAGAACCAATAGCAGATACGGCAGGGTCGGTACAATGCATTTTAACCGGACAACAACACGCCTTGGATGCCCTATTATAATGGAAGAAAGATTTAATGATGGCGAAAAAGAATTTAGAAATCAACTCGAAAGGATCAAGAAGAGAAATCCTGATGCAATACTTATCTGGGGTAATCCACGGGAATCAGCTCTTATTCTGAATGGTATAAGAGAAATTGGAATGAATCAACCGGTTTATTGTTCCGACAGAATTGTAAATCCCCAGTTCCTTAAAATAGCCGGGGCAAACGCTGAAGGTGTTGTTACTACCTGCCAGTATAATCCCGATACCGATAACCCGAAATATCTGGTATTCAAAAAAGCGTATATTGCAAGGTTCGGAATGGACCCCGATGTCTTTGCTGTCCATGCTTATGACGGAATGACTATGTTAATAGAAGCAATAAAAATTGCTGGACTTAACAGGGTGCTTATCCGGGATGTACTTACCGACTTGAAGACTTTTCAGGGCTACGAGGGAGCATCAGGGAAATTCATTTTTGATGCTTCATGGAATAACGTCCGTCCTATTTATCTGGCTACTGTTAAAAACGGCAGGTTTATTTTCAGTTCACCTCCGCCGTTTAAACGTACAGATTAAAATTAATAGTTAAAATTGGAAAAGAATGGGTAGTATGAAGCCGGAAATATCAGAATCAGATTATTTTATGGCTACTGATAAAAAACGCGAGATGAAAAGCGGGCACAGGCTGGTTGGACTGGAACATAATGAGGTAAAGGTAAGGGGAATAACTTTCGGAGGCGAAGGTATAGTCATTATTGCAGGTCCATGTGCCGTGGAAAGCAGAGAACAACTGTCGGAAACGGCAATCCTGGTTAAACAAAATGGCGCCAGTATGTTAAGAGGAGGTGCTTTTAAACCCCGGACTTCCCCCTATAGCTTCCAGGGTCTTGCAGAAGATGGCCTGAAACTTCTGAAAGAAATAAGTGTAAAGACAGGTATGCCCGTTGTTTCAGAAGTCATGGATACTAGGCATGTTGAACTGGTTGCATCATACGTCGACATGCTTCAGATTGGTTCACGCAACATGCATAACTACCCTCTGCTTAAAGAGGTTGGAATGTCAAAAAAGCCGGTGCTTCTTAAAAGAGGTATGATGGCTACAATAGAAGAATTCCTTTATGCTGCGGAATATATTCTTGTCCAGGGGAACAACCAGATCGTTCTGTGCGAAAGAGGAATCAGAACCTTTGAAAACGCAACCAGAAACACACTGGATCTCAGTGCAGTGCCTGTTTTGAAAAGCCGTACAGGCCTTCCTGTCATAGTTGATCCCAGTCATGGCACAGGGGTCCGGGCCGTTGTACCGGCCATGGCAAAAGCTGCCGTCGCAGCAGGCGCTGACGGACTGTTGATCGAAGTGCATATCAAACCCGAAGAAGCCCTCTCCGATGGATACCAGTCGCTCAACACAGAGGAATTTTCCGAACTGATGAAAAAACTTGAACAAATTGCTCTTGCATGCGATAGATGCATCTTCGGAAAATAATGACCGCAAACTATTTTAAGAAACAATTTCTCTACTGGATTTTTTATGATCCTTACATCAGGATGACCGGAAAAATAATTTCTATCTTCCTGATGTTAAATATTTTTTTTCCGGCAAGTTCACAGAATTCCGGAAAGGAACCGTTAAAGATCGGATTTTTAATTCAGTCACAGCAGCATACTGAAGCCAGCAACGGAGTAAAACTTGCTATCACATTGATTAACAACAGTGGAGGAATAAACGGCCGAAAAATGGAGCCGGTCTTTAGATCCATGGAAGGACCATGGGGCACTGGAGCAAGAGAATCAGTCAACCTGATATTCGACGAAGAGGCACTTGCAATAGTGGGCTCTGTTGACGGAAGAAACAGCCACCTCATAGAACAGGCATGCACTAAAACCGGAGTACTCTTTATTTCATGCCTTTCAGCCGACCCCACCCTCGCACAAGCATTCGTCCCATGGTTCTTTAATTGTGTGCCCAACGACATCCAGCAAACACAAACTCTGGTAAATGAAATATTTACTCTAAAAAATTTTTCCAGAATAGCAATCGTAAAAGACAATCAATACGATTCAAACAATTCATTAAAATATTTTGAAAGAGCATATAAACAATATATCAAAGAGACGAAGGCTTCATTAAAAGTTTATGACCGGCTTGAAGCGACTGAGATGGCCGGAACAATCCAGACTATAATTTCAGGAAATCATGATTGCCTGATATTATTTTGCAGTTCCGAAATCGCTCTTCAAATTATCAATGCATTAAAATCGAAAAATATCCAGATTCCAGTTTATTCTAATATTTATCTTGCATGTGAAGAAGGACAATATGCAGATGAATTGCGACGTTCAGGTGTAACTATTTACTACCCTTTCCCGGAAAGAAATCCTGAAAAGTATCCCCTGTTCAGGGAAAAGTACAAAAAAGAATTTGGACGAAATCCGGGCATTGCAGCCGAACTGGCATTTGATGCAGTTACACTTCTTGCCCTGGTTGCTTCAAATACTCAACATGAAAGGGAAGACATGCAAAAATTTCTCTATAGTGTAAAATTTGAGGGCGTAACAGGAACACTCAGTTTTGACGAAAGAGGAAACAGGAAAGGAACATTTAAAATTTACAGTTTTTGAAACTACTCATTATCTTTGAATAAAGTATTATCCATTCTATTTTGTGATGAAAAATATTCTATTGCTGTTGATTATTGTTGTACCTCTGGTACTATCAGGGTGCAGGGAGAAGAAAAGTACAGGGAAGGCGGGTACTGAAAGTCTTTCAACTATCAGGACAATGGGACTTGCTTACCTTGAAGAATTTAAGCATGAAGAAGCTGAGCAGGAATTCAGGAAGTTCATTAAACTGGCACCTGATCAGAAATTCGGGTATGCAAATCTGGGTCTTACTCTTTTAAGGATGGGAAGGTATGAAGAGGCTAAGGAACAACTGTTCAAAGCGATAGAAATTGATTCTGCCGATGCAGATGTCAGGCTTATCCTTGCTACTGTTTACCAGATGAATGATGAAGCCGATAAAGCAATTGAAGAGCTCCGTACGGCTCTGACATATAACCCAAAGCATTTAAAAATTTTGTATCATCTTTCAGAAATGCTAGCCGGGAAACAGGATAATGAGTCAAAAAACGAAAGACTTAAATACCTCCTTAGCCTTTCTGAAAATGCTCCCGGGAATATTGTACCGTTGCTTAATCTTACAGATTTTTATATTAAAGAAAAGGAGACAGACAAAGCCCTTGAACTACTGGAAAAAATCCTGAAACAGTTTCCGGAATTTCCACCTGAAGCGACAAAGTTCTATGATACTACAATTGTGCTACTAAAAAAGAAAGATTCTGAAAATTCGCTTATACAATTCACCATTTTTCACAATTATATGAAAGTCTATCCTCCTTATCAGGCGGGTATGACAGACCTCAAAGGCCCTGGCGGTTCACTTATTGGATTTCCACTTATAAGTTTCGACCGCCCTGACCTTGTCACCACAGAAGTTGGCATTGAACCCGGTGAAGTTGTTTTTACGGATGTTACTTCCGGAGCAGGTCTGAATTTAAATATCGAACAGGGTACAGGATATTTTATTAACGTTGTTAGAACAGCTGATTTTGACAGCGATGGTGACATAGATGTCTATGTGTCAGGATATAATCTGGATACACATATTTCGAGACAATGGCTTTTCCGTAACGATATCGGGAGGTTTACCGATATTGCCCAGCCTGCTGGCCTGAAAAATCAAACAGAAATTACTTTTGCATGGTTTTCAGACTATGACAACGATGGCTTTCTTGATCTCTTCCTGATAACCGAACGCGGATGCATACTTTATAAAAATGCTGCAAAAGAATTGTTCAGGGATGTAACTGAACAGGCCGGACTTGGGAGAGAAATAAAGGCCAGAAATGCCCTTTTTCTCGATGCTGATCACGACGGCGATCTTGATATATTTTTGTCATGCAGTGGTCGTGACTTTTTATATCGTAACAATGCTGACGGGACCTTTACTGATATAACCGATAAATCAGGAGTCGGCGGGGAATCGCTCAACAGCCAGAAAGCTGAATTCGGTGACTTTGATGAAGATGGTGACCTCGATTTTACTGTTATCAATGAAGATGGGGCACCTTATCTCTATTCAAATCAGAGACAGAGCCTGTTCAGGAATGTGGCTGAAAAATCAGGTATTGGAGGAATCAATGGAGCTACAGCCCTTGCTGTCGCAGATTACAATAATGATGGTTTCCTCGACCTGCTCTTTGCCGGAATGGATGGCAAAATGATTTTGCTCAGAAATATGATGGATGGTACATTCAAACCGGTGAACCTTCAGGAAGAGGCTTTTAGCCCTATTGCCGGCAGAAAAGTTATTGATGCAGCATTTTTTGATTATGACAACGATGGTTTTAATGATATGCTGATTGTTTGTGCTAAAGATCAATCAGCAGGAAGAGGAATCTTTTTATTCCGGAACGACGGGAAAGGAGGATTCATTAATCGTTCAGAAATTATTCCGGAAACAATATTTTCAGCTGGGCAGATAGCTCTTTTCGATTATAATGGTGATGGAGACCTTGATATACTGGTTGCTGGCGGAAGTGAAGGATTATTCCTCCTCAGAAATGATGGTGGAAACAGTAATCATTACATCAAGATGAGACTCGTTGGTCTGCGGACAGGAAGCGCCAAAAACAACTTTTACGGAATAGGAGCAAAGGTTGAAATAAGAGCTGGAGACCATTACAGTTCTATGGTTGTCAGAGAACCCGATATTCATTTTGGACTGGGAAGAACCAGCAGAGCTGACATAATACGTATCACATGGACTAACGGTGTCCCTCAGAATATCTTTCAGCCGGGAAGCGACCAGGCACTTCTTGAAGCCCAGACTCTCAAAGGTTCATGCCCATTCCTTTATACATGGAATGGAAATAAATTTGTTTTTGCAAAAGACATCCTGTGGAGAAGTGCGCTGGGAATGCCCCTTGGAATTATGGGAGAAACAACAGCACTTGCCTTTCCGGATGCTTCTGATGATTATATTAAAATTGATTCCGGAACAATCGTACCGTACAAAGGAAAATACATTATGCAGTTAACATCAGAACTCTGGGAAACCATTTATACCGACCTGATAGAACTTGTTGCAATAGACCACCCCGATTCAATTGACTTTTTTGTCCCTGAACAATTTACCCCACCACCATTCCCGGGACTGAAGATTTTTGCAATACGAAACAAAATAATCCCGAAATCGGTAACAGATAAATATGGAACTGACCTGTTACCATTTATAATCTCCAGAGATGACAATTACACACCAGGAATGAAACCTGACAGATACCAGGGGATTACCGAAGTGAATGATATTATTATAGATCCGGGTAATTTGCAGGTAGAAGATACCCTTTATTTGTTCCTGACAGGATGGATTTTCCCCACAGATGCGAGCATCAATTTTGCCATGACCCAGTCAGATAAAATAAAAACTATTGCCCCTGAAATTCAGATTTCCGGAAAGAATAATGAATGGGTAACTGTTGACCGACCAAGCTTCCCGATGGGTAAGGATAAAACCGTGATATCTGCAATTCCAGGGTCAATGTTATTAAAAGGCAGTAAGATAAAGATAGTTACAAATATGGATATCCACTGGGATCATATCTTTATGGCTGAAACGATACGTAAATATCCTGCTATATTAACGGTACTTAAACCGATATGGGCACACCTCCATTATAGGGGATTCTCCGCTGAATACCGGAAAGGAGGGCGATACGGTCCACACTGGTTCGACTATTATAATGTCAGCAAAGATGCAAAATGGAGAGATCTTGAAGGATATTATACTCGATTTGGTAATGTTCTTCCATTATTAAAAGAATTGGATAATCAGTATGTTATATCCAATGCAGGGGATGAGATAACGCTTAAATTCAAAGTTCCACCGGTGCCACAGGGCAAAACTGGCTGGACAAGAAGCTTTTTCATCAGATCGGCCGGATGGGTGAAAGATGGAGACCTCAATACGGCAACCGGCAACAAAATCGAGCCACTTCCTTTTCACGGAATGAAAAATTATCCATATGAGGATAATAATTACTATCCCGACGATCCTGTATTAAAAAAATACCATAAAAAATATAACACACGTAAAGTTACTGATGAACCTTATATAATGGGATTAAGGAAATATTCATCAAATTAAAACAATGAAGGGCATTCTGAAAAAAATAAGGATTGGACTTGTTTTCTTTATTATTGTGTTTGCGGCTATCTCCTCGTCCGATATGAAGAATCAGGAAGTATTCGTTGACATTGCAAAACCAAGCGGGATTAAGTTCCGGTATACTTTTGGGGATCTCTCTTACGTAAATATTCTTGAAAGCAGCGGGTCGGGTGTGACAGTGTTTGATTACAACAACGATGGAATGATGGATTTGTTTCTACTGAATGGAACTTACATAGATGGGGTTTCCGATCCTTCAGGGAAAAAATTCCGTAATTCGCATAATGAACTTTACAGAAACAATGGTAATGGCACCTTCACATCAGTTACAAGGCAGGCAGGCCTTGACAAAACTTTCTGGAGCATGGCAGCAGTTCCGGTTGATATTGATGATGACAGTTTTACCGATATTTACCTTTTGGACTATGGGCCCAATGTTTTTTACAGGAATAATGGCGACGGCACATTTACCGATATTACCGGAAAACTGGGTCTGGCCGGGCCCGATTCTCTTAACGGATTCATTAAATGGAGTATAGGCGCTTCATTCTGGGATCATAATAATGACGGACTGCTTGATGTGATGGTCGGAAATTTTCTGGCATTTGATTCTGAATATAAAAATCCGGTTACTCCCGATATCATGCCCCACCCTTCTGAGTATAAAGGCCAGGCTTCGATGTTGTATGAGCAGCGTCAAGACGGTTTTTTTGAAGATGTAACAGAAAAATATAACCTCTTTTATCCAGATTCAAAATGCATGGGACTGACAATATTAGATTTTGATAATGATGGCAATCTGGATATTTTTCAGGCCAATGACCATCAGCTTAATTTTTTGTTCAGGAAAGAAAATGACCGCTATCCTGAACTGGCTATAAAAGCTGGTGTAGCTTCCAATACTGATGGAATTGGTACAGGCTCCATGCATGGTACCCCCGGCGATATTGACTGTGATGGTTTTATTGATATCCTCGTTACCGACCTTGAGCATGGGGCCCTTTACAGAAATCTTGGCAACGGACTTTTTGAAGATGTTTCAGTGAGGAGCGGACTGGCCAGATTTCTGAAAGGTAAGGGAGGCTGGGGTTCAGCTTTCATCGATTATGATAACGATGGAGACCTTGATATAGTTATTGCAACTGGAAACGGGGAGGAACTGGTGCTTCAATACCCACTCTTCCTCGAGAATGACGGAAATGGTAATTTCAGAGATGCAGGGAAAACACTCAGCAGTTATTTCAGAATAAAACGATCAGGGAGAGGCCTGGCAGTATGGGATTTTAACAACGACGGATTGATGGATATCGTAATAAACCACGTAGACCTTAAGAAAAGACCGGCCGTACTTCAAAATATGGGTATGAGAAACAGCAACAACTGGCTTGGATTAACACTACTGGCTGAAAGAGGTTTTTCATGGGCAGCTGGTGCCAATGTTTTTGTAACCTCAAATGGGAAAAGAAGAGCTTTTGTTAATCAATGGTCAACCAGCTATCTTTCAAATAACGATCCGAGAATTCACATAGGACTTGGTAATGCTGACCATGTGGATAGGATTGAGATTTACTGGCCCAACGGAAAAATTGAAGTCTATACCGATGTGCAGGTGAACAGATATTTAACAATTAAACAAAACCAGGGAATAATTAATTAACCAATAATAAATTAAGCTATGATTGAACAGTATGTTAACAGGGTTATTGATCTGACCGATTCTTCAAAGAATATTATTTACAACATGACCTTCAATGAGGCTGTTGAAACTGTCAGATCAGGCAACACGGAAGCTGTACGAAAAATAGATGGTCAGTTTGCTATCGTTGCAGTGGATGGTAAAACGGTAAGGATGGCAAGGTCAATAGGCAGGCCGATGAGATATTTCATTGCCAAACGCCCCGACGGGCCCAATCTAATTATTGCGGAAAGGATTGATACTATTTACAATTATCTTAAAAAAGAAGGACTTGAAGATCAATTTCATCCTTCTTATACCAGGATGGTGCCCGCACATTATATTACACGGATAGACCTGTTGGGATGTCCTGATCCTAATCCTACGTATCATCGGTTCTTCAAACCCGAGAGAAATAGAAAAGATCTAGGGACTGTGACCCAGATAGGTGAAAAATACATGAAAACACTGTATGGTGAAATTAAGAAGTGGCTTAAAAACCGTGCTGTATCAGGCCCTATTGGAGTAACTTTTTCTGCAGGAGTTGACAGTGGTGCCGTTTTCCTTCTTACTTATCATGCCTTGCTCGAACTGGGTGAAAGCCCTTCAAGATTAAAAGCATTTACTCTTACTATTGACGGCGGAGGAACTGATATAATGCAGGCAAGAAAATTCTTATCAAAACTCGGACTCGAAATGTTTCTTGAACCAGTCGAGGCGGATTCATCTTTAATCGACTGGAAAGAGGCAGTGAAAATAGTTGAGGATTATAAACCACTTGATATTCAGGATGCAACAATGAATATTGCACTCCTCAAGAAGGTCAGGGAAAGATATCCCGACTGGAAATTTATTATTGATGGAGATGGAGGTGATGAAAACCTTAAAGATTATCCTATCGAGGAAAATCCGGAACTTACAATTAAAAGCGTTCTGAATAATCTGATGCTTTATCACGAAGGATGGGGCGTTGATTCAATAAAACACTCCTTGACTTATACAGGAGGACTCAGCAGGGGCTACATGAGAACATATGCACCCGGTGATGCGTTCGGATTTGAAATATTCAGCCCCTATACCCTCCCGAATGTAATCGAAATATCGGAAGGAATTCCTTTTATCGAACTCACAAATTATAATCACGAAAAGCTCTATGAACTGAAAGGGAGAATAGTCTCCGAAGGTATCAAAAAGCTTACCGGAATAGAAATGCCTGTTTTCGAGAAAGCAAGATTTCAGCATGGTGCTTTACCACAGGGGGCATTTTCTAAATTTTTCCCTTCAAAAGAAATTGAATACAGAAAAACATTCTTATCACTTTTCGAGTGAATCTGACTGATATAAATATTTCCGATTCAGTCATTGTTTCCCACAGGGGAAGCAGAAATTCTGTTGACATCTCCAGACCTTATGGCTGGTTTGTTGAAAAAGAGAGGACCTGCTCTGGCAAAATTGAATCAACAGGCGTTATTTTTTTAACAAACAGGGAATGTCCTTTTAAATGTCTGATGTGTGATCTCTGGAAAAATACCACACAACATACTCTTCCGCCCGGTGTAATACCAGCTCAGATCAGACTTGCACTTGAAAAGATGAATGGAATACGTCAACTGAAGCTATATAATAGTGGAAGCTTCTTTGACAGCAGAGCTATCCCTCCTGAAGATTACCCTGAAATAGCCTCTATGCTTCAAAACCTTGAAACGGTTATCGTTGAAAGTCATCCTGCATTTATTGGTGAGAGGTGCCTATCATTCAGAGATTTGCTGAGACCTGAACTGGAAGTGGCTATGGGGCTTGAAACAGTGAACCCCATGATCCTTAAATTACTGAACAAGAAAATGACAGTTGACGATTTCCGGCGAGCAACAGACTTCCTTAATTCAAATGGAATAAGGGTAAGGGCATTCATCCTTTTACGGCCTCCCTTTATGGATGAAGAGGAGGGAATATTCTGGGCAAGGAAATCAATTGAATTTGCTTTCGATTGTGGAGTGGAAAGCTGCGCAGTAATACCGGTTAGAGGAGGGAATGGAATTATGGATGATCTTGCCAGGAAAAACCTCTTCAGTCCACCTTCAATAAAATCACTTGAAAAAGTTCTCGAATATGGAATAGCACTTAAGAAAGGTAGGGTCTTTGCCGATACGTGGGATCTTCATCTGTTCTCTTCGTGCAGTTTATGCCTTGAAGCAAGGAAAGAGAGAATAAACAGTATGAACCTCAGGCAGGAGATCCTGCCTGAGGTGGTTTGTAAGTGCGATACATGAAAATGTTAACAGGAAGATCTTAAAGTCCGGGATTAAGCAAAAAATAAGCAGTTCATTTTTTACCTGTTCTGCAGGGTTTCATCCAGAATATTTCTTAGTTTTGAGATAAATTGATTTTCATCATTTGTTATAGCCATGCAAAAGATGTTTGAATGGTGCGGAATAAGTATTCTGGTTGTGAAAAATGTGAAAAGCTAAAGGATTAAATAATGAAAACAGGGAATTTGGTATTCTTTTTAGGTCTATCATTATTAATTATAAGTTCCTGTAAACAGGGTTATCATTATATCTTTCTTGAAGCAGAAAATTTCGAAGTTAAGGGGGGCTGGGTTGTAGATCCGCAATTTATTGAGCAGATGGGGAGTCCTTATCTGCTGGCTCACGGATTGGGTAAGCCTGTTGATAATGCATCAACTGAAGTAAAAAGTGTGGTGCCAGGCAGGTATTATGTATGGGTCAGAACAAAAAACTGGGCACCTGGCGATTGGGATGCACCCGGAAGATACAGGTTGAATGTTAACGGGAGTATGATGAAAGAGGTATTGGGTACCGATTCTGATAATGCATGGAAATGGCAGTATGCAGGCGCGGTAAATATCATGTCACATAATGTTAAGGTTGAATTAATGGATTTAACTGGCTTTGATGGACGTTGTGATGCAATTTTCTTTTCGACCAGAAAGGAAAGCCCGCCTGATGACCTTCAGGAATTGAAGGAATGGAGGGGGAAGATTATAAATGAGAGTGAGAGTCCCGAAACTGTTATGGAGTTTGATTTTGTAGTTGTGGGAGGTGGTATTGCAGGTTGTGCCGCTTCAATAGCTGCTGCTGAGCAGGGAATGAAAGTAGCCCTTGTGCATGACAGACCCGTGCCGGGAGGGAATGCCAGCAGTGAAATACGTGTTCATACCGAAGGAATAACATGGAAATACAGCAGGATTATCAATATGCTCAATACGGTCTGGTGGCCTAACGGATCACCTGATGCTGCAATCGATGATATAAAACGCCTTGAAAATATCAGAAAATATGAGAATATTAGTCTCTTTCTCAACTGGAGGGCCTATTCGGTCAGCACCATATCTGATTCCATTACGTCGGTTGATGCGCGTCACACTTTTACATCTGAGCGAATAAGATTTACTGCACCTCTTTTTGCTGATTGCACAGGCGACGGATGGATAGGCTACTGGGCCGGTGCAGATTATATGTATGGGCGGGAAGATTCGGCTAAGTATGGTGAAGGATTGGAAAAATATGGTGATTTATGGAGTCCTGGTGAACCAGATAACCGTGTAATGGGTTCCTCAGTTCTATGGCGGACGTATGATGCCGGATACCCGGTAACTTTTCCTGAAGTACCATGGGCAATGGATGTTGCAGGTAGTCATGAAGCAACCGAAGGAACCTGGAAATGGGAATATTCTGACAATAATCTTCACCAGATCGATGATGCAGAAACAATCCGCGATCATATGCTGAAAGCAATTTACGGCTCATTTTACAACGCAAAAAAGAAACCTGGAAATGAAAACCTCGACCTTGAATGGGTATCATATCTCGTTGGTAAGCGTGAATCGAGAAGACTTATGGGCGATTATATTTATACCTTCAAGGACGAAAAAAACATGACAGAATTCCCCGATGCAGTAGCAATGGAACAGAGAAACATAGATGTTCACTACCAGCAGATTCTGAAAGACCCTTCCGCACCCGATTTTCTGTCGGAAGCACTTTATTATAAGATCGAACGATATTATATTCCATACAGGTCTCTCTATTCCAGAAATATCAAAAATCTTTTCATGGCCGGACGTTGTTTCAGTACTTCTCATGTTGGACTTGGGGGCCCGAGGGTTATGCATACTACCGGACAGATGGGCGCTGCAGTTGGATACGCTGCATCATTGTGCAAAAAACATAAAACAAATCCAAGAGGTATATACTTGAATTACCTTGATGAATTTAAACAACTTATCAATGAATCAAATAATTACCAGGGAAATTAAAATCACTGTTTCATACATTAACAAATTTCCAGTTTGAAATAAGTTTTAATCAAATGTGTCAGAAAATTCGGTTGAAATTCTAAAATACCTGAGCGGTTAGAGGAAAGCAATCTGGTTTATTGGATAAATTATTTTTTTTATCTTGGTCTGAATTTTAAATTTGTTTTGATAAAAAATTATTTAAGTTATGATCAGAAGATTATTGTTTGTTCTTTTTCAAGTTTTTACAATTGGGGGAGTCCTGTTTTCGCAGGAGGATGCACAGTTTCCTTTTCGTGATCCTTCGCTTTCAGTTGAAGAGAGGCTTGATGACCTCATTGGAAGAATGACCTTGCAGGAGAAATTCAGTCAACTTGTTCATACTGCTACGGCCATACCCCGGCTTGGAATACCTGCCTATAACTGGTGGAACGAAGCTTTACACGGCGTGGCCAGGGCAGGTTATGCTACAGTCTTCCCCCAGTCAATAACAATAGCTAATTCATGGGATGAGGGATTAATATATAATGTAGCTAATGCCATCTCAGATGAAGCCCGTGCCAAATATCATGAATTTCAAAGAAGGGGTAAGCATGGTATATACCAGGGGCTTACTTTCTGGTCGCCAAACATTAATATTTGTCGTGATCCGCGCTGGGGCAGGGGTCATGAAACTTACGGAGAGGATCCTTATCTCACCGGCAGATTGGGACTTCAGTTTGTAAAAGGTATGCAGGGCGATGACCCAAAATACCTTAAAACTGTTGCCACTGCCAAACATTTTGCCGTTCATTCAGGGCCCGAACCATTGCGACATTCTTTCAATGCCAGGGTAAGTGAAAGAGACCTTCGTGAAACCTACCTGCCGGCATTTCGGACACTTATTGTAGAAGCAGGAGCATACTCTGTAATGGGAGCATATAATATGTTCCGTGATCATCCATGCTGTGCAAACCCTGTGCTGTTTAACATTCTCAGAAATGAATGGGGCTTTGACGGATACGTTGTGTCAGATTGTGGTGCTATTTCTAATTTTTACAGATTCCAGGGCTATTCAAAAGATGCCGCTGAAGCTGCAGCAGCTGCTGTTAAGGCCGGAACTGATCTTGAATGTGGTCATGACTACAATACCCTTATTGAAGCATATAAGAGAGGATTAATTACAGAAAAAGAGATAGATATTGCAATTCGAAGAATTTTCAAGGCAAGGTTTAAACTGGGAATGTTCGATCCCGACACTATTGTGCCTTATTCTCAGATACCCTTTTTTGTCAACTGTTCAGATTACAATAATACCCTTGCCCGAATTGCAGCACAAAAATCTATTGTGCTGCTTAAAAACACTAATAACATTTTGCCTCTAAAGAAAGATGCTGTTAAAACCATAGCTGTAATCGGGCCTAATGCCGATAACTTCGAGTCGCTTATTGGTAATTATAACGGAATACCGAAAAATCCGGTTACGGTACTTAATGGTATTAAAAACAAACTCAGGCCTGAGACGAAAATTATTTACGAGGAAGGTTGTGACCTTGCTGAAGGAATTCATAATCTTACTGTGATACCTTCGCGTTATTTGCAAACACCAGACGGGCGACAGGGAGCACTCGGAGAATATTATGACAACAGAGATTTAAAAGGTTCACCATTGTTTACAAGAGTTGATGATAATATCAATTTTTACTGGGAGCACTTTTCTCCGAGTGCTGATATGCCTGATGACAATTTCGGAATTAAATGGACCACTTACCTTGTTCCGCCTGAAACCGGAAGATATGCTATTGGCAGCTGGGGATCATCATTCTATGAAGTTTATTTTGAGGGTGAAAGGATAATTACCTACAGAAATGAACACCTTGCATTTCATGAGGAACGGACTGTTGATCTCGAGGCTGGCAAGAGATATAAGGTTGAAGTTATTTACAAGAATTACAATGGCGATGCCGATATGAAACTTTTATGGGCTCCACCGCGCAAGGATATGCTTGATCGTGCCGTTACGGCAGCACGTCAGGCCAATGTAACGGTTCTGGTTCTTGGCCTTTCACAACGGCTTGAAGGCGAAGAGATGCCTATTAAGATAGAAGGATTCAGCGGTGGCGACCGTACAAGCCTCAATCTGCCAGCAACTCAGGAGAAATTGTTTGAAGCAGTTGCATCAACAGGAAAACCTGTAATTGTAGTTCTTGCCAGCGGTGGCGCTCTGTCTATTAACAATATCCACGAAAAGGCCTCAGCAATTCTGCTTGCTGGTTACGGCGGTCAGCAGGGTGGAAATGCAGTTGCCGATGTACTTTTCGGTGACTATAACCCCGCAGGAAGATTACCAGTAACTTATTATAAATCGGTCGATCAACTTCCGCCATTCGAGAATTACGATATGGCAGGCAGAACATACAGATATTTTACCGGAGAACCACTATATCCGTTCGGATACGGCCTCAGCTATACAACATTCGAATATAGCAATCTGATAATTCCTCAATCATCTGTGGCAGGTCAACCGGTGAAAGTTAAAGTTACAGTTACCAATACCGGAAAAATAACCGGCGACGAAGTTGTCCAGCTTTACCTGACCGACGAAAAAGCCTCTACCCCCAGACCAATAAGGCAACTTGAAGGATTTACAAGGGTTACATTGCAGCCCGGCCAGAGTAAGGAAATAGAATTTACTCTTGAACCACGACAGTTTTCAATGATTAATAATAAAGATAAAAGAGTAATTGAACCGGGCTACTTTACAATAGCTGTGGGAGGTAAGCAACCCGGCTTCAAAGGTTATCTCGATCCTTCTTTTACACAGGTTTTAACAGGTAGAATCAGATTAACGGGCAAAGAGGTTGAATTAGAGAAGTGAAAAAAGAGATCCTTCCCCAGGAACTCTTTTTCAAATTACATTTGATTCCTTCTGCTTCATTTAGTCGGGATAAGCTTTGAGAAAGGACTTATATAAGTTTTGTATTTTAATACCTCTTCAAAAGCTTCTTCCTGCCATAAAAAAATGGACTGGTGGGTTAAAAAAATAAAAAAATTAAGAATTTCCCAGAGAGATATAAACCTGATTGGGAAGTAATAAGTAATTTTATTTCGGATAATAAGAGAATTTAAATTTTAATGCAATAAACTGGCACACGATGGTGTTAAGTATAAAATCCATTTGAATTTTATCAGACAAATAATAGAGGTAGCAAGTGAATAAATTGGAGGAGGCAGGATGGAGAGAGATGAGATTATAATATCGGGTACTGGTTGTGCATTGGTAGATTTTCTTTATGCCGACATAAGATTTGATTCGCCGCAGTTTAAAAAATATTCCTCACTTACTCCGGGCGACGGAGGGTTAAGTCCGGGCAAACTTGTTTTTACCGGTGAACTTGAAGAGTTCGCAGGTACCGGCTATGATATTATTTTAAACGAGATAACAGGCGACCAGGAACCCGAAACATCAAATCTTGGGGGAAACGGAATAGTCCCACTTATTCACGTTTCACAGCTTCTGACGGAGCCCTGTTTCAAGGTAAAATTTTATGGTGGTACTGGAAGCGACAATACTGCAATAATTATTTACGATATATTGAAACAGACTCCTCTTGATACGACAAATTTTAAAATTATATGCGGGAAACCAACTCCTTTTACCCATGTCTTTTCTGACCCCTCCTATAATAATGGTCAGGGGGAAAGGTGCTTTGTAAATAACATTGGTGCCGCCTGGGATTATTTACCGGAATATCTTGAATCCAATTTTTTTTCATCCGACATAGTTTTATTCGGAGGGACAGCTCTTGTTCCTAATATACATGATAATCTGACTGATCTGCTTATTAAGGCAAAAAGAAACAATTGTATTACTGTTGTCAATACGGTTTTTGATTTTCGTAATGAGAAGATGAATCCCGGTAAACCATGGCCCATGGGGGACACTGCAGAAAGCTTGAAACTGATTGATCTATTGGTCATGGGGAAAGAAGAAGCCCTCAGAATAAGCGGTAAATATAACCTTGATGATGCTGCGAAATATTTTATTGCATGTAAATCGAAATCATTCATAATAACTAATGGTGCTGATGATTTCTATGCGTATTCAGAAAATGGCATATTCACTGATACTGGGCTTTTGAAACTTCCTGTTTCCGGAAAAGTAAAAAACGATATTCTTACCAGTCCATTGATAAAAGGTGATACAACCGGTTGTGGTGATAATTTCGTTGGGGGTGCCATCGCTGCAATGAGCTGGCAGATGAGAAAAGAACAAACTTTCAGAATTGATTTCAGGGATGTTATATCATGGGCTGTTGCCTCAGGCGGTTTCGCCTGTTATTATTTTGGAGGCACATATATTGAAACCAGAAGAGGAGAAAAACTTCAAAAAATAAAGGAAATAAGAGATCTTTATCTTGAACAGACCTCTCTTTTAGAGCTGACTTAATTGAAATCAGAAATTGTAATTTAAAAATTTAATCGAAAGAATGATTCCGGATAGTTTTTTTATTTTTGCTCTTTCTTAAAATTAATTTATGCAGCAGGAAGAGCCCCGCTTCAGGAAGCGAGTGAATCTTTTCGATGGAATAATGTTTGTTTCCGGATCGATGATCGGATCCGGAATTTTTATTGTCAGTGCCGATATTGTCCGTAACGTGGGTTCTCCGGGCTGGCTGATGATTGTCTGGGTTATTACAGGAATCATTACCCTTATTGGTGCTGTCAGCTATGGCGAGCTTGCTGCAATGATGCCCCATGTAGGAGGCCAGTATGTTTTCCTAAAAGAAGCTTACCACCCCCTTGCAGGCTTTCTCTTCGGATGGACGACCTTCCTTGTTATACAATGCGGTTCAATCGCCGCAGTGGCTGTGGGATTTGCAAAATTCACAGGCGTACTTATTCCCTATATATCTGAGAAAAACATCCTTTTTTCAATTGGTCCATTTGATGTTAATACAACCCAGTTGCTGGCTATGGCATCAATTCTCTTCCTGACATGGCTGAATACCAGAGGAATTGTAACAGGTAAAACTGTACAGAATATTTTTTCATCAACAAAAGTAATGGTCCTTCTGGGCTTCATAATACTTGGTATTATCGTTGCTGAAAATACAGGAGCATGGGAAATCAATAAAGAAATTTTCTGGAAAGCTTCAAGAATCGGAACAGATAATCAGATCATACCCCTGTCTGGGTTTATGATTGTTGCAGCAACAGGAATGGCTCTCGTCGGTTCGCTCTTTGCTTCAGATGCCTGGTATAACATAACTTTTATCTCCGGTGAGGTAATTAACCCTAAACGAACTATCCCTTTAAGCCTCTTGTTCGGAACCCTGATAGTTTCAATTCTTTACCTTCTGGCGAATTTTGTTTATATAAAATTCCTCCCTGTTACAGGAACACCTGATGGCGCAACGGTATTTGAACGAGGTATGCAGTTTGCAACCGACGACCGTGTGGCAACTTCTGCAATGAGTATGGTTACCGGAGACTATGCGGCAATAATTATGGCAATATTTATTATGATTAGTACTTTCGGCTGTAATAACGGCCTGATAATTTCAGGTGCAAGAGTCTATTACGCAATGGCACGCGACGGACTCTTCTTTAAAAAAGTCGGTCAACTTAACAGTAAAGGAGTGCCAGGATTCGCAATTGCCGTGCAGGGAGTCTGGTCAATTCTGCTGTGCCTCTCAGGTACTTATAGCGACCTGCTCGATTATGTCATATTCGCTGTGCTTCTCTTCTTCGCCCTTACAATATTCTCAATTTTTATTCTCAGGAAAAAAAGACCTGATATCCCGAGACCATATAAGGCTTTCGGATACCCTGTTATACCGGCATTATACATTCTAACTACCATCACCATCATGGTGATTCTTCTTATTTATAAGCCAGTTTATACTTTCCCAGGACTGGGTTTGGTATTTCTGGGTATTCCTGTTTTCTTTATCTGGGATCGGTTTAGAAAAAAGAATAATAATTTAAATTTAATTTCGTCTGATAAATCAAACAATAATAATTAAATACATTTGATTAATATCGCCCACCAGGAGTATAGACTGGAATGCAAATGAGGTTAATTTCGCGTTTTAAAGGCTTTCAGATGAAAGCCTTTCCGGTATAAAAATTGAGGTGAAAAAATAATACAATTATATATAAAAACAGCCATTTTCTGCGTTTGTAACATAGACAATTTATTTTCGTAAAAAGGTGTGAATAATTATTTTAAGGATCATGTTAAAAGCAGGGCAAAAAACAATATTGCTTTTCCTGCCATTGTTTTTATCTATAATTATAGGCTGTGAAAGGAACGATTATGAGCTCCTTGATCCTGAATTGGCAGGAACATGGACAGTTTATACTACTTCCGACGGATTGCCGTCAGATAATATAAGCGATATTTATCGAGATAGTAAAGGCAATTTGTGGTTTTCTTTTCCCGGCTTCGGCATTGCCAGATATGATTATAAGGGATGGACATATTTCCGTACCACAACATCACCGCTTGTTGACGATAATGTGAATTGTATGGCAGGATCGGCCGAAGGAAAAATATTGTTCGGAACGTACAGGGGAATATCGGTACTGTCTGTTGAAAATACATGGTCTTCAGAGCTTGATGCAGGCGATACTCTGGATATTACGGCAATTAAGATTACATCCGACGGAGCATTATGGGTGGGCACCAGAAATAGCGGATTCTTTGTCAACACCGGAGCTGGATTCGTTAACAGCACTATAGCAGGTTTTGAGAATGTACGTGCTATTGAAGAGGGCCATTCCGGAGCTGTATATATTGGAACAGAAAAGGGCCTTGTCAGATGGTATAACAAAATGTTCACATTTATAAGAAAAACTGACGGGTTGCCCGACGACAGAGTAACAGCCCTTAAATTTGACAGGAGAGAACGACTATGGATAGGTACAGATGCAGGCAATAGAGTCGTATGGTCAGGTACTGACGGAACCCTTCACCAGGTAAATCTGATGACAGGGAATGACAGTATTAAAATTAGAGATATATTTGAAGATAGAAGGGGACATGTATGGTTTGCAACACGTGGCAACGGGCTTATATGGTATAATGGAGTTGTGCCGCGCTCATTCAAGGAATTCAGCGGAATATCTGCAGCCGAAATAAACTGTATAGAAGAAGACAAATACGGAAATTTATGGATTGGCCTGAGAAATAAAGGCCTGGTTAAATATGTTCTTCCAATTGAATAAAAGAAAATGGTAAAAAGAATTAAATATCTATTTCTGTTTTATCTTTTGCTGAAGATACCCGGAATGGTCTCAGGACAACCGGTAGAAGCTGGAAGAGACAAATACACTCTTTTGACCATGCCCTATAACATGCGTCCCCTAACGCTTTACAGGGGACAGCTAAAGACTAACGTCGGATATAAATTTGCGGTGAGATCACATCGGTTCGACAATGAAGGAAATAGTGTAATCCTGAAAAAAAGCGGAACAGGGTCGGTATTTCATTATTATTTTGCTGATATAAGATATGGGGTGTTCGATTTTCTTGAGATTGGAGCCGAAACAAATTTCATCCGTCATGGAATCCGTTCTGAAGCAGTTACCTATTCATCAGCATCACTGACATCTAATGACCAGGTCACGGTTAATCAGGTAAAGGAAATAAAAGGGCCAGGAGACATCTTAATTTCAGCCTCAGCAAGCCTCCCCCTTAAATACAGATGGTTCGACCTTTGTATCAAAGGCGGAATTTATATTCCTTCGGCAGAATATAAACAGGAAAAACCCGCACATAAAATTACGGATTTTACCTCTGCCGATTCGTATACAGTTAATTATAGATATAACTATACAAACGGATTTGGTGTTCCCGTTTATCTTCTTACATCTCAGACAAAATTTACTTTCAGGCGGTATTCACTGCAGGCAGGCCTCTCTTTCAGAACACCTGTCAGGGAAGGCACCAGCATAAGATGGGAAGAATCACTTGTGGAGAATAAATTTGTCTATTATAATGAATCATACAAATTCCTGCTCAGCGACGCATTGATTGCAGATGCAGCCCTCCATTACCAGGCAACCGGCTGGTTCGACATTTATTTAAATGTAAACTGGCAAAAGACATGGGGCGGTTGGACAGAGTTCTGGGGTAATAAATACAGTAACAGGGAAACACGGTATATCGCCATCGAACCATGCTTTGAACTTCAAATATCACCCTCACTTACCGTATGCCAGACAGCAGGTTTCCCCCTGGCAGGGAAAAACTCCGACGCACCTTTCTATCTCTTTACAACTATCCGTTTCAGTACCTTCCCATTTTTAAGATAATGCAATACTTAAAGCACATATCAAAATATATTCTGATCCTGACTAACACTTTCATAACTTTTATCTGCTATGGACAGGTTGAAAAACAGCTAACACCTTCCGAAATAAAACAACAAACTATAGTTACAGAACCGGTTACCCTCAGGAAAGGTTTCTTCAGGGCAGGCACCATGGCAAATTACAGGGTAGCCGACAAATATTTCACCGCCGATGGTTTAAGAGAATATTACACATCAAATATATGGGGCACAAATTCATCTTTCGCTTTTATGTTTCAGTATGGTATAAGCGACCGGCTCGAGATTGAACTTTCAACCGAATATATGGATTCAAGACAGGAGAGTCAGATAACTGAAGTTGTTGCATTTACAAATACAACACGAACAACATTGATAAACAGGAAAGGAAGTGGTATTGGAGATTCGTATTTAAAAGCAAGATTTCAGATTATTCCTGAGGAAAGATATAGAATATCTCTTACAGGTTTTGCAAAGCTTGCAATACCAACCGGCGAAAAGAATCCAACCGGTATAAGAAGTGCGGAGCAGTATGACCTGCCTGTGGGAAGCGGTACATATGCTCTTACCGGTGGCCTTTTAGCACGAAGTATCCTGTATCCATATTCGTTCACACTCTCATTTAACTATTCGTACAGTTTTACCGGGAGTAAGAAGTTTGATATAACTGATATAAGCGAGCTGAAATTTCGTCCGGGCAATGTTCTTGAAGCAACAGCCGGGGTAAATCTTCATTTGAATGAATGGATAGTCTTCTCAAATGAATTCAACTATCAGTATAAGAATAAAGATACAATAAATGGTCATTATTCAAGATTCCTGCCTTTTTCGCAGATTGCATCATATGAGCCGGGACTGGTTTTTCAGGTTAAACGTTTCAGGTTTGGCGAATCGGTTACAATACCTCTTAAAGGGAAGAATACACCGGCAGACCCTCTTTATACAGGTATGATCCAGTATGTTTTCTGAAAATTGCATGTAAATGTCAAGCAATGTAAGAAAAAGAAAACATTTTTACCTGGTCGCCTCTGTTGCAGGCCTTGTATTAATGTTTTCATGCCTCACTCCTTCAATTCTTGTTACCCGTGAACAAAACACGGGTGATGCATATTTTAACAGTCATCGTTACGATGAGGCAATTTATCATTATGAAAAGATGCTTGAGGCCAGTTCCAGACTTGGCATTTACCGTAATCTCCAGATGGAAGCATCAGTATGTCGTAAGATAGCAAATTGCCATGAGATGAACGGGCAATATGAAAATGCCCTTGGTTATGTGGAGCGGGCAATGAAACTCGATTCAACGGCAGGCAATCTTCTGGGACAAATTGAAAATTATCGTCATCAGGGGAAAATCTTTGTTTACATGGGTTTATATCATAACGGTATCTCTTCTCTCGAAAAAGCTCTGTCACTCAGTGAGGGGATGAATCAGAGTCTCAAGGACGAGAACAGACTTGCAATAGCAGATAATTATCTTGCTCTCGGACAGTTACATGCAGTAATGGGTAGATCGCAGCAGTCACTTATGTTTATCGACAAAGCACTGGCTATATTCAGGCAGACAGGCGAGGCAAGAGGTGAAATGGAAGCATATTTGACCCTCGCATCGATTTATTCCGATCAGGGTGACCTGTTTACAGCTTCCCGATTTATTGAAAACTCTCTCAGACTTGCTGAACGACTAAAGCTTGGTACCGCCCGGCATTATCATCTTCTTGCAACAATTGCTTCAGGCACTGGCGATTACGAGAAGGCTCTGCGGTATCAGGAAAAAGCACTCGAGGAAGCCAATAAAACAAAAATCACAGCTCAGATAATATGGGCTACTGTAGGAATGGGAGATATTTACAGAGATATGGGTGATAATAACAGAGCTGTAATATATTACAGCAGGGCAAGGGAACAAAAAGATACTTCAGGTATTAGAGCCGGCAGTATTGATGCTTCAATTGGACTGAGAACCGGTGATATTACCGGCGCAGAGCGCTATTTCTCGTCGGAAGGTTCACTGACAGGGAACGCTATTACCTCCCTTCGCCTTGCGGAATTAATGATTAATACCGGAAAAACTGATAGTGCTCTTTATTTTCTTGACATTGCAGGAGTATCATTTGCTTCAACAGGTAACAGGCAGGGTCTCGCAAATACATATCTGCTTAAAGGTAAGGCTTTTAATGATGCAGGAAATTACCTGAGGGCATCCCTGATGCTCGATTCTGCACTACACCTTTCAGAGTTACCGGAAGTAAAATGGAAAGCATGGTTTGAAACCGGCAGGGTATATGAAAATTCGGGTGATGATGAACGCGCGGTTGAATCTTATCTCAATGCAATCAACATTATTGAAAAGATAAGGGGTAACCTTACAGTAGATGAGTTCAGGAGTCTCTACCTGGAGAACAAAAGAGAAGTATATGACAGGCTTATAAGGCTTTATATGAAGAATAGAAAGCCTGATGAAGCATTCAGGGTGTCGGAGCAGGCACGTGCGCGGGCATTCTATGATATGCTTGCAGGAAAAAGGATTGATTTCAAGGGGTCACTGCCAGGAGACCTTGTTGCTAAAGAGCAGGAAAAAAGACTTGAGCTTCAGAACTTTTACAGGTTGATACAGAGAAATCCAGTGGGTACAAGTACGGCTGATGATGACCGTTCGGTGAGAATGTCGAAAATGATGGAGGAGCTTAACCGTCTGCAATCGGAATATGAAGATATTCTCAGAATGTTAAAACTGAACAATCCTGCTTATGCCGAGGTAATTTCCGCAGAACCTGTCATTGCCAATGATCTCAGTGAGGAACTGGATAAAAACAGGGCTGTTGTTTCATACTGGATTAGCGATGAAAACCTTATTTGCTGGATTATAACGAGTTCGAACCAGAACGGTATTACGGTAAACATTACCAGAAGCAGATTGATAGCGCTGATTGAAGAAGCTAGAAAAGCTATTAGTTCAAATAACACAAAAATAATAAACAGCTCTCTGAATGAGCTTTATAATATACTTATAAAACCGATTGAAGAAAACCTTGAAAGATATACTGACCTCGTTATTATACCTAACGGACCTCTTCATTTTCTACCTTTTCAGGCGCTGAAAGACAATAAAGGGAGAGACCTTGTTGAAAAATTCAATATTACATATGTGCCTTCGGCAAGCGTATATGTTGTGTGCCATGAGCGTCCTGCTCTCCCCGGAAAAGTCTTCCTTGGAGTTGCTCTGTCTGATATTGCACTTGAAAACAAACCCGGTTTGCCCGGTACCGAAGATGAATTGCAGAACATTCTTGCTCTCTTTCCGGAAAATATCTCAGCATCAGGGCAGGCTGCTACTGAAACATTTGTTAAAACCAATGCATCAAAATGCAATTTCATGCATCTGGCAACACACGGGATATATAATTATTTGCAGCCACTCTACTCATGTTTGCTCTTTCCTCCCGGCGAAAACGATGATGGCCGCCTTCATGTATGGGAGGTATTGGAAATGAACTTGAATACAAGGCTTGTAACTTTAAGTGCCTGTGAAACGGGTCTTGGGCAGATATCACAGGGAGATGAAATGACTGGCCTGAGCAGAGCATTCCTCTTTGCCGGAGCACCAGCTGTTGTGGTAAGTCTCTGGGCTATAGCCGATTACCCAACATCCATCCTTATGAGAAAATTCTACACCTACCTAAAAAGCTATCCTGCCAGTCAGGCCCTGACCCTTGCTCAAAGGGAAATAATGAAAGAATATCCCCAGCCACTCTACTGGGCACCGTTTGTATTGATTGGAAACGGAGAGGTTAAAGCTGAATAAATCATAAATCGTTATAGTATAAATTATTCAAGGAAGTTAGTATCAATTATTCTTTTTTGTCCCCTTGTGTATTTTAACCCCTTTTGTATTTCCCCCAAGGAGGAAATTGGCTTGGCTTTTCATGAAATAGATAAGCAGAAAATCTGTAAACTTTTTCAGAGCAATATAGCTTTTTCTACCTGGGGGAAACTGTATGGATTACATACATAGTATATAGGTGTCTACACACATGGTAGACACATAAGAAAGGTAAATTTATGGGAAAAAATTCGATTCTTGAATAAAAAGATTTTAAACTACGTCCATCATTATTTGGTTTAATATGATAGTGTTTTTGCAAAAGGAAGAAAAGAAATCTGCATCAGGCCTCTTTTTAGGGCTCCATTTAAAAGATGACTATAACGTTAAAGCTGTTTGATAAGATGAGGATAATAAATTTAATATTTATTTTGAAGTTTTCTTAAATTGATATAATATAAGACAAATAAATTAATTGGAAAGTTAAGTTTTTGTACATCAATAAGTTCCCTGTCAGAGGATTCAGTAATAAATATAAAATGAAGCATTTGTGACAATCCTTAGATAAATTTCTTACCTTTTTTATCTTTAATTAAATTAAATTTGTTTTTTCTGCATTTTTAATGGCGAAATATAAAGAGATAGAAGATGAAGAGCGCCTTGTAAGAAATCTTTCGAAAGGGAATATTCTGGCATTTAATACCCTTTATAAAGCATACAGCGGTAGATTATACCGTTTTGCAAACGGATACCTGCGATCTGATGAGGAAGCTGAGGAGGTTGTACAGGAAGTGTTCACTGTTTTGTGGGAAAAACGTTCAGAATTAAAACACGAATTATCCTTGAAATCGTATCTTTTCACCATTGCTTTTAACATCATAAAAAAACATTTCCGCAGTAAGATCTACCTTTCAGGATATCTCAGTTCGGGTATTTTTTCAGATCTGGATATGAATACTTCCGACAAAATAGATTATGATTCAATGCACAGGTACGTTAGAGAGCTTGTTGAAAAAATGCCTGAGCGGCGTAAAGAAATTTTCATCAAAAGCCGGTTTGAAGGTTTAAATATTAGAGAAATAGCTGAAGAGCTTGGAATAAGTCGTAAAACGGTGGAGAATCAGTTAACTGCAGCTCTTAAATTTTTAAGAGAGAATCTTGATCGTGAATTTATTCCTGCAGTATTATTCTTTTATTTGTTTATCATATAATTTTTTCTTTCCCGGAAATTACGTTTTTCCTACTTCCAAACCTCGTGACAGGAAGTTTACCGTTTTTTTCTAACGTTCTGCCTACCTCCTTTATTTATTCCATTTGGCTAAGAAACCGGTAAGGTCAGAACAAGCCTTCCTATTTTAGCCCCCCTAAATCCCCCCTATTTAGCCCCCCTAAATCCCCCCAAATGGGGGGATTAACTTTGCTGCTTTA
>DYKN01000144.1 GCA_020722575.1 Rikenella microfusus | reverse complement strand
TGGGCTTGCCCTGACTGAAGCGTTAGTGGGAGGTTGGGTGGGGCCTCATTCTCTACATCTGGGTAGGTAGAGAGGGGCTACCTCGAGGCAGAAAGGCATAATAACAAAATTTTTTTCTATTTAGAATAGGTGTTTTGTTTAACTTGTGGATATTAAAAAACAGAAAAATGAATTTAACTTTTCTTGTTAATTCATAGGTCAGGATTTGGGTTAGAAGGTTAGGGTAATGAGCAGTTCCTTAAGATAGAGGGACTGCTTTTATGTGGAAAAATTTAAGAATAATATACTTAATAAATTCATTGCATGGGAGAAACAAAGATTGATTTTGAAAAACTACAGCGTTTTTTTAAAGGGCAGAATGAAAATTTTGAATATATAAGAGAATTATTTTGTGATAAGAGCAGAGAGGACGAATTGCAAAAGCTTTTAAGGAGGCAGTGGTATGAGATGTTTCATGAGGAGATTGAGGATGAGAAGGATCTGAGTCATATTTTATACAGGATACATTTTGAAATAAATAGCAGAAAAGAGTTCATTGAAAGAAAAGGCAAGATCCGCAATATTCTTAAGGTACTGACCAGAGTTGCTGCTGTCCTGTTCATACCTTTATTATTTTATACGGGAATTAATCTGTTCAGTACTTCGGGTTACATTGGAAGAGTACCTGTTGAAATAAAGGCGCCGGCATGGACACGTGTTGAGTTCAGTTTGCCTGATGGTACAAAGGGATGGCTGAATAGTAGATCAAGTATTAAGTATTATTCAGAACCCCGATTTAACAGGGAGATCACTCTTAACGGCGAAGCTTTCTTCGATGTTGCAAAGGATAAAAAGAAAAACTTCAAAGTGGTTGCCGGTGATGCAATTGTAACCGTGTTTGGTACAAAGTTCAATATTGCGGCATATGATAATGAAAAGATTGTAGAGGTGGTTCTTGAAGAAGGTTCATTATCATTCAGTGATAAAGAAAGTAAAAAAAGCTGTTTGATGAGTCCTTGCGAGATGGTTGTATATAATAAAATAAACAAATCAGTAACAACCGATACGGTTCAGACTCATAAGTACACCTCCTGGAAAGAAGGAAAACTGGTTTTCAGAAATGATCCCATGGATGTTGTAGCACGGAGACTGGAGAGGTGGTACAACGTTGAAGTTGAACTCAGGGATATATTTCCCGATGAAGTAAGACTTCGTGCAACATTTGTTGATGAAGACCTTAAGGAAGTTCTATACCTGTTGAAGAAGATCCTGAAAGTTGACTATAAGATTGTGGAAAGAAGTCTTGACCGGGATGATGTTTATTTGAAGAAGAAAGTGATACTGATGAAGAGATAAAAGATTAATTATTTACTGTTTAACCTTAAAACTAAATGCCTATGAAACATTACCCGCCTTAAGAAACTTAAAAAGAAACAGGAAAGTGCTGGAACCACCTTCCTGTTGTTCAGCTAAGTTACTATTAAAAATAATAACCTAACAAAAACATTACAAATTTATGAAAAAAAGTCAATTTAACCTAACCTTAAGGAAGTTAATCATGGAATTAAAGATTTCGATCCTGATTATTCTTTTTAGTGTATCAAGTGCTTTTGCAGGCAAATCCTATTCACAAACTGCAAAGATTTCGCTTGATATGCAGAACAAGACCCTTGAGCAGGTTATGGATGAGATAGAGAGGCAGAGTGAGTTTTATTTCATCTTTAACCAGAAGCAGATTGATGTCAACAGGGTTGTTGATATTCAGGCAGATGGTAAGTTAATTACTGATATTTTGCCTGTATTGTTTAAAGGGACAAATGTTAATTATCTGGTTTTTGATCGTAAGATAATGCTGACAACTGATCCGCTGGAGAAAGAGTTGAA
>DYKN01000055.1 GCA_020722575.1 Rikenella microfusus | reverse complement strand
TGCTTTTTCAATTGAAGCAAGAGAAAATTTGATATCCCCTTTTCTTTCCGGTCCATGAATTGGCTCGATTTTCAATATTTCAGAATCATAATGACTTAGGCATTCCCTAATTATGTGAAATAATTTATTTAAAGAAGTACTTTCGCCACATGCAACATTATATATCTGGTTTAAAGCTTGTTCTTTTTCAATCAGTGCTGCCAGATGATTGGCCTGGACAACGTTTTCAACATAAGTAAAATCACGCGAAATTGTTCCATCGCCGTTGATCACAGGTCTCTGATGGCGCAAAAGTTGAATTATAAACTTTGGTATCACTGCTGCATATGCTCCTTCAGGATCCTGTTTCGGACCGAAAACATTAAAATATCTTAGACCGATTGTTTCAATACCATATATTTCAGAAAATACTTTTGCAAAAAGTTCATTGGTGAACTTGGTCACCGCATAGGGTGATAGAGGCCTGCCAATTTTTTCCTCGACCTTGGGTAAATCTTCATTGTCACCGTATGTCGAAGAACTTGCAGCATAAATAAACCTTTTCACTCCGGCTTCTTTTGATGCATAAAGCATTTTTACAAATCCTCCGATATTAACCTCCGTTGCAGAAAGCGGGTCGGCTATTGACCTCGGAACCGAACCTAATGCAGCCTGATGAAAAACTATGTCAACATCCTTAACTGCTTCAACACATGCCGACATATCACGGATATCTCCTTCAATTAATCTGAAATTTCTATGACCGAGAAATTCCTCTATATTTTCTCTTTTTCCAGTTGAAAAATTATCAAGACAGATCACATAATTACCTTCCTCAAGCATTGATTTTACAAGGTTGGATCCTATAAATCCGGCACCACCGGTAATAAGAACTCTTACCCCTTTTAGTTTCTGGTACATAAATATTAGATTTTCAAAATATTCTTTAATATTTATTCAAACATCATCAATATTTCTTTCAGAATAAATTCTGCAGTTTTACCATCGCCATAGAAAGCAGGGTATTCAAGAGTGGAACCTTTACTAAGGAAGAAATTGAAAGCTGCTGTAATGAGTGCTGGATCGGCATCGGCAAGCATTACAGTTCCGTTCTTTACAAGCTCAACCCATTCTGTTTCTCTTCTCAGTACAATACATGGCTTTTTAAAAAAATGAGCTTCTTTCTGTACGCCACCTGAATCGGTAATTATCATTCTTGACTTCATTTCAAGAAATGTCATTTCGAGATAAGAAACAGGTGGTATTATTTTAATATACTGATTTTTCAGCAACTTTCTATTCAACTCCTCAAGATTATTTTTCAGGGAATTGCTAGTACGCGGATGAAGAGGCATAACAAAAGTAATACCTGTTTCTTCTGCAAGCATTAACAATGATGTAAGAAGTGTATTCAATCGGAGAATATCGTCGGTATTAATATCGCGGTGTATTGTAACAAGAACATATTCATTAGCCTGAATACTTAGCTGTTCGAGCAGGTGTTTCTTTTTCTTTTCGGCCAGTGAAGAAAAGAAGAGGCTGTTATCGTACATAATATCGCCGGTGAGGTATATTTTGGGATTATTTACGTTATAAGGAGGTGTGTTTTCGGGTTTAAAACCTTCAGCAATAAGATTTTTGAAAGCGGCATTTGTAGGGGCAAACAGAAGAGTCGAGGCATGGTCACTCATTATTCTGTTTATTTCTTCAGGCATTGTTTTGTTGAACGAACGGAGACCTGCCTCGACGTGTACAACAGGAAAATGTTGTTTTACGGCTGCAAGGGCACCAGCAAGAGTTGAATTTGTATCGCCGTATAAAATCAGGCAGTCAGGTTTTTCTATCAGCAAAACCTCTTCAATACCTGAAAGCATTAATCCAGTTTGTTTTCCATGGCGAGCAGAACCAATGCCAAGGTTGTAATCAGGTTTTGGAATCTCGAGTTCATCAAAGAAAACCTGAGAAAGTTCCTTATCGTAATGCTGTCCTGTATGAACAATTATCTCCTTAATTGATGATGAAAACTTGTGTTTGATTGCTCTGCTTATTGCAGATGCTTTAATGATTTGAGGTCTGGCTCCAACCAGGTTAACAACTTTAATTTTTGACATCACAAAGAAGTTATAAAGCCACGCAAAGATAGATTTTTTTCAAAATTTGATGGCATAATGGAGCAATTTGAAAAAAATACCCCGGAATTATTTCATACAATTCCGGGGTAGGAAGAATAAAAACCGCCTTTTATTTTGCGTAGCTGACAGCTCTTGTTTCCCTGATCACGGTAATTTTAATCTGACCCGGATAAGTCATGTCAGACTGTATTCTTTTAGCTATTTCATTGGAGAGGTTCTCGGCATCTTTATCAGTTGTTTTATCGGCTCCGACAATAACTCTCAGTTCCCTGCCTGCCTGGATGGCGTATGTTTTTGTCACCCCAGGATATTGAAGTGCGAGTGACTCAAGTTCTTTAAGACGTTTAATATATGATTCCACCACTTCGCGTCTGGCACCCGGGCGGGCACCTGATATTGCATCGCATACCTGTACTATAGGCGCAATTAGTGTTGTCATTTCGATTTCATCGTGGTGTGACCCAATAGCATTGCATACTTCAGGTTTTTCCTTATATTTTTCAGCAAGTTTCATACCCAGTAATGCATGTGGAAGTTCAGGTTCATCATCGGGAACTTTTCCGATATCGTGAAGTAACCCTGCCCTTTTTGCAAGTTTGGGATTAAGTCCGAGCTCTGCTGCCATTATAGAACAGAGGTTTGCCACTTCTCTTGAGTGCATCAGAAGGTTCTGGCCATATGAGGATCTGTACTTCATTTTTCCGATCAGCCTGATGAGTTCTGGATGTAAACCATGGATGCCAAGATCAATGGCTGTTCTTTTCCCTACCTCAAGTATTTCATCCTCAACCTGCTTGCGGGTTTTCTCAACTATTTCTTCAATTCTTGCAGGATGTATTCTTCCGTCAGTGATAAGCTGATGGAGTGCGAGACGGGCTATTTCCCTCCGCACGGGATCAAAAGCTGATAAAACTATTGCTTCGGGGGTATCGTCAACAATAATTTCAACACCTGTTGCAGCTTCAAGCGCCCTTATATTACGGCCTTCCCTCCCAATAATCCTTCCCTTGATTTCATCCGAATCAATATGAAATACCGTAACTGCATTCTCAATGGCATTTTCAGTTGCCACTCTCTGGATAGTTTGTATAACAATTTTCTTTGCCTCTTTACTGGCGGTCATTTTGGCTTCTTCAATAATTTCATTGATGTAAGCTATTGCTTCCGACCGTGCCTCCTCCTTAAGAGACTCAATAAGCTGACTTTTTGCTTCCTGAGCTGACAGGCCGGAGATAATTTCAAGCTTTTCCACCTGCTGACGGTGCATCTTTTCAAGCTCTTCTGATCTCTTCTCTAATAATTCCAGCTGAGCATTCAGATTATTTCTAATTGCTTCAAGCTCATTGTTCTTACGTTGAACCTCCTCTATTTTCTGATTAAGAGAAAGTTCTTTCTGGCGAAGTTTATTCTCATTCTGGATAATCCGGTTGTTTTTTTCATTAATAACCTTTTCATGCTCAGATTTAAGCTGGAGGAATAGTTCTTTTGCCTGAAGAATTTTCTCCTTTTTAATCACTTCGGCTTCAGATTCTGCTTCGGAAATAATCTTCTTTCTTCTTTTCTGCAGAAGTGTTTGCCAGAGCAAGGTTGATAGACCAAAACCTGCTGCAAGGGTAAGAAATGATATTATTATTGTAATTCCATTAATAATAGTTGCTAAAACTGTCATTTTTCCTATATTTTAAATTATTAACAAATAAAAACCCGCAAAGTTTCCTCAGCTTTTATAAAACCCCATTTCATCATGGATGGGGCTGCCAGTTAATCTCGAACTTCCACTGTCCCGATAACTATCGGGATCCCGACAAGTCGGGATGAGGCCTGTTCTTAATAAACTGAGCTTCACCCCAATGTGTTTAGTGTTGAGTTTCAAAAATGAATGAAGAAACAATGCGGGTATTAGATAATTATATCTTTATTTTAAAGAACGTCATTACTCTTTTCTTCCAGAACGGCATCAATTTTTTTTGCCAGTTCTCCGAGGGTTTCGGGGAGATAATCGTTACTTAATTTTTCCTCTTCTTCAATGAGTTTTATAACGAATTGCAGGGCTGCCATTGCAAGAAAATCCTGTATATCTTTGTCGGAGTACCTTTGTTTGTATAACAGAACTTTCTCATTGATCATCCTGGCTGCTTTCCTGATTTTCTCCTCATCATCCCTCTCAATTTTCAATGGATAATACCTGTCAGCTACGTTAACCCTGATTGAAAGTTTATTATCATCCATTGTTATATTTTATCTGTCTAAAAGAGCAATACATTTATCTATTTCCCGCATAAGCTCATTTATCCTCCTCTTCATCTCCATCCCATGTTCATTATCACCCAATAAAGCTCCTGTTAATTTAATTATCTCATATTTTTTTTCAAGCTCTTTAAACTCATTTTCACGTTTCCGGAGTTCATTCTCCAGATTTTCATTCAGGGTTCTAAGATTTTTATTTTCTTCTTTCAGGGCATAATAACGTTTAATTAATTCATCAATTTTACTGTTAAGATTTTTTAACTCCTCGTAACCCTGATCGGTCATAATAAAAATCTTTGCACAAAGTTAATATACTTAATGATATTTTCAAAAATTTAACAAATATTGTTTGCAAAACTCCGACAATCCAATAGTTTTGCCGAATTAAAAAAATCAGGCTGTGAGAAAAGCATATTATTATATTCCCGTGTTTATATTTATGATCAGTAAGCCATTGATTTCACAGGATTTATTTGCGCCACCGGTAAACATTCCTGTTTTTCTTTCCGCAAATTTCGCAGAGCTTAGAGCTGACCATTTTCATTCGGGTATCGATATTAAGACGCAGGGAATAACGGGTATAAAAGTTCTGGCTGCGGCAGACGGCTATGTAAGTCGTATTGTTGTATCTCCAGCTGGTTTTGGAAGAGCTTTATATCTTCAGCATAAATCAGGTTATTTAACAGTATATGCGCACCTTCAATCATTTGCTCCTGAAATTGAAGAATATGTTAAGAGACAACAGTATAATCAGAAAAGTTATACTATCTCCTTAAATCCTCCCGTAGAAAAATTTGTATTCAAACAGGGAGATCTTATAGGATATTCAGGCAATACAGGAAGTTCAGGAGGGCCACACCTGCATTTCGAAGTCAGAAAAATTGAGGGAGAAAAACCTGTTAATCCACTTATTTTCAACCTTGGAGTTGAAGACAATCTCAAGCCGTTAATTGAAAGACTGGTTATTTATCCTGCCAATAAAGGAACACTTATAAATGGCTACAACAAAAGACTTACCCTTATGCCCACCGGGAAAAATGGGAACTATTCCCTCGGAGAAAATAATGCAGTAAAAATTAATGGTATTGCAGGTTTTGGAATAAGCTGCAGAGATCTGATGAACAACACTTCAAACAGGTTCGGAGTTAATTATCTTGAATTGCAGATTGATAGTGTTTCATGGTTCATTTGCAATTTCAATGAATTCAGTTTCAGTGAAACCAGATATATAAATGCACATATCGATTATGAAGCATTTATCAAAAACAATATTTTGATTCACCGGATGTTTGTGCTCCCAAATAATAGATTGAGCATGTACAGAACTTATCTAAACAATGGATTATTTGACTTCAATGACGGAAATATTCATCAGATAAAAATCATTGTAGAGGATAGCTACGGAAACAAATCTGAATTGAATTTTAAAGTAAAGGCACTTCTGGATTCCGAAATTGATAAAACAGGACCTCAACCTGATGTTGTCAACGATGATAAAGATGCCAATAAAAGTATTATGCTTATGCCATTCGGGAAAAGTAATATATTCAGAAATGATAGTATCACTGTAAGCATACCAAAAAATGCCCTGTACGACACAATTTTATTCACATGGTTCTCAGAAAGAAGGAAAAAGGGTTTTCTATCACCGGTACACAGCATTCATGACCGGTACACTCCTCTACACCTGCCAATCAATATATCGATAAAAACCGATTCACTTCATGGAATCGATCCTTCAAAACTGTTAATTGTAAGTATTGATGAAAGCAACCGGCTTACTCCTGCCGGCGGAACTTACTCAAATGGATATGTAACTGCTAACATAAGTCAATTTGGCAATTATACAGTAACTGCTGATACTATCCCACCTGTTATTACACCCCAGAACTTTTCACAAAATTCAGATATGTCGGCAATAAAGGAGCTACGAGTTAGAATTACCGATAATCTTTCAGGCATTAAGAGCTATACAGGTATGATTGACGGAAAATGGGCACTTTTTGAATATGATCCAAAAAGAGATTTAATCTTTTACAGGTTCGATGCAGATAGGATTGCAAAAGGTAGTAAGCATACTTTAAAAATAACCGTAACCGACAATAATAACAATACATCGGTTTTGCAGAAAGACTTTTTCTGGTAAGAGTTTAAGGGCAACAGGAATTAATATAAAGAGGAAGGATAAATTCCCTCGCGTATCATTCTGTTAATATTTTCAACAACGAAAGGTTTGTCTTCACGATATGTAACACCAAACCATCGTTCGTTACTCATCAGTACTTTAATTGTTATCTGGCCACTTTTAACAAATTTATCCACTGATGTAGGAATGTCAAGTTCAGCTTTGGGATCCATTCCGTGTTTTTTGATAAAATTTACGAATTCTTCGCCAAGAAATTTGAAACATGAAGGTTTAAAACCCCAGAGATTCATTGATACAATCTCTTCTCCAGTAAACATAATTTTTTCTCCGTTACTTCCAGGAGCTATTGCACCGCCAGGCGTTTTTTCAATCTGTTTTGTTTCAACTATATGTGTAAGCAGATTATTTTTATCAACATGACAGATTCCACGGTTAACATGACCATGATCGGAAAGTGTATTCCCCAGCTTGTAACCAACAATACAATAACGGTTGGGATCTATGTCATTAACAAGAAAATCGTACAGAATTCTGAAAGAATCGATTCCGTAAAAATCATCTGAGTTAATAACTCCGAATGGTTCATTTATTTTGTTTTCAGTTACCAGTATGGCATGGCTTGTTCCCCATGGTTTCTTTCGTTCAGCTGATACAATGGATCCTTCTGGCAGTTTATCGAGATCCTGAAAAACATAATCTACTTCAATTCTGTCTTTCAGTTTCTCTATAAATCGCTTCTGGACCTGCTCCTCAATATCACGCCTGATAACAAATACAATTTTTCCAAAACCTGTTCTGATGGCATCATAAATTGAATAATCAATTATTGTTTCACCTGATGGTCCTACAATATCAAGCTGTTTATCGCCGCCATAACGGCTACCCATTCCTGCTGCCAGAACTAAGAGTGTCGGTTTCATACTACTGAATTTAACTGCACAATTATAACCAATTTTATATTACTTTGAAAAAATAAGTTATCAAATTTCTATCTTACTCATTTTACGATATTTATAATATTTAAACTATAATTCCTTCAACCTTAATAATAATATTTTTTCGAAGTTATTTGACTTTTTCAAATAATCTTAAAAATATAGAGTGGATGCATCACGAAACTAAAAACTTTTCATAAGGTATCAGGGGAGAGGGTTTTTAAAAAATTGAATTAATTTGAAATACTCTTTGTTTTTATCAATAAACTTGAAAAAATCTGACTCTATTTTCAAATGTAATTGAACCTGTTATCTTTGCAGCCTGACCTGGGAAAATGATGTTAAATTAAAATAAGTGAACTGATTAAAAGCAGCTAGAGTGTATTATTGCATTAAATATCAAGGGTATAAAAACACCTGCTATCTTGATACAGTAACGAATACTTAGAATACTGATTTGGCTATAAAATTTTAAAACAAACTGTTATGAGGAAAAGTTTATTGACAGCATTTTGGGGCCTATTTTTCGGATTTTCAATAAATACAGGCTCCAATGCTTGCACGAATTTCATTATCACCAAAGGTGCAACTAAGGATGGATCGGTTATGATAACCTATTCAGCCGATTCGCATGTTCTTTATGGGGAGTTGTATTACTGGCCGGCACGTAACTGGCCTGCAGGATCAATGGTCGATATTTATGAATGGGACACCGGGAAGTTTCTTGGAAGGATCCCTCAGGTTACCCATACATATTCAGTAGTGGGTAATATGAATCAACATCAGCTTGTAATAGGAGAAACAACTTTTGGAGGACGTAGTGAACTTATTGATACAACAGGATTAATTGATTACGGTAGCCTTATATATTTAACACTTCAAAGGGCAAAGAATGCGAGAGAAGCTATTTATACTTTTGCAACATTACTTGATCAGTACGGTTATACAAGTTCTGGAGAATCATTTTCGATTGGTGATGCAAATGAAGCATGGATAATGGAGCTTATTGGAAGGGGACCTGGCAAAAAAGGTGCGGTATGGGTAGCCCGTCGTATACCGGATGGTTACATTTCAGGACATGCCAATCATCCGAGAATCACAACCTTCCCACTTGCAGACGGGAAAAAATCAATAACCTCTAAAGATTTGAAAAAAATTTTCGATCCTGAAGTTGAAACTGTATATGCATATGATGTAATTGATCTTGCCCGCAGTTATGGCTGGTATAAAGGAGCTGACAAAGATTTCTCATTCAGTGATGCATATGCACCAATTGACTTTGGAGCAGCAAGATTTTGTGAAGCCAGAGTCTGGTCAGGCTTTAATAAGGTAAACAGTGAAATGGTTAAATACCTTGATTATGCAATGGGTGAAAATCTGACGAACAGAATGCCTCTATGGATTAAGCCTGACAAAAAACTTGAGCTAAAGGATGTTATGAATATAATGCGGGATTATTATCAGGATACACCGATGGATATGAGCAAGGATCCGGGGGCAGGGCCTTATGGCTGCACAGTAAGATGGAGGCCGATGGAATGGGAGGTTGACGGAGTAACTTATTTCAATGAAAGGGCTATTTCAACCCAGCAAACAGGTTTTTCTTTCATTTCTCAGAGCAGATCTTATCTACCTGATCCTATAGGGGGTATTTTATGGTTTGGGGTTGACGACACATTTTATACTGTTTATTCTCCCATGTATTGCGGCATCACAAAAGTCCCTGAATCATATGCAGTTGGTAATGGCGATATGATGACCTTCAGCGACAATGCTGCCTTCTGGGTTTTCAATCAGGTCAGTAATTTCATGTATACCCGAACAAGTCAGATGATTGACGACTTGAAGGCAAAACAGAAGGAGCTGGAAGAAAGGTATATGGAAGAGACCAAAAAAGTTGATACTGAAGCTGCAGACCTTTACAAAAATGACCCGGTTGCAGCTGTAAATATGCTTACTGAATATTCTGTCTTTTCAGGCAACAGTACCGTAAGAGAATGGAAAGAGCTTTATAAGTTTCTCTTTACTAAATATATGGATGGCAACGTAAAGATCAAGCAACCGGTTCCACAGGGTTACTCAAGAGTAAATCCGAAAGTGAGTCAACCAGGTTATCCTGAGGAGTGGCTCAGGTTTGTTGTAAAGAGTACCGGGGATCGATTTAAAGTTAAACAATAGTCTTTCGAACCCGTTAAAGTGGTTTATCCGTATAAAAAATTAAGTAACCGATTGTTCTTTAGCGGCTTCCTGCCAGTATGGCCTTAATTTCTTCCAATTCATCCCTGAGTAACTGAATTTCTGATTTTTGATCATTCAGTTCAATTGATTGTTTTTCAATTATCTTCTGCTGTTCCTGAACAGCATTGATCAGGGGAATAACAAATTCCGGATAGGAAAGATTAAGAGTTTTTTCCGGGTCATCATCAACAACAAGGGCACTGAAATCGAGGTTCAGTTCTTTCAATACCTTCTGAACATCCTGAGCCAGAAGACCGTCTCTTCTTCTTTTATTCTTGTCGTCACGATAATTAAAAGAAACCGTTTTTAGCCTCATAATAAAATCAAGCCCAAGGTCATTTTTGTAGATAATATTTTCTTTCAGTCTGCTATCGGAATAGTTAGTCCAGCTTCCATATCCTCCTACTGATGTAGCAGATGAATTTCCAATAACAATTTTATCACTTACATTTACAGATGCACCATAACCGATTGCTGTCGCATTAGTAAGGTTGTTTGATGCAACATTTGCTCCATAGCCAATGATTGTATTGTTCTCGCCTGTAGTGTTTAATGATCCGCTGCCCATTCCAATGAACACGTTATTACCGCCTGTAGTGTTTGATGATCCGCTGTTCATTCCAATGAACACGTTATTACCACCAGAGGTTGTTGAAAAACCAGAACCGTCGCCCATGAACACATTGTTATTTCCTGTTGCATAAACTCCTGCAAGCATTCCGACGAAAGTATTTGAGCTTCCAGATGTATTACTCTTCCCGCTACTTTTTCCAATAAAAATATTTCTGATCCCTGAGGTGTTACTCCTGCCGGCTTGGTAGCCAATAAAAACACAATTTGAACCCGTTGTATTAAGATGTCCGGCATAGGTTCCAATAAAAACATTGTAATAGCCGGTCGTATTTGTTGTACCTGCATTATCGCCAATAAAAATATTAGAGCTACCTCTGTAAGGGTATGAGACGGGATTATCGGAGCCGTAATTTGAATAACCTGCGCTATCGCCTATAAAAATGTTTCTAGTCCCAATTACATTGGAATAGCCTGCCAGATGGCCTATAAAAACGTTTGAACAACCGAGAGTATTAAATTTCCCACTGCTATTCCCAAGAAAAATATTATCAAGTCCTGTTGTATTACTGTACCCGGAAAGATGTCCGATAAAATAATTTGATGGAGTGAGGTTAAGGAAGTTGTCCACACCCTTGGTTGCATCAAATCCACCTATTGCGAATCCACCTTTTGCTCCTTTTGAGTTTTTGTTTACATATACCCTGGTACTGTCGCGGGTCACCCTGAAATATTCCTGACTTGGGGCCTTTTCCTCCCCGAATCCTCCTATTGCAAATCCACCTTTGGGTCCTTTGGCTCCATCATCAACATAAATTCTCACACCCTCATTATATACAGCAAAAATTGTTTGTCCATTAATATTTTTAACTTCAAAGAGGGGATCTTCGAGTGAAACTGTTTCACCTTTCACTTCTAGCTTTCCGACGGGTCCGGAAATTTTATCGGTTATCATAGCATATGGTACTGACCACAGTTTTGAAGCCCCCATTATTTTGTAAGTTGAAGGATTGGCAATTTTTGTGCCTATATAGAGATTTTGCTGTGACCAGTCAATATCACTGAAACTAGCTGCAGTACCTTGTATTTTAACTGCTGAAGGATTTCCAAGTACCAGAGAAAAGAGCCCTGAATTATTTGTAGTTATGCCAGTATGTTCTTCTTCCCAAATATATGTTCCACCATTCTGGTAAAAGCCCGTTGTATCGGAAAGAATCGACAATTTGACTTTTATCGTGGCATTCTTAATCGGATTATATGAATCATCATATGCAATAGCCTGATAATTAAGCCCTTGTGGCACCTGACTGTTAGCCATCTGCAAGTTCAACATATTACTGAGTAAAATTATCAGTACAGAACTTTTCAGAAGATTTTTTCTTCTGGTAAAAAATAGCTTGACCTCTGAAAAAAAATCAGATGAAAAAAATGTTGTTCTCATATAAATTAAGTTTTAAAAGGGATTAATGGCGCTGGAGATCAGGTGTTGGGAAATCCAGCGACAATAATCCTGTTGTTTAACATCGGTTTTCTTAGTAAATTTAAGATAGTTTATTTATATATCAATATATTAAATCATTTTTTTGACGAATGAACATTTTACCGATATTAATGAATAAGATTTGTTGATATAATTTTTTGAATATATCAATTATATCTGTCTGATAAATATTATGACAATTTGTTCATATAAAAAATATTTCAATATAATTATTGTAAATTGTTTTTTATTGATAAATTTGCACCCTGTTTTTAAGGCAATAAAATTTTCATCAACAAAAATATCGAGAGATGGATTTAATGAATATAGTTGAAAAGGATCTGATGGTAGAAAATAAGTTTCCTGAATTTTCGGCAGGTGATACCATTACAGTTCATTATAAAATCAAAGAAGGGAACAAGGAAAGGATACAGCAATTCAGAGGTATAGTTATACAGAAGAGGGGTATTAAGCATACGAAAACATTTACAGTAAGAAAGATATCGGGTAATGTGGGAGTTGAAAGGATATTTCCCATTGCATCGCCTTTTATTGAAAAGATTGAGGTTAATAAAAAGGGGAAAGTCAGAAGGGCAAGAATATTCTACTTGAGGAAACTTACAGGTAAAAAGGCTAAGATTAAGGAGAAAAGATTTTAATTATATTTTAACTAAACAAAAAAGACTGCTTTTTTCAGGCAGTCTTTTTTTTCAGTTTTCTTGATTATCTGGTATATTGATTTTATTTATTTACTGAATTTTATTAACGCGAGTTCGATAAAAAAAATTTTATATTTATCTGATTGTTAATAACTTAGTAAAATTTGTTAATAAC
>DYKN01000143.1 GCA_020722575.1 Rikenella microfusus | reverse complement strand
AATTCCGGTGCCATCGATTACATAGTTATAAAATCCAGAGATTTTAGGGTGGATAATAAAAAATTATTTTTCCTTATTTCTCTTCATCTTTCAGAACCTTAAAGGCGGCATATACGGCATCCATCACGTCAAGCACCACCTATACCTTGCGGTATCCGGAATCACGCAGCATTGTCTCATCTATGTATATCCGGGAGTCGTTCGGCTGAGAATCAGACTATCCTTTCCATGGCTTTGCTACCTCGAGATGTAACGCAGCGTGATCGAGGTCCGCTACAATGTCATCGAACTTCTTCGCAATCTCCCCCGCCAGCAGTTCATATTCGACATATCGCTCCCGCGCGGCCTTTTTGCTTCTTTTCCTTTCCTTCAAACCCTGTTCACTAATTGTCGGTTGCATCCTTTTCCCTCCTAAAAAAATCAAAATATTTTTACGACCCTGTTCAAATAATGTAAACATATAGAATAATCAGGTTATGCTAATTGCTTTTCTTTTCGCATATCCCTGATATTCTCATAATTCAGCATCAACTGAAATGTAGGGTTAAACGGCTCATTATTCGTTAACATATGCCCTACTATATGTGAAAGCTTTCGTGCTGTTGCAATAATTGCTTTCCCCGATCCTTTTGTGCCTTTTAATGCTGCATATCGCTTCATAAGTCGATAGTCTTGCACGCATCGCCCGCGCCCATCGTGGCGTAGACTATTGCCGCATTCACCCCAATCTGCACGGCAGCCTGCTTCCATGCCACCTGGCCTCATGAGCAGGGCTTCACCACGCGCTGCGCGTGAGGCAGAGCGGCTGAGCGAGGTCCCTGCGGGGGGCTTCCTGGGTCACTGCCACAAGAACAAGAAGCCTGTGAAATCCATCTACCTCATCTCCTCCTCGGATTCAAAGGTAATATATTTATTTGGAAATCTTTTTTTAAATTTATTAAATCCACGCTGTGTCACTTTGGTCCCACGTACCATAATAATTTGCAAGTTCGGCAGTTCGGAAAGATAATCTAATCCTTTATCAGTCACCCTGGTGCCCATGAGGTTCAACTCAGTAAGCTTGGTCATATTCTTTAAATACTTCAAACCCTCATCAGTAATTTTTGTGTTTTTCAAATTAAGCAAAACAATATTTATTAGATTCGAAATGTTTTTTAGACCCTCATCATCAATAGACGTATTATCTAAGGAGAGTATTCGCAAATTCTTATTGTTGCTTAAATATTTTAAACCATTGCTTGTTATTTTAGCTTCACTGATGTGTAACGTATCTAATTCATCAATAACAGAAACATATTTTAAATCATTATCATCAATAGCCGGGGTTCTTCCACCACTTACATCAACGACTTCAATTCTTGTTGTATTACGTATTCTCACATTTCTACTTTTCAAATGCTCAATGGCAGTTCTCCTATTTACTTCATTGCCTAATGCCATACAGATGTTTAATAAGCTTATGAAAATAACAAAAAACAGTCTTTTCATTTTTTACCTCTCCTTACTTCAAGATATAAATTGAATTTGTATTTTTCTCATTTGCCCAGTCCGTAATTTTACTTCCATACTTTCTCGGTCCATAAGGATTACCCGGTTTTCCAGTATCATACGTTTGATTCCCATAAAATAAGATGCTATGTCCATTGATTCGTACACAGCCAGCTGTTGATGGATTTTTCTCAATTAGATCCTCAAGCGCATCATTCACTTTTAACGTACTTAACCCCTTATTAATACTAAAACCCTCAACATAAAGCTTATTCTCGCCTACAATTGTATCAACGAGTCTTTGTATTCCATTTAAATCGTTAATACCGACATTAACTGCCACCCCATCATCTTTATTGATCATACCTTTTTCATAGAGCGTTTTATACATATCACCCA
>DYKN01000142.1 GCA_020722575.1 Rikenella microfusus | reverse complement strand
TCTGGATTGAACAGAATGAAGAGAAAGATATATCCTATCAGAAGAATGTAAAATTTTCTTACGAGCCCAAAATATCTATTATAGTCCCTGTGTTTAATCCACCGGTTGTAATTCTGCGTATGGCTATAAATTCTGTTTTGAACCAGACATATTCAAACTGGGAGTTGTGTATCGCCGATGGAAATAGTAATGATGCCGTGAAAGGAATCCTGCAGGAATATGCAAAAAAAGACAGCAGGATAAAGGTTGTCTTCCTTGATGAAAACAAAGGTATAGCGGGGAACATGAACGAGGCATTACAGATTGCCACAGGAGACTTTGCAGGATTTCTTGACCACGATGATGAATTACACCCTTCAGCCTTGTATGAGATAGTAAAACTCCTTAATAAAAACAAAAATATTGACTTTATATATACTGACGAGGACAAGATTTCTGTCAGAGGTAAAAGATTTGGGCCGCACTTCAAACCAGACTGGGCTCCGGATATGCTCAGAAGTTATAACTACATCTGTCACCTCGCTGTAATAAGAAAGTTTATAATTGATAAGGTAGGTGGCTTCAAAAAAGAATATGATGGTTCCCAGGACTACGACCTTTTTCTTAGGGTAAGTGAAATAACAGAAAAAATCGCACATATACCTGAGGTACTTTATCACTGGAGGGCTCATAAAAATTCTGTTGCTGGAAATGCCTATGCAAAAATGTACGCCTTCGAAAATGCTAAAAAAGCCCTGAGTGAACATATCCAGAGATTAGGGTTAAAAGGAGAGGTTCTTGACGGACATGCTCTCGGCTGTTACCGTATTAAATACAAAATAGAAAATAACCCGCCTGTTTCTATTGTCATACCAAACAAGAACAATGCAGATATGCTGAAAAGATGTATAGATTCAATACTGAATAAGAGCTCTTATACCAACTACAAAATTTACATTGTGGATAATAAAAGCGAGGAAAAAGAAACATTTGCCTATTACAGTAAATTGAAGGCAAACAATAGAATAAATATTCTGCATTACAATAATGCATTTAATTTTTCAGCAATTACTAACTATGCTGTTTCACTTGTAGATTCAGAATATATTATACTTCTCAATAATGATACGGAGGTTATATCTCCCTCATGGATAGAAGCAATGCTGGAATTTGCACAAAGAAGTGATGTCGGAGCCGTGGGAGCAAAACTTTACTATCATAACGATACGATACAACATGCCGGAGGTATAATATTCCGAGATGGAAGAACTACCCATGCCTTCAGGTCCCTTGAAAAACAACAGGAAGGATATATGTCCAGAGCCATGATTATCCAGAATTACAGTGTTGTCACAGGTGCTTGTATGATGATAAAAAAAAGTGTATTTAAAAAGGTGTGTGGATTTAACGAAAATTTTGTTTTTGACTATAATGACTTTGACTTCTGTTTGAAAGTAAGGGAGGAAGGATATCTCGTTGTATGGACACCCTATGCTGAATTATACCATTATGAAAGTAGAACCCGCGGGTATAAGACAACACCCGAAAAAAAGGAAATATTTAAAAAAGAAAGGAGACTGTGGATAGACAAATGGGGAAATGTTTTAAAAAAAGGAGACCCTTACTATAATCCCAATCTCAGTATTACAAAAGAAGATTTCTCAATAAACATTGACCGCCTGACAGAATATGGAAGATAAGCACCTGAGGCAAAATGCGAAAAAATTCAAGATTGGCATTATACACTGTGGTATTATGCAAAGAGGTTGAGCCGAAGCAGTATGCCTTTCAATGACAATATTGCAAAGAACTATGTACTGTATATATACTAACCACTATTTTTGGAGAAGAGCCAATTTTATTTTATCACTAAAAATTTTTTGCAAAATTTATTTAGCATGGGTTTTCA
>DYKN01000054.1 GCA_020722575.1 Rikenella microfusus | reverse complement strand
ATTACAAATACAAATATATGGTATTTTGGATATAAAAAGGATACTTGTTGACATGGATGGGGTACTTGCAGATGTATATAAGAGGTTTTTTGATCTTTATGAGATTGATACAGGTATAAGGTTATCTGTTGAGGATGTTGCAGGCATGTTTGAACATGAGGCTTTTCCGGATGTATTAAAATGGGTTACTTCGCCTGGTTTTTTCAGGAGCATCCCGGTTATAGAGGGGAGTGTAGAAGGATTAAGGAGGCTTAATGGGAGATATGACATTATTGTAGTTTCGCTTGCCACGGAGTTTCCGGCAAGTTTAACTGATAAGCAATATTGGCTTCATGATCATTTTCCGTTTATTGGATGGAGGCAGATTGTTTTTTGTGGAGACAAGAGTTTGATAAAAGCAGACATTATGATAGATGACCATTTGAAGAATCTTGACAGGTTTGAAGGGGAGACGATAATGTACACACAGCCTCACAATATGTTATTATCGACTAGGCACAGGCGGGCAGGCAGCTGGAAGGAAATTGAGGGGTTATTACTATAAGTTTTAGAAAGGATAATGTCAGGTTTTAAAGGGATTATTACAGGTTTTATATGGAGGGAATTACGGGGGAAGGTTTATTTTTGGGCAAATCTGAAATAGTTTTTAATTAGAAAATTTATTATTTGATAATATTTTTTATTTGATAAATTTTATTTTATAATATTTTTTATTATTTAATGAATTTTACTAATTAAAAAATTTTACTTATTAGTATAAATTATTACCTAATAATTTATACTATTTAAATAATATTATTATTCAATAATTTATTATGATTGATAATTTTTATCATATAGAAAATTTTACTATCTGTAAGTTATTACTATTTAATAAATATTACCAATTGATTATTTTTATTGTTTGATAATTTTTATTATTTGAAAATAATTTCTACTTAATAAATTTTCTTTTTTAGAAAATTTCACTATCTGATAAAAAATACTATTTAAGATTTTTTTCTATCTAATAAAAAATTCTATATAATAAAACCTACAATCAAGTAAATTCTACTTTCCTCCAGAAAATCTTACTATTAATTTCTTTATTAAAATTTTTACTTTAACGCCAGCCTCACTGACTTAACATTCCACCCATCAATAACAATCTGGAACCTATCAACACTTTCTTGCCCGCCATTAAACTCCACCTCCAAAGTATGCTTCTCTCCAGGCAATAACGAAAAATAATTATCATCCCAAAAAACAGGTAATACAGGCTTACCCGTCAACTGCTCCAGTACCCTGGGATTAAGAGAAAACGCCAGATATTTACCCGTATTCTCCAGTGACAACGCAACAACAATCTTCCCTCCATCATTCTTCATAACCTTTGCTTCTGCCTTAACCGTAGTTTCCTGCAACTTCTCCAAACCCCTAAAATCCGCCTTCTCATCCCCTTCTGCATCAAGCCAGTAAAAATTCGAAGAAACAATCTTCCCACTCCGATCCTGCAGATCAAGTTTTAGAAAATAAATCTTTGAAACATTTCCAGGAACCTGAACTTTTAACAACATTTTGCTGTCATCCGGCGCAACATCTGTAACAGCCGATTCTGACCATACTTCTTTCATATTAATATCAAAAACCCTTGCTGTGGCTTTCAGACTTTTGAAATCTTTATTTAATGAATTAACTATTTTCACATATTTATCATTATAGCAATACTGTATGTGAAGAGGTTCGCAGGCGCTTCTTGCTCCATAGAAAGCACCGTTGGGCATGAAAAAATAATCATAAAATTGCCAGTACATCTTCGGCCAGGCACCGTTGTACATCCAGTAAATTATCCCGCTCGATTTATATTTGTTTGCCGCATAGGCTTCAAACATTGCCTTAACAGCTTCATTCTGAAAAACCTGAGCTTTTTTGCTATACTCCTCAATCGACGATGGTTTCCCATACCTGGCTTCAAAAGCACTTCTGGCAATCGGATAAAAGCTTTTATGCAAACGTAATTCCCATGATTCGCTGGGTGGCCATAGATCTTCTTCCGGCATCATCATCCGCATTGTTTCAAGAGGAGGTATCTGTTCGCCAGATGGGCCTGCTTCGGTATTAAACTCCAGTTTGGTATACCAGTACGACGGTGGAAAATAGGCATAAACACGTGGATAAGGTCCCATCCATACTCCTGTCGGCCCTGCAATTTTACTTGCAGCCTGAGTAGCTGATGAGAGATATGGCCTGGTACTATCGCACTCATTAAGCACTTTGAGATACATCTTTTCAATATCTTCAGGGGGATAATTATCGCTTCCATAAAGCCAAACAAATACCGATGGGTGGTTACGAAGGCGAATAATCTGATCCCTCCAGCTTTTCTCAGCTATTTCAGCCGTATGCGGTGTCCATGTTTTCCATCTTTCCCACATACTGCAACAACACCATCCAACCATCAATAAAATACCCTCTTCATCGCACCTGTCAAAAATATAGTCAGAACCTCGTGGCGCTTCCATCCTCAACGCATTAAGATTCATATGTTTTGCATAGGCAATATCAACATCTATCCTTTCATTAGAAGGACGAAGCATCATATCTTCTACATATCCTCCCCCCTTTATAACAATATTCCTGCCGTTAACCTGAAATACCCGTGTCCTGAGCGAATCAAATTCATTCATCCATGATGATATCTCACGGATTCCAAATCTGATTCTTCTCGTATCGGATATCTTACCCGATTCTTCAAAAGTTAAATAAAGATCGTGAAGGTTAGGCATGCCAACCGTGTGGGGCCACCATAACACTGGATTTTTTATTACCAGTTGACGGAACTCTTCAGGTTTAAATTCCACTTTAACTGTTTCTCCGGATTTTATAGTAACATTTTTTGAAAATCTTATTTTTTCGATCCTACCAGTAAGTTTACCATTAATACTCCTATCTGAAGAGTTTTTAAGCAGTGCTGAAATCGTCAATCTCGCTTCACTTGTATCAGGAAGGTTAAGCTTCGTCTTTACAAAGGGCTCTTCAATCGACACATCTCCTGTAGTCTGTATCGATACATCATACCAGATACCTGTTCCCATATCCGGCGGCGTTGGATTCCAGTCAACCCATGTAATTGATAGATCTGTGCTCTTTGGAGGAAAGATTTCAAGCGCCAGACAGTTTGTAGACCCTATAAAGGTTTCCTTTGTAATGTCGAGAGTAAATAACCTGTAGGCCCCTTCTATAGTAGTAGTATCAGCTACCAGCTTCCCGTTTAACCAGACATTTGCTTTATAATTAATACTGTGGAAATTTATCCAGATATGTTTCCCTTTGTAAGTTGCTGGTAACTTAAACTCTGTCCGAAACCACCATGGCACACTGAAGGGGCTATCAGAAGGTATTCCTCTGCTCCTGCTTGTAATTAGACCTGGAAGTTTGTTGAAATTGGCACCATAATAGGGATCAGCATAAACATTATTTTCAACCAGTGCTGCCAGAATAGTTGAAGGCATTGTTGCCGGATACCATCCATCTGTATTGAAATCTGCAGTTGAAATTTCACTGCCCAAAGATGACACCTTAGCTGACGACTGAATTGCCCAATTACTGCGGAGCAATATCTTGCTATCAACCAGTGGTTGAGCAGTTGAAAACATTGAATTTAATATAATCAGAATAATAATGCAAGATGCTTTAATAATTTTCATGGTCTGGATTTTTTTCAGGATCATCAAATAAATTTTTTACAAAAATATAAAAATTATTTTTTTGTAGTCTTGATATTGTTATTTTTAAAAAATCAAACTTTAATCTTCCAATTATAACACTAATTTAACAAATTATAATAACCTTGATTTAAATAAGCATTTTATGGAGAAAGAATTAAAACCTGTATCAAAGCGACTGCAATCACTTGATGCTCTGAGAGGATTCGATATGTTCTGGATAATGGGTGGTGAGACCATTTTTATTGGACTTGCTACCGTTACCGGCTGGCCTGTTTTTAAATGGTGCGCTGAACAGCTTGAACATGTAGAATGGCACGGATTCCACTTTTACGATATGATTTTTCCGCTTTTCCTCTTCATTGCTGGAATATCTTTCCCCTTCTCACTGTCAAAGAGGCTAGCCGCAGGTGAAGATAAAATGAAAATTTATAAACATGTAATCTACAGAGGTTTAATTCTGGTGCTCCTTGGAATACTGTACAATAATGGAGTAAGATTTAACCTAAGTGAATTGCGGTACGGAAGTGTTCTTGGCAGGATTGGCCTGGCGTGGATGCTTGCAGCTATTATTTTTATGAATACTAAATTAATCTGGCGAATTGTATGGTTCTGGATACTTTTGGTAGGCTACTGGCTTCTTCTTGCCCTTATACCTGCACCCGACGGCGGCGGCGCCCATGTCTTCTCCCAGGAAGGAAACTTTGCCAGTTATGTTGACAGATTGCTTCTGCCCGGCAAACTTTACAGAGGGAATCACGACCCGGAAGGATTACTCAGCACAATTCCTGCAATTTCAACCGCACTCCTTGGAATGTTTACCGGTGAATTCCTCCATTCAAAATTTTTTGCGGACAAACTCATTAAAAAAGCACTCTTACTAACAGGTGCTGGAGTCATTTTTGTTGTAATCGGAAAGATATGGGATCTCGTTTTTCCTATTAACAAGAATTTGTGGAGCAGCTCATTTGTTTGTTATGTGGGCGGATTGAGCCTCCTGTTATTCGCACTCTTCTACCTGATTATTGACGTCTGGAACTTTAAAAAATGGGCATTTTTCTTTGTTGTTATAGGAATGAATCCTATTACAATTTATCTCGCCAACCGGATTATCAACTTCAGAAACGCTTCAAGGTTCTTTTTTGGTGGATTCGAAGAAATACTGCCTGAAACTTATGCACAACTTATAAATGGCATCGGTGTGACGACTGTGGGATGGGTATTTCTGTATATACTTTATAAAAAGAAGGTATTCCTTAAGGTATAATCTCTCAAAAGAAAATATAAACATTTATTTATTCACCACGGGGTCCACGGATTGGCACGGAGAAAATCAGTGTTAATCAGTGTTCTCCGTGGTGAGTTATTAATATTTATTAATATAAAGATTTCTTTATGCCAGATATAAAAATTAACCGTAAAGTCAGTACAAATGCTACGTCCTTTACGGTTAATAAATGTTCAAATACGATATAACAAAACAATTAACAGATTAATACCTTAATTTCAAATCAGTTTCCATGGTTCCCTGTAAGTATAATGCATATGTTTTGCTGCTTCCTCGTCGTCAACAAAAGTTTCTGTTTCAGGGTTCCATTTAACTGTACGTTTGAGATCGCAGGCAATGTTTCCAATGTTACAAACCGTGCAGGTTCTGTGACCAATTTCAACAGTAGCAACCGGATCTTTTCTGGTGCGAACTGACTCGATGAAGTTCACCTGATGAGGTATGCGTGTCTCATAAGGCATGTCAGTTTGTTCCTCTTTCTTTTCCGGGAACAGTTTAGGGTCGGATGCATTAAAATATCCTCGTGCAACTTCAATCCATCCGTTATCACCATGAAACTTAACCCCTTTGGTTTTCTTTTCGTCCCATGTTTCTGAAGTGAGTATTACTCCATTAGCATATTTGAATGACATAAATTCAGTTCCGTCACCTATAGGTGATGCTTCTACCGGGCCGCTATTATCCATTCCAAGTCCCCATTGCGCAATATCGAACATATGCGCTCCCCAGTCGGTTGTAAATCCACCACCCATTTCTTTGTACCATCTCCATGCGCCCCATATTTCTTCATCTTTCGGTGGATCAAGAGAGATAGGTGGATTAAGCTGACTGTTGTAATGGATATTACCAGGGAGTGGTCCCAACCAGAGATCCCAGTTAAGGTCAGCGGGGATAGGTTCTTCCGGAAGGTTATATGGTGTCGGAGGAGCACCTACATAAGCATTAACAAGCGTAATCTTGCCTATTGCACCTGTTTGTACCAGATTAACGGCATGACGGAAATTATCATCCGACCGCTGCTGTGTTCCGACTGCAAGAATTCTATTGTTTTCACGCACAGCTTTCACAAGTTGCTGACCTTCATAAATGGTAAAGGTTAGTGGTTTTTCAAGATAAACATCTTTTCCTGCTTTGCAGGCAGCAATGGCAATAAGTGCATGATAATGATCGGGAGTCGCAATTACAACGGCATCAATATCCTTACGGGCAAGAAGATCTTCAAATTTCTCATAAGTTTTTACATCGACCTTCTTTCCTGCTTTTGAATAAAACTCATTAACTCTTCTTTCGAACCTTGTTCTCTTAATGCCGTAAACATCACATCCTGCCAGTACCTCAACACCCGGTACCTGCAGAAAACCGTTCATCAGGAACATTGCCTGGCGTCCAAGGCCTATAAATCCAAGCCTTACAAGATCTGATGGAGCTTTTTCCCCTGTTTTTCCACGGCCGCATGAAGCAGCCGGTAAAATAAGTATCCCGGCCATTCCGACTGCGGAAGTTCCGAGAAATTGCCTTCTTGATAGTTTTTTCATTTTATTGCTGTTAAGTTAGTTAATGTAAGTTATAACAAAAATAAATCATTTTTTAAAATTAAAATTCAAAACACAGAATCAGTTCTTGCTTACTTTAAGCAGATTTCTATATCTAAGCAATGCCTCTACAAAATAATAATCAGCATATGTTAGAGGAACATCAACTTCGCTTTTACCAGGAAGTGAGCCCACACTATGTTTAAGAATGAAATTCCCGTTTTCACCTGGTTTTGCAAGATATTCAGGTGATGCGAGTGTACGTAGCTGTTTTTCGGCTACGTCAAGATATTTAGCACCAGTTTCCGCATCAACATACCCGCTAAGTTCAATAAGGGCAGAAGCCATTATTGCACCGGCGGATGCATCACGCAAAGCATTTGGAATACCTGGTGCATTAAAATCCCAGTATGGTATTTTATCTTCGGGAAGATTCGGGTGATTAATAAGAAAATCAGCAATATGTTTTGCCTGTTCAAGATATCTTTCGAGCTTTGTTTCACGGTACATTACAGTATACCCATATAATCCCCAGGCCTGTCCTCTTGCCCATGCCGACTCGTCGGATGCTCCCTGGTGGGTCTGCTTGACTTCAACCTGACCTGTAATAGTATCATATGATACAACATGCCATGTTGAATAATCAGGTCTGAAGTGATTTTTAATTGTAGTATCGGAATGACTTACACAAATTTTATAAAATGTTGAATCACCGGTCTTTTTGAACGCCCACATCAGAAACTCAAGATTCATCATATTATCAATTATTACAGGGCATTGCCAGTTGCGGCGACTGTTCCACGACTGAATACAACCAACTTTTGGCCTGAAACGTGTGATAAGCGACTGAGCCCCCGTCAGAAGTACTTCATTATAACTTTCTTCCCCTGTCAGTCTAAGGCCGTTACCAAAACTGCAGTAAAGCATGAAACCCAGATCATGAGTCCCTTTATTGTATTTCTCCTTCTCCACCCTTGCAGTCATCTCCCTTGCATATTCCTTAAATTTTTCATCACCTGTGTATTCGTAAAGATACCAGAGTGTCCCGGGAAAGAAACCACTTGTCCACCAGTTTGAACGCGCTGTAACCAGATTACCGGTTGTATCAACCGTTCTTGGAAGCATATCAGGCTTATCTTTCATAACCTCTGCCATCCTCTTGCATTGATCAATTGCTATATCCAGACTCTTTTTAATTACCTTATCCATCGGTGCAGGCTTGCTACAAGAAAAAACAAAAATGGTTAGAATCAAAACAATAATAAGATTGACCTTCTTAATCATAATATGAAAGTTTTTCAGGTTAGTAAATTTGCTAATTAACTCTGGATTCAAAAATAAAAAATAAATCAATAATTTAAGGATAAAATCACTCAGAATAATAAAATATATGGCATTCCATCCTTCCATGTTTCTATACCTTTACAATTGTTTCAGCAAACAGACCCTTATATTTTGTACCATTTAGCAAAAATATAGGAAGAACTACAAAGGAGAATAAAATACAAAATATGATAAAAAAAGAGTGACTGCTCCCAAACTCCTTATATTATTGCCAAATGGCACAAACCAGGGAGTAACAAATAGAAAGAAACAAGATATCATGGAGAAATATAAATTTTAAAAACAATTTCTTTACATTAGTTATTCACATCTGCACCTTTAAATTTATTAATCCTCCAAATATTTGATTTTACCTGGTCAAATCAATCCAGATGGATAACTCTTTTAGAAAATAGGTTGTTCAGGAAATCAAAGATAATGATTAATTTTACAGAAATTGTGTCATACAAAATTGATGAAAAATTATTGTTTTCGGAATAATAAGATTTTGTATCAGTTTATATTATTAATCTCACTCATTTTTCAGAATTTTATGACAGACTGGCCAGTTTCTCAGAAAAACTCAGAATACTGTAAGGTAAAGATAATTGCACACCGAGGCGCATGGAAGAGTGGAGGATTACCACAGAATTCAATTGAATCCCTCCTTCAGGCCATTAAACTTCATGCAGATGGCTCTGAATTTGATGTCAGAATTACAGCTGACGATTCCCTCGTTATCAATCACGATCGGGAATACAATGGGTTCGTAATCGAAAAAACACCCTTCTCTGAACTTGTAAAATTTCGACTTTCAAACGGAGAAAAACTTCCCACACTAAGGGAATATATAACGGCAGGAATTAAGAATAACAATCATACAAAACTTATCTGCGAACTTAAATCACCAGGCAGCGAAAATGGCAGAAACATTTATATGGCAGAGAAATGCGTTCAGCTTGCAACTGAACTCAATGCAAAAGGATATATTTCATGGATAAGTTTCGATTACGAAATCGTAAAAAGGATCTCCGAACTTGAATCAGATGCTGAAGTTTTTTACCTGAATGGCGATATATCCCCTGCTGAGCTTAAATCTTCTGGAATAAATGGCGTCGGATATAATTATAAAGTTTTTCTGAAGAAACCGGAATGGATTGAGGAAGCCAGAAAATATGGAGTACTCCTAAACGTATGGACTGTTAACTATGAAGAAGAAATGGAATTTTTTATTAAGAAATGCTTCGATTATATTACAACTGACGAACCTGAAAAACTAAAATATAAGATCCATTATAAAAACACATTAAATACAAGAAAGAATGATTATTAAGGCTTTAATCAAAAATTTATTTTTCGATTAAATAAAGAGTATTGAATTGATAAATAGAATAAATTGAATAAATTCAATAATTGATCTGAAAATTATGAAAGAAATTCTTGTAATTGGAAGTTCAAATACAGATATGGTTATCAAGACCGAAAAATTGCCGGCACCTGGTGAGACTATTCTTGGCGGAACATTTTTGCTTAATCCGGGAGGCAAAGGAGCCAATCAGGCGGTAGCTGCCACCAGGCTGGGTGCAAGGGTTACTTTTGTAGGAAAGAGAGGAAATGACCTTTTTGGCAATCAGATGGTTGGCCTGCTGATGCGTGAGGGTATTGACACAGAATATTTCATTAAAGATCCAGAATTACCTTCAGGCGTTGCTCTTATAACTGTTGATTCAAACGGGAATAACATGATTGTGGTTGCTCCTGGAGTAAATAGCAATCTCCAGCCTGAAGATTTACCCGAAGAAATTTTTGACTGCAAAAAATTTGAAATTCTTCTACTTCAGCTTGAGATACCTTTACCCACTGTTGAATATGCATCCAAACGAGCTGCTGACTGTAATATCAGGACTATTCTTAATCCGGCCCCTGCACAGGTACTCTCAAGGAAATTGTTGACCAATATATGGGCCCTTACTCCGAATGAAATTGAAGCAGAAACTCTTACAGGAATACAGATTAACGACACAGTAACATGCCTCAATGCTGCCAGAAAGCTGAGAGATATGGGAGTTAAAAATGTTGTTATAACTCTTGGCGAAGAAGGTGCTTTTATCAACTCTGAATCATTCACAGGACTGGTACCAGGAATGAAAGTTGATACTATTGATACTACTGCTGCTGGAGATGTCTTTAACGGAGCTCTTGCCGTAGCCCTTGCAGAAGGAAAGGATCTGAAAACAGCAGTTGAATTTGCAAATCATGCAGCCGCAATTTCTGTTACACGATTAGGAGCACAGGCATCAGCTCCTTTCAGAAATGAACTAACTTTAAATGAATAATTAAACAGAGCTTTAAATAACTAAAAGATGTATGGTCACTGAGAAAGCTGATAGCCCTTTTATACTTTTTTATTGCACGAAAAGATTTGACTCTACCTTTGTTGATGCTTCGACAGCTATGCCCAGGAGAGAAAAGCTTGGAATCTGTCAACCTTTCCCAGAACGATATACCCCCTTTCCCGTTTCCCCCAAGGGGGAAAAGCCTGGTATTATGTGAAGTTTTATTAATTTACAAAAAATATTTAACAATGGAATTTTCAAAGATTATTAATCTGAGTAAACATATCCATAGAGCTAATAATAATTCAAAGAGCCAAGCACGAGATCTTTACAGAAAATTTATGAAAAATTATACATTTTCCCTGAAATTTTATACTTTAAGTTTAATCGCGTCATTGGTTTTTATCATTGTGTTGCAGGCATGTTCAAAGGATATTTCATCATTTAATGCTGGAACGGTACCAGATCATCCAAGGATACTTATGCTTAAAGGTGATGAAACGCTTGTTAGAAACAACATTAACTCCGATGTTTACTGGAAGGTGATCCACGACATGATTATCAACGAGAGCAACTCGATAATCTCCAAACCTCCCGTTGAAAGAGTGCTTATTGGCAGGAGACTTCTTGACAAATCGCGTGAAGCTCTCAAAAGGATCTTCTATCTGTCTTATGCTTACCGTATGTCGGGCAATAAGGCTTTTCTCGACAGAGCTGAGAAAGAGATGCTTGCCGTATCGGCATTTACTGACTGGAACCCCTCGCACTTTCTGGATGTCGCTGAGATGACCATGGCAGTGGCAATTGGTTACGACTGGCTTTACTCTTCTTTGCCAGAAAATACTTTAAACATTGTCAGAGATGCTATCATTGAAAAAGGGCTTAAACCTTCACTTGATTCAAAATACAACAGCTGGCTCAAAGCTACTCATAACTGGAATCAGGTATGTAATGCAGGAATGACATACGGTGCACTGGCAATATGGGAACACGATTCCAGTCTGGCTGCTTCGATAGTGAAAAGAGCAGCAGAGTCAATACTCCTCCCAATGGAAAATTACAAACCCGATGGAGCCTATCCTGAAGGTTATGGCTACTGGGGTTACGGAACCAGTTTTAATGTAATGTTTATTAGCGCTTATGAGAAAGCCTTTGGTAAAAAGTTCGAAACACCCGCGATATATGCTTTCCTTAAAACGTCATATTACATGGTTAATATGACCGGCCCCACAGGCCAGTGCTTTAACTACTCCGACAACGGTTCTGGCGCAGCTTTACACCCTGCAATGATCTGGCTGGCTTCACGTCTGGGAGATAATTCGACGCTTTATGAGGAAATGAAATTTATCGGTAAAATGAAAAGCGCCGGAGATAGACTTTTGCCAGCAATAATGATATGGAGTTCCGGTATAAAAGTATCACAGGTTCAGCAGCCTGCAAAACTTATGTGGACAGGAGGTGGCGAAAACCCTGTCGCCCTTATGAGAACATCCTGGAGCGATCCTTATGCACTATTTATTGGTTTTAAGGGAGGATCACCTAAAGTGAACCACGGACATATGGATATTGGTTCATTTGTCATGGAATCAGAAGGTGTACGCTGGGCAATGGACTTCGGCGCTCAGGATTACAATTCCCTCGAACAGGCCGGTGTTAACCTCTGGAGTATGGCACAGAACTCAGAGCGATGGGAGGTCTTCAGATATAACAACTTTGTACATAATACATTAACCATAAATGGACAGCTTCAACGTGTTGACGGAAAGGCCGAAATTGTTTCCTCGTCAGATAAATCTGACTTTATGAATTGTATTATGGATCTCTCCACAGTTTACAGCGACCAGCTATCCTCAGCCTTACGTGGTATTGCTATCCTCGATGGTAAATATGTAATTGTGCGAGATGAGGTCAAACCAAAAACGGATAATTCAACAGTCAGGTGGACAATGCTTACTTCCGCGTCGGTAACCATAACGGGCCCAAACACCGCAGAACTGACAAAAGACGGGAAAAAACTTATTATTAAAGTAAGCCAACCTGCAACCGTAACTATGAAAACATGGTCAACCGACCCTCCACACGATTATGATGCGCCTAATCCGGGAACAATACTCACGGGTTTCGAAACTGTTATTCCTTCAGGAACAACAACCACCATCGAAGTATTTCTTATTCCCGGCAACGTTGATCCCTCAAATGTATCAGGAAGAGGCGAGTTGAAAAACTGGTAAGTGGAAAAATAATAAAGAAATAGTATTTTAAAAATAACTTTTTTGTAATTGAACCTGATAAAATATTACAACGTTTTTATTTTAATTGTCTTTATGGTCGTTTCCTGTTTTTCATGTCTTAAAACAGAAACAAATACCTATAAGGACAAAGTTTTTACAGATGTTCTCAGGTGCGATTCCGGCTGGATTGCAGGAGATGGAGCTTTTTCAATTCCTCTCTCCGATAACCGGTCACTATGGGCTTTTGGGGATTCGTATATAGATTGCTTTGACCCGGAAACCGGAACCGTCCCCTGCCTCTTCCAGGCAAGAAACGCAGTAATGCTGATGGATAACAATCCACCATACAATTGTATAACTCTTAAAAACATTTCAGGATCATCTTCATTCTTTGAATATGGGACCGACAGAAAATACTGG
>DYKN01000141.1 GCA_020722575.1 Rikenella microfusus | reverse complement strand
AATTTTACCCATCAGAGATTCATAAGTTGCTGTAATTAGTCAGAGCAAATTTTCAAAAACATCCTTTTGAGACTTTTTACGAAGTTCATGAATGTTACAGGGCACTAGAATACGCTTGAATTCCCGAACCTCTGCCCGTGGCCAGCGTAACTAAAAGATAAGGAGGATATTCAAATGTTGTGGATCAAAAGAATAGCAAGGGTTTTTGATGCGATATCCGAATGGACAGGCAAAATATTTGTGTGGTTAATTATCCCGGTTTTGCTTATAGTATTGTATGAGGTCATAACAAGATATTTTTTCAATAGCCCCGGAGTTTGGGCCTTTGAAACGAGCATTCAGCTATATGCCTTTCATTTCATGATCCTTGCGTCTTATACCCTCCTGAGAAAAAATCATGTCAACGTGGATATTTTTGTGATGAAATTATCAAAGAAATCCCGCGCAATAATTGAAATAATCAATTCTCTTATTCTCCTCTTCCCTTTTGCTGTGGTTCTTCTGATTGAAGGAACATATTATGCTCGAGAATCATGGGCAATAAAAGAGGTGAGTTACACTGTATTTGCTCCCCCTCTTTATCCCATCAAAACGGTCATTCCTGTTACTGCCTTGTTGTTGTTAATTCAAGGAATATCTGATTTTCTGAAAAATATCGTGTTTCTTGTGAAAGGAGAGAGGATATGAGCACAGATATGTGGCTGGCGGGCATGATGTTTATCGCGCTCATTGTAGCATTAGGGCTAGGTGCCCCTCTTGCGTTCGCTTTAGGAGGTATCGCTACTATATTTGGATATTTCGGTTGGGGGCCGGAATGTCTTGGCATGTTTATTAACCGCATTTATATGACTGTGATGAACAACTATGTCCTTGTTGCCGTTCCATTATTTGTTTTGATGGCGAATCTTTTGGATAGATCCGAAATTATGTCAGGGCTTTTTGATTCAATGCGTGAATTGTTTGGACCTGTTAGAGGCGGGATGGCGATCGCGGTTATCATAGTTGCGACCATCTTTGCGGCCTGCACGGGGATTGTCGGAGCCTCCGTCGTTACCATTTCGCTTATGTCCACTCCGCATTTGCTCCGTTACGGTTATAAAAAAGAGTTAATTGCCGGTCTCATTTGCGCTGGAGGGACGCTTGGTATTCTTATACCCCCGAGCATAATGCTTGTCCTCATGGGGTCCTTTGCGGGAATATCCGTGGGAGAGCTTTTTCTGGGAGCAGCCATCCCGGGCTTGGTACTATCCTCGCTCTATATTGTTTACATTGCTGTGGCCTGCTGGATCCGACCTGATTGGGGACCCGCCATTTCAGAAGAGGAAAGGGCCAAATTACAATTGAAAAAGGTTTTTGCTAAGGCCCTTAAGAATATTGTTCCGCCGGCGATTCTTATTCTTTTTGTTCTGGGCTCTATTTTTGCTGGAATCGCAACAGCCACTGAAGCCGCTGGTGTAGGATCCTTCATTGTCTTATTAATGGCCGTGGCCTATCGTCGATTCAACTGGAAAATGGTAAAAGAATCTGTTTTCGTAACGGGCACGGTTACCTCAATGGTGTTGCTGATCGTGGTTGGCGCTACATGCTTTACAGGGGTTTTTATTGGGCTTGGCGGTGATGAAGTGGTGAGCCGGCTTATCCTGGGGTTCGGTGGCGGCAAGTGGGTGAGCTACTGGATCATAATGGTTATTCTTCTAATCCTGGGGATGTTTATTGATTGGATTGGAATTGTAATGATCACTCTTCCTATTTTTATCCCTATAGCAAAGAATTTTGGCTTTGACCCTCTTTGGTTTGTTATTATGGTGGCAGTTAATCTACAGGCATCATTTTTGACACCTCCCCTTGGCTATGCCTTTTTCTATTTTAAAGGTTCAGGCGCAGCAGATCAAATTAGTATGGCTCAAATTTACCGGGGGAT
>DYKN01000053.1 GCA_020722575.1 Rikenella microfusus | reverse complement strand
CCATTTGAGCATGTAGCTTATTGGCTCGAAGTAATAGCTCTTCCAGCCGACATAATCTTTTACTGGTAAGGCTGTATAACCAGTATTTATGAATGATTTCTCCAGTGACTTGCTAAATTCGGCTGATGTTTTTTCAGCATAGAAATCACTTATTATTCCGGGATTCTGCTTTATGTTCTCAATTTGACAAGGGATAAGGACACCAATATCAGGGTCAGCGACAAAACTTTTTGATGGATCATCGGTACTTGAGTAAGAAGCGACGACATGATTCCCCAGCGGTAAAATTTTTGCATTCATATGATTTTGATTGAGTATGGACACATAACACATCGCAAGTTGGGAACAAAGCCCTGAACCTCTTTCGAGCGCCTTCTTATAGGATATGAATTCGTATATTTTGTAGTTCGGCTTAAAGATTGGAATCATCCATAACAACCAATTCTCGGTTGCAGGCACTCTTAGATTGAATTTTTTTAGGCTAAGCTCATCAACATTAAACCGTATCATATTTTGGTGGACGAGATTGTTCAATCTCTTTGAATAGTCCGTAGCCGATTCGTCAGACTTCTTTTTTATATCAGAGTAAATATTTTTTGTCAGAGCCGGGCTGTTATCAGGCCGCATAGAAATGAAAAAGCCTGAAAAATTCAGGCCAAGCAGGAACACTCCGATAGTAAAACATGTGTCAAAAATTATTTTAAAATGAAGTTTCACATGTTTGCACGATTTGTAAGCATCTGATAACATTCAATCAATGGTTTTATGGACTTCTCTTCAGAGTGATACTTCCTGATGAAATCCGGCCCGAGTTTCCCTATGCGTCTCAATTCTTCAGGTTTTGAGGTATATTCTTTTAAAACTTCATAGATAGTATTTGGAGTTGCTTGGATGACAGGACAGTCCGGACAGTATTTTTCTCTAAATTCTGGACGAATAAAACTCATGCACGGGACACCGAGCATCATACATTCAATATTGGCGTTATTGTAGAACCCCATTCGCAACTTGCCGGCATATACATCTGCAGAAGCGTAAATTGACAAAGCTTCCTTGTAGGGCGTTTTCTTCACTTCAACTAATTCAATCTTACGTCCTTCCTCCTTTAGTTTCTTTACCGCATCGCGGATATATTGCGTCCCATCAACACCATCATGATTGGAGCTTGTAACGACGCGAAAAATACCTTTATCACGCAGGACGGGCTTGATTTCACTCATAAAATCTTCAGGAGGGGAGGTAAAAGGCAAGTATTTAGTCCCTGTGGGAGAGAATGGCAGGAGGTCCGGTGTAGTGCAAAAAAACGCATCACCGAGTTCTTTAACTGTCTTGATATAAATTTTTTGCTGTTCGTTGTCGCATGCGCCAATGGGATAATCACACTCCTGGCAGCAGTTCAAATCCGGAAAAAAACCATTTGCATCACTTTTTCTGCGAATATCGCAACCACGAAAATGAAATATCAGTTTCTTGTTAAGTCTTTTCAAAAATCGGTATTCCTTCATATTATGACTCATTATGCTTTGGGAATGGACATGAATAATGTCGCATTTTGCCAAAATGAACCAGAGCATATAGAATTGTTTCATGTAATATTTGATGATTCCTTGGTCTGTAGACTCTATTGCGTAGTCATATGCCTTTTCTCCCATATGCAAGTAAGTCCAGTCAACGTTGAGAGCAAGATATTCCGCTTCAATGCCATTTTCTCGCAATCTTCTAGTAAGGATGAAAGGCTTGTGTGCAAAATTTGCAACGTGAATGACCTTGATTGACGGGTGATTTTTTCGGATACCATAGTAGATCATACTTAGAAGAAAAGCAATCCTGTCCGCACCCCATATGCAAGTTCTGATAATAAGGCTTTGTGTTTTTTTTACCGCAAGCATGACGGTATAAGGCGGTAATGCTGTAAGGTCATCTCTTTTCACAGTGTTTCAGCTATTTAATATTATCCGGTTGAACTTTGAGACCATGCCTTCAACTGAGAATTCTTTTATTCTTCTTTTAGCATTTTCGCCCATTTCCTTGCACTTGTGTGGGTTTTCAAGAAGAAATTCAATTTTTTCCGCAAGTGCGACAGGACTCCCTGGCGGTATGAAAAGAGCTTCCACACCGTCATCTGCCAGATCAAGAGCACCGCTCTGGTCTGTGGAGATGCAAGGCAATCCCCAGCACATTGCTTCCATCATTGCGTTTGGCTGTCCTTCAAAATCCGAAGGCATTATGAAAATATCGGCTGCGGAATAATATATAGAAGGAGAGGCCGTTGAACCGACAAAATGACAATTAATGATTCCTTTGTTGTTGACGATTTTTTTGATTTCATCAAGTATTGGGCCGTCTCCGCAAAATATCCAATGAATGTTTTTATATTTATCTTGTACTTGCAGAGACATCGCCACTTTTACCATTGTCATTTGCCCCTTTTCCGGAGAAAATCTTCCGACGTTTAAGATTACTTTTGCGTTGTCGGGAATGCCAAGAGATGCTCTGGAGCTAGTTTTATTCATATTGTTTTTTAATTTTGCTATTTCATTTATATCAACTCCGTTGGAGCAAACATGAATTTTTTCGTCATTTACGCCGAGCCAAGCGGAATAATCTTTCTTTAAAAAAGAACTATTGACTATTACAGATGAGAGGTTTGGAAATGCAGCAAGGTGGATTTTTTTGAATACAGTTTCATTTTCATTTCCATAGTAAAATGGATTGACGGTCCTTATACAAAATATTATGTGCGGGATGCGTGCGATTACCGCGGCAATGTATGTGTATATACATATTTCATGCCCCCATCCAATGACAAGATCCGGCTTTAGCGCCTTAAAATCTTTATATATCTTATATGTTTGTATGATTTTTAAAGATGACGATTCTTTTTTTATTGTAAGTAGACCCATGGCGTGAGAGAGGAGCGAGCCGCGAGTATAGCGGGTAGCATCAATTGGTTCCGCGACTCTGAACATTTTGTTGTGCTGCGGGAACACTTCAATGGGAATATGGCTATAGGTCGAGGACGGAGCGGAACAGAGAGATATAAGTTGTTTTTGCGTCCCACCATAGTCAAAACTGCATGTTACGTGAACAACTTTTGTCTGTGACGAATTTGCGTATTTATTCCTAGAAGGTTTGGGAAGGATGGGTAAGATAAAGGTGGCCAGTTTGAAAAAATGTGCATCTATAAAGTAAAATATACGATATAAAATATTGGCAATAGAAAATTGTAGGACAGAAAAGATATTTGTTCGATGGAGAATACGATAGTTGTCTATCAAGCGTATCGGGATGAATAAACTGACGAAAACAGCTCTTGCCAGCTCCAGCGGGGAATATGTATACAAATTATCGAGTATAACTGTTATAGAATCTACAACGGTTAATTTTCTGAAAATTGCGGTCAATAGTATAATGAATCTAAAAATTGGGAATAGAATTAACAAAGCAATTGCGGGATAAAAGAGAATAGGCCTATATTCCCGACAAAATATATACGCAACAAAGAGTATTGGAATAAATATTGCTGAAGAACATTTAAGGAAAAAATCAATGGTTTCGACAAAGAAACTTGTTGTAATAAAGCGCAGATCCCCAATCTGTGACCAATTTTCCGGACAGTCGAGGCCGTATTCACATGCTACCTTGCGGTATTCTTCGTTGTAATGGGCTCCGGAAAGAGCGCAAAACTCTTGTTTCTTCCCGAGAGCAGTTTTTTTTATTTGCTGTATACTAAGTTTTCCCTTTTTGCGCTTATCTTCGATCTCTTCATAAATCTCAATGTTTTTACTGGCAACGACCTTCGAGCTATGGTATTTGCGGATCCAAGAAATTCCCTCTACTCCAATATTTTCACGGTAATCTCGGTTTGATATTATATTATCAATGTGAGCAATTATCCCTGATTCATCTTTCGCATTCAGAACAGGAGGCGGTTCCGGATAACACCAGTGATGCAAAGCTTCGTTGTAATTGAGTATTACGGGCTTACCACAGGCCAGAGCTTCCGGGACGACGGTTCCGAATGTGCCGATGCCATCGTTAAACTGATCAAAAACTATATCTGCGGCATCATAGAAGTCTTTTAATGCCGGTTTGCTCTTTAACGGTTCCCATCGGACTTTATCGGCGAAACCACATTCTTTAATGAGAGATTTTGACAATTCAACTTCTTGGCCCCATTCGAAAAATATCACAAGTGCTTTAAGATATGGTTTTTCATGGAAAAGCTTTCCTAATGCTTTTATCAAGATATCGTTTCTTTTTAACCATGTATTTTTCATTCCGTCGGGGCAATTTTTCCAGTGGTGCCTAGCGGGAGCGAGAAATATCCAGTTGCATTTATGCTCGTCTATCAGTTTATGTCGGAGTTGTGAATTTGTGTTTGGAACATATTTGCTTTCATCGAAGGGGTGTGGGATAAAAACGTAATTTTTTAACCCGAGCTTCTCTGCTGCAATATTACAATCGGCATTCGTTATTATTATTTTTTCCGCCAATGCAAGGCTCAGACGATATGTTTTCCCCAGCGGAGTGTCTTGGAATGGGTGTTCTCGCAAGGTTCCGTGTTCGAAGCAGATATAAGGAATATCAGTATTTGCGCCCAATATGTAGGCCGAATTTGTAGCATATGCCTGACATATTGTTCCTTTGCGGGCTATTTCCGCATATTTAATCCCATATGGTATAATTTGACGGAGATCAGAATGGGAAATATTTGGCATGTCCGGAAAGAATTCCTTATATTTCCGTATAAGATAATTGTGATAGGGAAATAGCTTATCCAAATCTCTGTTTGTGATGTTTGCGACACAAATTTTTATGTCATGAAACCATTTCGGACGGACAAAATTATTTATTTTGACTTTCGTCCAATCCGGATCCCATTCGGGGACAGGCTCTGTTATCTTGACCTCTTCCCATTCAGGCTGTCCTTGCGTATGCCCGTAGTTGATATTGTATGAATCGGCAGCAATCCCTTCGCGCCGTAGGAACTTGCAAGTCAGATATCCATTGTTGAGGATATTGCCGATATGAATAACTTTGCCGTTAAATTTGGGCATCAGGGGGAAAATCAGTTTTGGTGAAGCGCGTTTTTCAGCGTTTTTAGGATATATTGAAAATCGTGATGATTCATTTTGGGAAAAATTGGGAGAGTTATGGTGGTATCTTCCGCGTTGGTTGAGTTTGGAAAGTCTGAACTTGATAATGCGTATTTTTTACGATAATATTCCAAGTGGTGAACGGCATGTGTCCCCGGCCTTGACCATATTCCATTCCCGGCAAGAACATCCATTATTTTGTTCCTTCGTTTAACATCTCCGTCACTGATTCTTACAACATATGATTGATATGTATGAGCGCAATTTGGAGGAATATTTGGCAGGGAAAGCGATTTTTCCGAAGAAAGGGCATGATTATATTTTGAAGCCCATCCCGCTCTTTCTTTGAGCAGATGTGCGAGTTTTTTCAACTGAGTTAAACCGATGGCACCTTGTATATCGGACATCCTAAAATTATATCCCAGCTTATCCACTCCGCTCATCGCATATGGTTTTGCCTTAGGATTGGGACCGGGTTTGCCGGTGCCTGAACAGCCATGATTACGGAGGCTGTTGATTACGTCGGCGAATTTGCGATTGTTAGTAATCACCATTCCGCCTTCGCCAGTTGTTATTATTTTCCTAGGATGGAAAGAGAAGCATCCAATGTCTCCGATTCCGCCTACCGGTGTCCCTTTGTATGTGCATCCTACTGCGCATGCGGCATCTTCAATTATTTTAAGATTATGTTTTTTTGCGATTTTTATGATTTTATCCATCTGTGCGCTCAATCCGAAGAGGTGAACTACGACAATTGCTTTTGTTCTTTTCGTGATTTTTTTTTCAATTTGATTTGTGTCAATAATATATGTATTCAGATCAATATCGCAGAAAACGGCTTTTGCTCCGGTATATTCTATGCAGTTTGCCGACGTTACCCATGTGAATGCCGGAACAATTGCTTCATCTCCGGGGCGGAGACCTATTGCAAGGGTGGCAAGATGAAGCGCGGATGTGCACGAATTTACGGCATATGCGTATTTAACTTTATGTAAAGACGCGAAATTCTCTTCGAATTTCGAGACCATTGGCCCTTGGGTGACCCAGCCTGAATCGAGAACTTTTTTAAGCGCTTGAAGCTCACGTTTGTCAAAGGACGGACATGTCAGTGGGATTTTTTTTAATTTATTCATTTTTTATCATCAATAATAAGTTATATAAAAAACATATTGGGACTGGATTGTCAGCCTATCTTTTTCCCGCGGAAGTCGTTTAACGCCGTTTTATAAACTTTGTCATATTCCGGCCAAAGGGCTTCAATACTGTGATAAGATTTTATCCATTCTCTAGCCTGTTTACCGAGATCTTTAATGTTCAGCGCATTATCGAGCACAGATGAGAGAATTTCGTAAATCTGGTTTTCAGTTAATGCGTTGAGAATTGGCGGTTCTTTTTCGAAGTTAAAATGTTTTTCTGGATTAAAATAGGTAAGCAGAGGTTTTTCCATACTCATGCTTTCCAACGAAAAAGTTCCAAAACTTCCTAATGTGAATTGATCCACGCAGACATCCGTAGCATCAATGTATTTCCTTAAAGACGGTTTTGAACAAACACCTATTTTTTTTACGGATGAGTCCAGTTTCAGTTCTTTTATTAATACTTCCGATTTGCTTGTATCTTGTCCCCACCATGTTGTAATAAAAACCGCCTTGTCTCTGATGTCTTTTACTTTTGCTACGGCTTTGAAAAATTTATCATTCCCTTTCCATATCCAATTTTGTCTTGCACCGAGAAAAAATATAATTTTCCCGGGATATTTTATTTTCAATTCATCGCGTAATTGATTATTATCCAATGGAGAATAAAGATCGGTGTCATACATAAAAGGCAATAACGCGATTCGTTTCCTGCTTACACCTAATTTTTCAAGGTGCTCAAGCATAAGCTTGCCGGTAGCTATGTGCATGTTTGCTCTTCTGAAACCCTGAACTTGCATCCATCCACGCATATCATTTTGAAAAGGAAGTGTATATAAATCACTGCCGTAAGGGAAAGTAACATATGGTTTTTCGGTTAAAGATGCGAGTCCGGTCATATATCCGCTTACATGGAGGACATCAGCCTTGGCGAAAAGCCTGAACATTTCTTTATGATGAAGCAGACTGTGCAGTTTTAAGAAAAGAAGGGGACTGTCTGAGATATTGATGGGAGCTCCCAAGAAACGGTTTCGCATCTCCTCATAATCGAAATTGATTTCCATTTCCGCATCTAAACCGTAATTTGCTTTTAAAACAAAATCAGGCTGGACCCATTTTTTTAGGAGAAAATCAACAGATTTAGGTTCCGTATCGGCAGTGTATTCAATATCTTCCCATACAGGATTTGATAGAGGATAATAGTCTGTAAAATTCGGTTCCCAGAAGAGAAATGTTTTTTTCCCTTTGCGGACGAGAGCTTTTGCCAGAATATAAGAATTATTGGCAATATTGCAGGCAAAACCTATCGAGTAGTCCTCTCTTTCCAAGGGCATTTCGTTAAAATTGTCAAATGCGAGTTCATTGAGCGCAGGAGAAAGCAGACAGTCTTTTAAGGCTAGTTCTTGCAGTATTTTTAAAACCGAATTGTCGGTAAGAGGAGCATTTCTCCTAGCCAAGTGATTGGTTAACGCGTCTATTAACTTGTTTAAAGTTCGCATGAGATTTAAAGAGGTTGAATTATTTGCTTACGCTAAAGTTGCCTATCAAGAGGATGTCGAGTCCACAGGAATAGAAAGTTCTTATTGCGTCTTCAGGTGTACAGACAATGGGTTTGCCTTGGACATTGAACGATGTGTTAAGAACAACCGGGATGCTGGTAATCCGCTCAAATTCACTTATCAGAGCATAGAAACCCGGATTCATTTTGCGGGAGATAGTTTGCAAACGCCCGGTTCCATCGTTATGAACGACTGCCGGGAGCAGTTTTTGGATATGTTTTTTTATTGGATAGACCTGTTCCATGTAAGGGACGGAAATACCTTCTGGCAGTTCAAAATATTCAGAAGCTTTTTCTTCGAGAACTGAGGGGGCGAAGGGTCTGAATGATTCACGGTATTTTACTGCAGAATTGATTCTATCCTTCATGTTTGGATCTCTAGGGTCTGCAAGAATGGAGCGATTCCCGAGCGCCCTTTCACCGAACTCCATCCTCCCCTGAAACCACCCGATAAGTTTGCCATCTGCAATCAACTTTGCTGCCTCTTTGGCTGGATTATCAATACGAGAATATTTCAATTTGAATTTTCTTAGAACTGCCTCGACTTCGTCATCGGAATATTCCGAACCAAGAAAAGGAGATGGAGCTATTTTGTGAACGGTGCGTCTTTTATTGAGATAGTAGTGATAGACATACAATGGAGCACCCATCGCGCCTCCGTTGTCTGCGGCTGCGTATGGGATGAAAAGCCTCTTTATCGGGGTTTTGCCTATTATCTTCCCGTTCGCAAGAGAATTCATAAAGCATCCGCCGGATGCGGCAAGCTTCGTTTGTCTTGTAAGCCTCGAGTAATGCGTGACAAGCTGTTGTATCCGTTCTTCGAATACAGTTTGGACAGCGGCGGCGAGGTCAAAATACTCTTGCTCAAGTGATCCCTCAGGCATCCTTTTGTGGAGTCCTACAAAATCTAACAATCGCTGATTTGTGTAACCCGCCCTCTTCATATTTGAATGCTCGATGTATTTCTGGTCAAGAATACACTCTCCACTTTTCTCATTCCATTCTATAATTTTATCTATTTTCCTATGATATTTCTTTGGATTTCCATAAGCCGCAGCCCCCATCAGCTTCCATTCGTCGGAATTTGGCGTAAACCCAAGATATTCTGTAAATGCCGCATAGAACACCCCAAGAGAATGAGGATATGGAATTTCTTTGATTATTTTGAATTTGTCTCCATTGAACTCGGCGACTGTCACGCTGTTGAGTTCCCCATATTCATCTGCGATTATCGCAAGCCCGTCCTTGAATGGACTATGGCATACGGCATGTGCAAGATGGCACATGTGATGATCAACGAAATAAATCGGACACTTAGTGTCTTCTCCGAGTTCAAGTTTCATAACTTTTCCAGGGAATGAGCTGGGGCCAGCCATACCCATCAGATTGTTGGGGACTATGTAGAGCCACTCGGGATCATATCTTCGCCATTGGGTGAAGCCTGAAAGATTGATGTTGCGCATGTTTTCCGCAGGATTCCAAGAAACGGCAATCCCGTCCAAGAAATCGATGCCTTTAATATTAGCATAATCGAGACAAAATGCTATGGACTTGGAAGGGAATTCTCTGGATTGCTTAATTCTGGAAAATCTCTCTTCGGCAGCACCACAGATAATATTCCCATCCTTCAAAAGTGCAGCCGACGCCTGACTGCCAGTAACATGAACCCCAAGAATATTCACACGATCAACTCCTTGAAGGGGATTATATAAAAATTAGGATACTCTTTAGATAGAGCTTCCTTAGACGCATTCTTTATCCCAGAATTGAAAATTTTAGTAAAATACAGGTATTCTCGTGTTTCAGCGCCCCATTTTCTTTTAAAATCGAAGACACCTTTCTGGCTCAACCAAGTCCCGCCCCAATTCCAATATCTATATCCGAGTGATACAGCATCTTTCATCGCCTCGAAAATAATCAAAGAAAGGGGTTGAAACGATCGAAACTCATCTATTATAGCCGGAGTAAAATACTCTACGGTTTTATTGAAATAAAATACAAGTAGCGATGCAACAGGCCTCCCCTGGAATTCGGCGGTGTAGATTCTAAAATCACTTTCATCAAAGACTTCAGGAACAAGATCGAAGAATTTTTTATCCTTTGGAATGCCTCCTATTGATCTGATGTTATCCTGATGAGTTTCATATAGAAAATTCATGTCTCCTTCACTGTGGCTGTATCGGCATTTCACTCCTGATTTAATTGCCTTCCGGATGTTTCGAGGTCGTGGGTCTTCAAACATCTTCAAGAGCGTTGCTCCGGGGTCTTCGGATTGTTGTGGCAAAGTAGTTATTTGTCCAAGCCTGTGATCAATCAAGCATCCCTCCAGGCATTTCTGCCGATAGTTTGCCATATCATCAAAAGGGCTGGTAATCAGGGTATAAGCCGACACACCTAGATTATTCAATGTTTTATATGCATGTTCTAACAATGACTGTCTGATATATGAAGCATTTTCTGAAATATTAGATGAAAGAATTATAGAGCCGTAACTCCCATAATAAGGTAAAGAATTGGCGATCCTGCCAAGATGAGAGTCTTGTCGGCTAAGCATAATGGGTAATGAGCCAGTAATGCTACCATAGTTATTGCACGCCAATAAATAATAGCTTTCGCAATCTAATAGTTTCTCCAGAAATTTTCTGTATTTGTTTGAGGCATAAAGTAAGGTTTGTGGATTTGCAAGCAAGAAGGTTTCGTATTCATCAACATTTTTATCTGTAAGTAGTTCAATGTTCATTGATTCTGTTCTTTTCTCATAAAAAAAGGCATTTGTGCTGCACCCATTATTTTCAATCCATGGAGTTCTCCGGATATTCGCAAGTGATTAACCCAGCCCTGACAGCCTAAGCAGTGCTTGTCAAGGTGTTTTCTATCGTTGCAAGATCTAAGAAAAGCTTTCCTTTTCTCCCCGTAGATAATTTGCTGGAGCAAAACGTCAGGGAGCCGCCCCAGAATCAGATCTTGCTGATAATTGCTGATGCAGGCGGAAGCGTGACCGTCTGCATAGATTGGAAGGCTCCAAAGAGCTGTATTGCAAGGACATCTTTCTTCGGTGTTAATGCCAGGAAAGTCAAACAACCCTGAATAAGTCATGGTGTTGTGATCGCCCCATTCATAGCTGTTCTCTTTGCATATCCCAACAGAATATATTCCATCTTTTTCTATCAGCCATTTGCGAAGAAAATCGTAAAATTCATGCTTGTTTTCTTTCATTTCAACAAATTTTAAGACAACCCTTGGAAAATCAGAGTCTGATGCCTTTTTAATTTTCAATAGATTTTCAAGGTTGTTGATAACAAGATCAAAATTAGAACCAATACCAAGTTTCTTATAAGTTTCCCGATCGGTTGAATGCAATGATATTACAACTTCATAAAGCTGTTGCTCAACAAAGGCTTTTGACATTTCTGTAGTCATGAGAGAGCCATTCGTTGAAAAAGATATATAATTTTCAGAATATTTATGGAGTGTTTTTAAAATGTCAAGGAAGCGAGGATGGGCAAGTGGTTCACCTCGGCACTGGGGAACAATTGTTATCATCTTATATTTCAAGTCGTGGATCTGGTCAACAATATTGTCGAACAACTCAACCGACATATAAGTGGCGGAGGTTTTGTCAATATACGTTGGAGAGCTCCGTTGCGGATCACCATGATAAGGGCACATTCTACATTTGAAATTGCAGTCATTCGTTGGCTCTATAAGGAATGAAAGGGGTTTTATGTCAGTGTCAAGATAACGGTAATAGGTCGCATATAATATATCCATGTCGGATTTAAGTGCTTTGAATCCTTCTGGAAGCTTGTTATCGCGTAGGCTCTGTAAAATTAATGGCATGCCAAATTTTTCAACAAAATCTCTCGAACAAGCCGCGCACCTGTCATAATAGGCATACATGTTGTAAAGAGGGTATGATGCTTCCCCGTCATAGATGAACGCCTCGGCTTCGCGTGCCTTAAGTCGAGCTATAAGCCTCTGAATCAATAGGATCGGAACATGGATGCTGTCTTGGGGAATAAAAATAAAGAAGTCCGTGTCACGATCGGAGATCTTTGCTAGGTTCAATACAGGATTGACTATTCTCCTGAAAACCGAGTTCTGTGTCCCGCTTGGAAGCTTTTCAAACACAATGCCACTGCCTGGAAAAGGAGCAAGAAGATACGAGAAGTCTTCATGATAATCCGTTACAGGAGAGCTTGTCTGGTAAATAACAAATTTTGTATTCATTGAAAGAAACATGTCCTTTTTTTAGATAGCTCCCAGTATTCTGAAAGCGGATTTCTTGTTAATCGTATCCCAGTTGACGGGATGTGGCAAGTGAACTTTTCATATGCCATCCATGTTTTGCATGAGGCGCAAAGCCTGCTACCGGAAAAATCACCGTTTAAATGCATTTGCCGAAGCTCCAAGTGGCGTCCTTTCCCAACGATTTCAGAAAGGGAATTTACCTTGACATTTCCCAAAGGCTCTTCCGCCCTGACATCACCGCAGCAAGGAACTACGGTGCCGTCAACGGCTACAGCTATTGATTTCCATAAAGATTCACAGGGCGTTCTTGAACATTTGGGCTGGAAAAACATTTTTGGGCGGCTTCGGTCAATCTCCGCTTTTGTGTAGAAGACAACTTGATCAACCTTTGGCAACCAATGGCGCAGAAAGGCCTTCTTCTGACTTCTGTTCAAATCCTGAATAACGAAGGACACACCTACTTTAGTTTTGAGAAGGCTTCTCTTGCGCTTCCTGGCTTTTAACAAATAGTGGATATTATGAAGGAGGCAATCATAGTCTCCACCAATTCTTATCCTCTGGTAGATGTCGGCCGTGGCTGCGTCAATACTGAAGGAAATCAGATCAATTCCACTTGCCAAAAGCCTGTCGGTCAGCTCCGGCTTCAAAAGTAACCCATTGGTATTGAACCATATGTTGGCTTCTGGACTTTTTTGCCTTATATAGTCCATCATGTCCGGGAATTTCGGGTGTAACAACGGCTCCCCCGCACCCTGAGGAATATAAATTTTTATAAATTCAGCCGCTTGATCAACAATTGTCTTGAACAGTCCGAAATCCATGAATTTATCTCTCTTAAAATGATGCGCTGAATATTCCTTCGTGGCATTTTCAGAATGGATATCGCACATGATGCATCTCAGATTGCATGCGCGG
>DYKN01000140.1 GCA_020722575.1 Rikenella microfusus | reverse complement strand
TCTTCAAGAGATGTTTTAGCTTCAAAACCAAACTCTTTCTTTGCCCGGCTCACATCAAGGCATCGTCTTGGCTGTCCATTCGGTTTTGAATTATCCCAGATAATATCCCCATCAAACCCGGTTAACTTCACAATCAATTCAACAAGGTCTTTGATTGAAATTTCAACTCCTGTTCCGAGATTCACAGGATCAGGTTTATTATATTTTTCAGTTGCAAGTAAAATGCCTTCAGCAGCATCTTCAACATATAAAAATTCTCTTGTCGGGCTTCCGTCACCCCAGCAGACAATTTTCTTTTCATCATTATCAATTGCAGTTATACACTTTCTGATTAACGCAGGAATTACATGCGAACTCTCTAAATCAAAGTTATCTCTCGGACCGTAAAGATTCACAGGCAGCAAGAAGATGCCGTTAAATCCATACTGCTGCCTGTATGCTTGGCATTGAACCAGCATCATCTTCTTTGCTAGCCCGTAAGGTGCGTTTGTTTCTTCAGGGTAGCCGTTCCATAAATTTTCTTCTTTGAATGGAACTGGCGTGAATTTCGGGTAAGCGCATATTGTCCCAAGAGCAACAAATTTCTCTACATTAGCTTTCCAGCTTTCATGAATCAACTGTATCCCCATGATTGCATTATCATAGAAGAATTTACCGGGATTCTTACGGTTTGCTCCTATACCACCAACTACTGCAGCCAAGTGAATCACGATATCCTTGCTCTTTACCGCTTTCTGAACATTTTCCCTAATCCTTAAATCACAAGTATCGGATCTCGGTATTTCAATATTCTCCTCTTTTACGCCTCTTTCTTTTAGCTTTTCAACGATATGACTTCCTAAAAATCCTGCTCCACCCGTTAATAAAATTTTTTTATTATTCCAGAACACCATTTTAATCAACTTTCCACCACCTATCGGGGAATTTTTTATTTAAAATTTCATCGCCTTCACCAATGGGTTTCATTCCGATTGCACGCATATCAGCATCAATCATGATCTTCACTAAATCTTTAAATTTGATTTTCGGGTTCCATCCTAATTTCTCTTTTGCTTTTCTTGGGTCTGCAATTAATTGCTCAACTTCAATAGGCCTGAAATATATATGATCAATTTTTAAATGTTCATCAGGATTTAAATCAGCGTAATTGAATGCTTCATTTACGAATTCCTTTACTGAATGCGTTTCTCCAGTGCCTATAACAAAATCTTCCGGCTTGTCATTCTGGAGCATCTTCCACATGAATTCAACATACTCCGGTGAATACCCCCAGTCTCTCTTTGCTTCAAGATTTCCAAGATACAAATATTTCTGTTTTCCAGCTAAAATGTTTGCAATTGCTCTTGTTATCTTTCTTGTAACAAATGTTTCGCCCCTTCTCGGTGATTCATGATTAAACAAAATTCCATTGCATGCAAAAAGATTATAACCTTCACGGTAGTTTTCAGTCATCCAGTAAGCATAAACCTTTGCGCACGCATAAGGACTGCATGGCTTAAACAGGGTATTTTCACTTTGCGGCGGCGGAGAGCGGCCGAACATCTCGCTGCTTGATGCCTGATAAAACTTAATCTTATCTTTGCTGTTGCTTTTTAAAATCGCATCTAAAATTCTTGTTGTTCCGATTGCTGTGACATCCCCGGTGTACTCCGGGGCATCAAAACTAACTTTCACATGACTCTGGGCGCCAAGATGATACACTTCATCCGGTTTTATGTTGTAAATGATATTAGATATCATGCTCCCGTCAGATAAATCACCATAATGTAAAAATAATTTCGCATTCGAATCGTGTTTGTCAACAAATATATGATCAATTCTTGATGTATTGAATGTACTGGACCTTCTTATTATTCCATGTACGATGTATCCTTTGCTTAGCAAAAGTTCTGCAAGGTATGAACCATCCTGTCCGGTTATTCCGGTTATTAGTGC
>DYKN01000139.1 GCA_020722575.1 Rikenella microfusus | reverse complement strand
TCTGGATGGGCGGCGGTGCCGGCTGGTTTGCCCATGGCGCCGGAATCTGGCATTACAACGGTATTGAATGGAAGGAGCATTATGTCTATGATGTTGAGGGTTCCTCTGTTATCGAAATTCACGATATTTGGGGGACAGTGCCGAATGATTTATATGCATGTGGCGTAATTATTTTTGACGATGGAAAACACGGGATTTTTCGTGGTTTTGTATTACATTATAACGGTAAAAACTGGAAGGAAGTTGCCCGCGCGCAGTCGAATTCGCAATTTCATACCATTCGAAAAGAACAAGATAAGGTATATGTTTTTTCTGGCGTGGTAGATCCTGTAAACTTTGACGATTCTGTTGAATTTTATGAAGTGAAAAATAATCAATTAATAAAAATTTATTCAGAGAAAGAGGCAAAAATTAATTATGCAAGTTTGTACACCATAAATGATAAAGTCTATTTTACCATCGACCGGGATATATTCAGATATCAGAGGCATCAGTTTATAAAATCTTTCACAATTGAGAATGAAAATTTTGGCTATCAAATTTGTGGACGCAATGAATACGATCTGTTTCTTAGAATGAAAGATGGTTTGGCTCATTATGATGGTACTGATATCAAATATCTTTTTAATTTTCCACGTCATTGTTTCAATATTGGAAAAAATGCCGTTCTTTTTGAAAAGGAAGTGTTTTTCTGTGGAATAAACCAGGAGTCAAAAAATTTTATATTCCATGGTATTTTACAAAAATAAAGGAGAACTAACGCCACAAAATAAAAATTTAATTAAATAATGAAGGAGACAGCGTCGCAACCGCTGTCTCCTCTGAGAAAAGAACAGCACCCTCAGGTTGGCACCCTATAAAGCCGTTTAGTTCAAACGGCTCACGGGCTGTTCTTTATTAATATAACAATTATTTTTAAAAAAGGAAACAAAATTATGAAAAAACTTAAATGGCTTTGGCTTATAATCATCATTTATGCTGGTTGTATTTATTCGCAAACTATTAATAAAACAATTACGCTACCAGTTAATTCAGGAATAATAGCACAAAAGAATGATAGCATGTACGAAGGTGGTTTATACGGTATTGGGAAGTATATTGCGCAAGGTAATACATATAAGGAAAGAAAGTGGTTCTCTTTTGGAGTAACCGGAATCCCGGAAAATGCAACAATCTCTCAAGTTCAAGTAATTTATGATATGAGTAACACTGATGCAAGTAAATCATTCAAACTTACGCAATTAGAATCAAATTTAGGTAATTATCAACAGCTATGGAATAACATCGGAAATGGAAACGCTCACCATACTGGCCTGGTATATGGTGATCAAAATTTTTACTCAAATTAGATTAAAACTGCAATTATAAATGCTATAGGAACAGCGACCCACATTTATATTGGCGCATTATCAGAACAGGAAGCAGAGAATTATACCTCTTCTCAAATTGCTTTAAATCTGAAGGTCGATTATACTATTCCGGCGGCATTGCTCCATATTACAGTGCGTAATGATTTATATGGTGCAGATGGAGGGAATATCGGTGTGGGTATTTACCCTGGTCCTGATACTTCGCGGAATAGTCCATATTCATTCGATGTTTATGAAGGAAAACGCCTCAATCTGGCTGCTTATGACAACCAGAACGTTAATGGAAAAGTTTGGTTTTTCAATAACACAGAATATCAAATTGAGAGAAGCGTGTGGAGAAAGACCAAGCCGGGAGTCATTAATGAATTACTATCTCAGGAACAAACCTTCACAACCGGCCAGCTAGCTGCAACCGATGATGACATAACTATTACAGCGTTTCTTAAATCAACCAACTATACGACCAGTGGTACCATGTCATCGAATGAAATATGGTTCACCCCCGTCACTTTGGCGGGAAATGTAACAATTGCTTCAGGAGTTACCCTGAAAATCGCGTCCGGTAC
>DYKN01000138.1 GCA_020722575.1 Rikenella microfusus | reverse complement strand
GACATCAGTCGTTACGGGGTCATCCGCCAACCGGCGGAGACTTCCCACGGTATTATCCTTTGTTCATCACACTATCCTTGCTATATAGTGTTCCCAAGAGGACTTCACCGTTATAAGCCGAATTTTCCTCAGTATCGCTACTGAGACAGGCAACTTTCTTACCTGACAAGGAATTGCGCTCAATCATGTTACTAAAATCTAGACAATTGGTCTAGAAATCGAATAAACATTTCTGTTTATTTCTGCATATCGCTATGCAGCTCGGACTATATCTTCTAAGCACCCAAATATTGAACACTTAGTTCGGCGTATAGTCTCTGAAGATTCTTAAAATCGCTTTTTTTTATGATTCATTTGACTTATTAAGTGAAGAATTTTCTTTCTTCCTTTAATATTCAAATGTTCTTTATTTATCATCAACTTGATAACCTTTGCGAAAATCATAAAATCATTCTTTTTGTAAGTCTGAAGCGGATATGTTCTGAAAAACGGAATTATTTTTTGATCTAAATCAGATAAGGATCGTACACAATAACGATAGAGATTTTCATTATGATTATCATACCGTTTATTGATAAAAATATTTCCGCAGTCAAAAAAGTTTTGAACTTTTTTCAAAGCCATTAAACTTTTTTCTCCTTGTGTAATTACAAATTCAGGAAAAATCTGTTTTCCGAATTTAGTAGTATTATTTTTTGTAACAGCAACTGAAAAACATCCTTCTCCGTCAGTAAAACCTAATATCCAATAAGCAATTTTAAGTCTTTCCTGCTGATTGTCTGCACCAAAAACTTTTTTACTTGATATATTACGACTCATATTTCTATGGTCATATTATACCATAGTAGTCTTGGATACACCAGATTTTCCAGCATATAGCCGAATTTTACTAAGGCTAGCGTTTCCTAACCTTAGAACAATTATAGTTATTGCTGTCATTGACCAGGGCTTGAGACGTTCAGCTTTACTATTCGTCAAAGACGAATAGCTGACCGACATCCTTAACCTTCTGGCATCGGACAGGCATCAGCCCCTATACATCCCCTTACGGGTTCGCAGGGACCTGTGTTTTTGGTAAACAGTCGCCAGGGATACTTTCACTGCGCCCTGTACCGAAGCGCTTGCGCGCCTGGTTCAGGGAGAGCTTATAGCAAACGTACGCTCGCTTTTTTGCCGAGTTCCTTAACGAGGAATCACCCGTTCCCCTGAGGCTACTCGCCTCATCCACCTGTTTCGGTTTACGGTACGGATCCAATTTTTTTAAGCTTAGAAGTTTTTCTCGGAAGGCGCTTCGTTCGAATCAACAAAGTAAAACCTTGCTTTTTCTCGATACGTGAATTTTGCCATTAAAAGCATTCAGCCGGATTTACCTAACTGAAAATTCTTTATACCAAGAACGTCAAACCATTAAGACGCCCAAACTTTTTTCCTTCGTCACTCCATCGCAAAAAATTGGAGGGCCGGAATATTAACCGGCTGTCCATCAGTTTCAGCTTTCGCCATCACCTTAGGACCGCCTAACCCTTAGCTGATTGTCATTGCTAAGGAAACCTTGGATTTACGGGGGCCCGATTTCTTATCGGGCTTGCGATTACTCATGCCGACATACTCACTTCCCTAAGCTCCATCCCGACTCGCGTCTGAAACTTCAGTGCTTAGGAAACGCTCCTCTACCACTACCGTGCCTCGCTACCGCTCACCACTTAACCGATACTAATATACGAATTGATACGAATTATACTAATAAATAAAATTAATTAATTCGTATTATTAGCATGCATTCGTATATTGGTATCGCATTGTGCTGAACGAAAGTGAAGCACGGTAATCCGCATCTTCGGTATTTGGTTTTAGCCCCGATAAATTTTCGGCGCAATTCACCATCAAGTAGTGAGTTGTTACACACTCTTTAAAGGATGGCTACCTCTAAGCCAACCTCCT
>DYKN01000137.1 GCA_020722575.1 Rikenella microfusus | reverse complement strand
TTTCTTTTTATGGGAAGATATTAACGTAATGATATGAAAACTGCTGAATCTGCATGTTTGTTGAGCTTTAAGGCTATTGCTTCTAGGTTATGGCGCTTTATGTATAATTTTCAATGAAATTGATTACAGCAGTGGATTACTTTATGATTCATACATGCAAGTATTCAACTACGAGATGAAAATGGCTTTATATAACTATTTGAATTGGTCACTCTTCCTATAAATTCGGAGTCTTGAGGTGCCAGTCGCTTATATTCTGGAACTTTTCTCCAATATATACAGCAACATCATCCCGGAATCTCGGCGCAACAATCTGAAGCCCGACAGGAAGGCCTGATACGGAGCCACATGGAACCGATAATGCTGGCATGCCGAGGTAGTTAAACTCGGATTGATATGCAACATATGCCCTATGGGAAATGCCCGTTTTGTTGAATTCCGAAATTTCAGGTGCTATTCCTGGCAAAGTTGGCGTAATAAGAATTGCAAGGTCACCCATCTCCTGCATCAACTTCAGGTACAGAGAATCTCTAGCTCTTATGGCTGTGATATAATCCACGGCGTTTCTTGAAAGACCGGCCTCTATCTGTTCAATCGAAGTTTTCATGAAAGCATGCTTCTGAGATACATACCTCTCTCTGTGAACAGTTGCAATTTCAGATGTGTCTATTATCTCATGGAGTTTCGCAGCCTTTTCGAAAATTTCCGAGCTGAAATACAGAGGATCTATAATTCCTTCAGAATTGAGCCTGTCTATAACTGCCTGTACAACCTTTTTAACACGTGGATCTGCAGAGTTCAACGAATCCAGAACAACCCCTGCACGTATGGGCAATTCTGGCCTTTTTGCCGAGATATCTTTGCCCATAGCAGCCATTAACAGAGGAATATCTTCTGCAAATCTAACCATTGGGCCCACGTGATCCAGAGACCATGATTCGGGAAAAACACCTGCTGTTGAAATGAGTCCGTAAGTTGGTTTGAGCCCCGTAATTCCACACATTGACGCAGGTATCCTGATAGATCCGCCTGTATCCGATCCGAGAGCAAAAATAGCCATATCAGCCGCCAGAGCTGCAGCTGAGCCCCCACTCGAACCGCCGGGAATTCTGGAAATGTCGTATGGATTTTTTGTTGGTGGACATTCTATGCCCAGTGCAAATTCATGCGTATTGGTTTTCCCAAGAACATATGAACCTGCATTTATCAGATTCTGAACCACTGCAGAATTTTTCACCGGTATGTTAGATGAGAAAAGTTCGTTGCCATATGTTGTTTGCAGACCTGCTGTATCTATTAAATCTTTAACAGACATCGGGATGCCGCATAAAGGGCGGAGTTTTTTGCCTTCCCTGATTTTTCTTTCAGCAATCTTAGCCTCTTCTACCGCCTTCGGATTTATTGTTACATAGCTTCTTATCTTTGGGTCAAATCTGTCGATACGATCAAGAAGTTCATCCAGGATAAGCGTGGGAGAAAGCTGCCCACTTGATATGCTATCCCTGATACTCCTTATACTGTTTTTCATTCTAAATCACCTGTAAAAAAAGTTCCCTATTCCTGTATCCGATTGAATAAAAATCCCTGAAAACGACTCTCAAAACTCTTACTGTGTTGTGCTTGAGTTCTGCATTGTCTATTAACATATATTTTTATACCTAACGGCTTATTAAATTTTGTCCATGGTCTTCAAACGGGTTGGAATATCATAAATTCATGTAGCGTGTCTCATATTTTAAGTGACGATTTTCATTATCTCTATTGGGTTTTCGCAGGCATTCATGCTTGATATGCCCATGAAGTTGTATGTAACGCCCTTGGAACCCGGGGATTTCCAGCAGTTTACTATCATTTCCATTCTGTAAGGATTTTTTCCCTGCTGAAAGTTGCCCGGCTGATAAAATACATAATTACTGCTACAAGAAGCAGGGACAGGGAAATGATAATA
>DYKN01000136.1 GCA_020722575.1 Rikenella microfusus | reverse complement strand
AGGTGACAGGTAAAAAGGTTGAACAGGTCATACCGACATATATACCCGTGCAAAAGTCGGTTTCACGGGGTAATATAATGCTTTCTTCAGTGTTCCTGCCCGGGCTCGGACAGAAGAAAGCATCAGGTAAGGGAGGTCACCTGTTATTGAGCGGACTGGTGTACGGGACTGCAGGCGCTTCATTGTACTTTTACCTTCAGCACAATAATTATTATACCGATTATAAGGAAGCTTCAGGTGCAGCGAGGGACGACCTTTTTGACAAATCTGTAAGCAGCTTTAATATGTCGCAGTACATGCTTTACGGTGCTGCCGGTCTCTGGGCTGTAAATATGATCTGGTCGGCAGCAATACCGATAAAGGACACTTCTCAGAAGAAAATGAATATAGGGCTGATGAAACTGCCCGAAAACGGTTATTTAATTTCAGCAAAATATACTTTTTAATTATTTACACATGAAAAGCTCAGTATTGAAATTGTTAGTTGTCGCTCTGATCCTGGCAATAACTGCCCCTGTGGTCAGATCGCAGGAGATAAAGAGCGAGAAGGTGAAGGTTCTTGTTAACACCATCAGTAAACCGGCAGAGCCGGAAACTGATATACAGCTTCTTGAACCCAGGACAATGAAGCAGGGTGAGACATTCATGCCCGATCAGCAGGCAATAACCCTGGTCATGAAGATAATAAATCCGTCACAGGGTATTAAAGTACTTGTAAACAATGTTGAAGTTGAGCCGACAGCAGCCGGGGATCTCTACACCCATACATATAACCTGGTGAAAGGATCCAATTCACTGTATATTTCCCTGGTTAAAGACGGAAAAGAGATAAAGGACCTTGCTTACAGTGTTTTTTATACTGAACCGGTAAAGAACCTGTCTCCGTTTGCTGTGCAGGAGGGGAAATACTATGCTCTTATCATTGCAAACGATACATACAGAACGGAATCAGGCATGATGAACCTTAAACGTCCGGTCTCTGATGCCACTGCCCTCAGGGAGGTTCTTGCGACACGTTATACATTTGACCGCAGCAACATCATGACACTGTATAACAGAAACAAACTCGATGTTGAAGTCACGCTTGAGGAGCTTCAGAAGAAATTGCTTCCTGAAGATAATCTGCTCATTTTCTATGCCGGGCACGGTAAAATGGATCAGGAGGCTGATATCGGCTACTGGCTTCTGTCAGATGCTACAAGTTCGAGGGTTACATGGTTGAGCAACAGCACCATTACTGATTTTATCAAAGCCTGCAAGGCGCGGCATATACTGCTTATTGCAGATGCCTGCTATTCGGGTTCAATATATTCGGCAAGGGGAATGTATGATGATGCATCTACAGCAATCCTCGATCTTATCAAATCGAAAAGCAGGAAAGCCATAACAAGCGGAGGAACAACTGAAGTGGCTGATGAAAGCAAGTTTGCAGAGGTGCTGGTGGAACAGCTTAGGATAAACACTGAACAGTATCTCAGATCTCTTGATTTGTACAACCTTGTTCAGAAGCCGGTGATGGCGAACAGCATGACTTCCCCCAGGTGGGGACCGATAAGCAATGTGGGAGATGATAACGGGGATTTTGTTTTTATATTGAGGGAACAGTAGTGCTGAAATAAAAAAATGAGTGTCGGGAATGATAAATTGATAAAGATTCCTCACTTCGTTCGGAATGACAGGCTAGTCATAGGATGGAAGGGAAGAAGGGGCGATTTGTATAAATACTTGAACTTTCTTCTGATTTTAGATGCAAATCGCCCCTTCTTCCCCTTATCCCTAATAACAACATGTCATTCCGAGTCCCGAGTCCTCGGGACGAGGAATCTCCGTTTTGTTTGTAATCATTCTTAGTAATTAAAGAATACTTAAATTATGGTTATATTGTTCTAAGTCATGAAGATAGAATTCCCCATTAATTAAATATGATTCTGAAAATAAATAAGTTGGCTGTAGTCGGGTTGATTCTGA
>DYKN01000135.1 GCA_020722575.1 Rikenella microfusus | reverse complement strand
ACATTTGCCGATCCACCTTTTAATTTAAGGAAAAAATATAATGAGTATAAAGATAATAAAGAGTTTCACGCATATTTGGAGTGGTGTAGGAAATGGATACATGAAATGGTTAGAATTACAAAACCCACGGGTTCTATATTCGTGCATAATATACCAAAATGGCTAACATATTATGCAAGTTTTTTAAATGAAGTTGCTGACTTCAAGCATTGGATCGCATGGGATGCACCAACAGCACCAATGGGTAAAAGTTTGCAACCTGCTCATTATGGTATTTTGTACTATGTGAAGGATCCAAAGATAAATAAATTTTATGAAATTCGCTATCCACACAAACGCTGCAGGAAATGTGGCTATCTCCTGAAAGATTATGGAGGTAAAAAAGCAGGTTTACATCCTTTTGGACCTTTAGTATCCGATGTATGGACAGATATTCATAGAATTAAACATAATAAGTATAGAGATGAGCATCCATGCCAGTTACCTATACATTTATTAGAAAGGATAATTCTCATGAGCACAGATGAAAATAATATTGTATTCGATCCATTTGTTGGAACAGGTACAACAGTTATTGCCGCAAAGAGATTGGGACGAAGATTTATCGGGATCGATATTGATGGAAAGTATGTTAACATTACAAAAAATAAACTATCCAAGGAATTACCCAACTCTAAAATTGGAGATATATGGGTTAGCTTTTACTTAGATGAAGTAGAGACGATAAGGGATATAGACTGGGAAAAATTAGCACCATATTTTTTAATTCCTGAAAATATTAAAGATATCGATTTTGAAAAAATAAAATTGAATAAACATGGGAAATTAGTCAAATATGAAAAGAATATGATTTCGCCAATGTTCAACCAAGGGGCAATCAACAGCAGATAACAGCGTGTTTGCGCTTCGGGCTAAACTCAAATGCCTTCGGCACTTCGCAAACATGCAAACCTTTTAATGATTGCGTGCATTGCCTCAATACCTCACGGTATCAATCGTACCGGCCGATATGCCGGCTATTTCTGCTGTCAAGGAGAGTGTTACCATGCTACTGCGGAGATTGCATACGGGTTATGCCTTATTCATCGCCACAATTGCAGTCGTGTGTCTGCTCAAAGCAGATGCGTTCTCGGCCCAGACGTTCAATGCGGCATTGTACACTTCGGCTGACGATAGAATTTTCATACAAAGCGCGCCGATTAAACAGCTCTCACACATCATCAAGAAAACCTATTCTGCCCTGCGGGGCAATGCGGCGATGTCGGAAATGGCAGTTCTCGGAAACATGTTTCAGAGCAAAATAGGATTCAACCCATTTGATCCCGACCAGCTTTTCAGGTCTGGAATTCAGACAAAAAGTGCTTTTGCCTTTTCCATGAAAAACATCACAAACCCGATGATGAAAAAATTCGCATTGCCTGCGCCGTCGAAAAACGATCAAAACCCCTGGACGATGTTTATTCCGGCAAGAGACTCTTCGCTTTTGTATAGAAACCTGAAAACAGCATTCAGCAAACCGGCACCTGCGAAATTGGGACAGGTGCAGCCACCCGCTCCCGTGATTCGCGAAATCCAAAAGGGGAAACTGTTTACGGTCGAGAAAAGCAATATCTATGTCGCGCGGGGGAAGGAATTCGTCACAATATCAAATGACCAGAGCAGAGCCCTTGCTTCTGTTGTGAAACAAAAGCAGAATCTATCCCGGCGGAAAGAATTCACCATCTACCGCACGCATATTGCGCGGTTTTATGATAAAAATCTTCCCGCATTCACCTTTTATGTGAACAACAAAGGCGTGCAGGATGATTTTGTAAGCAGGTTTTTCGGTCAAACCAAGAAGCTTTCTACAGAAAACCCGCTGCTCGTAGAAAGCAATGCGCAGCTCATCACCAGCGCCGGCGCTCTTTTCATTGCACCCGAAGGGATCGTTATGCACTCCGATGCCTTATACAATAAGGGCTACCTTGCGAACACGAGCGCACTCTAC
>DYKN01000134.1 GCA_020722575.1 Rikenella microfusus | reverse complement strand
TGATAAGGGTCTTTTTCCTTAACCATATTATGGGTTTTTATTATATTTTCTCTAGCGTGAGTTTCCTACCTTGAAGATATAAAATAGACCAAAATTAAGTCAGGACAAGGGTTTTCGCTTATTTTTTCTGTATATACTAAAATAAATGATAGGAGTATACTTTTATACTGTATAATATCCTTTATATACAGTAGTTTTAAAATAAACTTGACAAAATAAAAAGTTATGTATATACTAATATTATTATGGCTACATTACAGAAGAAAAAAGTGCACGGCAAGGAATACTGGTATATAGTGGAATGCAGAAGAGTTAACGGTAAGCCCAGACCCTTTGTACTTGAATATATCGGTAAGGCGGAGAATTTATTGAAACGTATGAGCCAACAGCGTGAAAAAAAAGTAAAGAGTTTTTCACATGGGGCGGTATCAGGACTTTTGAATGCAGGAAAAGAGATAGGGCTGCCGGAAATACTGGATAGATATTTGCCAGCACAGCGGAGGGATAATCTTACCATAGGGCAGACGATACTGGCAGGTGCAATACACCGTGTCATAAAACCCGCAAGCAAAAGAAGTTTCAGCCAATGGGCAGAGACTACCACTCTGCCAGAGTTGCTGAGTTTCAATGCAAACAGGATAACCAGCCAGCATTTCTGGGACCAGATGGATGAGATACGACAGGAAGACATAGAAAAGATAGAAGAGGAAATTATCAGGACGGTAGATAAGAAATACAGACTAAACTGGTCTGTACTATTTTACGACAGCACTAATTTCTATACCTATATAAACACTACCAATACCCAAAATACTATCGGGCAGAGAGGAAATAACAAACAGAAGAGGGATGACTTAAGGCAATATAATTTGGCACTTTTAACCACGAAAGATTTTTTCATGCCCATTTTTTCTTATATCTACCAGGGTAACAGAAACGATGTTTCCATCTTTCCGGAGTATTTGGAAAAGATGCTGCAAAGGTTGAAAAGTATCGTAGGGCAGGTAGAGGAAATAACGCTGGTGTTTGATAAGGGTAACAATAGCCCGAAAGGAATGGATATATTGAAGGGGAAAAATGTTGGTTATGTAGGTACGCTCTCTATTTATTCGCATTCTGACTTGATAACAATTCCTTACAAGAAGTACCATCAGGTAGAATTGGCAAATGGCAAAAAGATACTTGTCCACAGAACTGAAAAGGTATTATGGGGTAAAGAGCACAGGATAATTATTAAGAGAAGTGAGAAATTAAAGGATGGCCAGACAAGGGGGTTTTTGAAAGAGATAGAGAAAAGAATCAATGCCTTAAAGATATTAAAGGAAAAACTGAATTCTCCCGGTGCAAGAAAAAGAGATAACGAACAACTATTGGAACAAATAAGTAAAATTGTCTCCGGACATCTTATAAAAGATGTTATCAGGGTGCAAGTAAAAGCATCTTTGAAGAATAAAAGTAGGTTTGATATATCCTTTACGATTAATAAAACAGCCCAGAATAGAATTATAAATGAAGTTTTCGGCAAGAAGATATTTTTTACCAATAGAATGGAATGGACAAACGAGGAAATAATTGAAGCCTATCACGGACAAAGCAAAATAGAATGGATATTCCGTCACCTTAAAAATCCATACCATTTCAGCGTAAGACCTCAATATCACTGGACTGACCAGAAGATAAAGGTTCATACTTTTATTTGTCTTTTAGGCTTGTTGTTGGGGGAGATTTTGAGGAAGAAACTTTTTGATGCCGGTATTAAAATGTCGCTGGAGGAAATCATAGAGCGATTATCCAATATACGAAAGTCAACTGTCATTTATTACACAGGTAAAAAAGGCAAGCCGAAGGCTGAAAACCAACTGGAATCAATGAACAGCACAGAAAAACAGATGTGGGAAATAATACAAAAAACAGCGGTTTAGTATATACAAACCAAAACTGCTGTGTTATAATCATATCAAGGAGTTTGACGATTTTTTCGCTCTAAAGTAGGAAACTCACGCTAG
>DYKN01000133.1 GCA_020722575.1 Rikenella microfusus | reverse complement strand
AAACAGTATTACCTTTTTTGCTTTTTATCTCTTCTACAAACATTCTGGCTACCCCTTTTTTACCACTTCTCTGTATTATACCTCAATAAGTATTTGTCTGTAATGGAGTTATCTTACTTTAAGGCAGGTAAAATGCGCTAAAAGTAGGGTGGTTTGACCCACGGCAAGAAAAATTTGACTTAATTTTGCTATTGTGATTAAATGTTGAATAAATTTGAACCAGTGGGTGATAAAAAAACATAGAAAAAGAGAGTTTTAGGAGAAAAGTTGGAGTCTATGAATTATAGGGGGTTAAGATAAAGGAAGAAAATAAGGAGGTTCTGGAGTGACAGTTTGTAACCACAACTTCAATCTAAGACAGCTGAATTAATTCAAGGAGGAATGTCTGATGGTCAGCAAAATTACGGCTGGGTTTGTAGGATTTGCCTGTATCTCTTATCCAAAAGAGATAACTGAAAAAAGGTCAAATAAAGCAGCAGAAGCGGTAAGGTCTTTGGGCATAAAATTGGTTGAATCTACTCAGGTAAATACTTTAACTGATGCAGAAAGAGCGATAGAAAAACTTAAAAAAGAAGATTTCGATTTTTTAATTGCCTGTATATCCAGTTGGATAGAATCCCCTATCGTGCTCAAAGTCTTAAGGGAATTTAGACATAAACCTATCTTGCTTTGGGGATTGGGTGGCTATACTAAAAACGGTAGTTTGGTTTCTCCTGCTTCTCAGGCTGGAACCTCTGCTTTGCGCGAACCACTCACTCAGATGGGTTTTAAGTTCAAGTTAATCTACGATTGGCCGGATAACCCTTTAAGCATCGATAAGGTAAAAAATTTTGCTATCGTAGCAAAAAGTATCAGAGAACTGTCTAACGCTAAGATTGGCATGATGGGTTATGCTGATATGGGTCTTTATGCGACGATGTTTGACGGGGTTTCATTAAGGTCAAAAATTGGCCCGGAAGTGGAAGTCTTTGATATGTTGGAGGTGGAACAACAATCACAAAAGGTTGATCAAAAACGACTCTCTAATGTTGTCAGCGAGATAAAGAAGAAGTGGCATTGTGAAACTAAAATTTCTCCTGAGATCTATCAAAGATTAACTAAAGTTTACTTAGCCATAGATGATATTATCACTGCAAGAAAATATAATGCTATTTCCATAAAATGCGTAGAGGGGATGAAGAAATATATGAATTTTCCACCCTGCATGATATTGACTTTGCTATCCCAAAGAGTTCCGGCTATTTGCGAGGATGATGCTCTTGGTTCGGTTACTCAATTAATATTAAAGTATTTATCCGGTCAGGCGACCACCTTTATGGAAATGTATGAATTTATGAAGGATAGAATATTGGTCGGTGTCTGTGGTTTTATTCCACCTGAATATATAGACGGCCCCTGGGAAATGTCAACCTATGCTGGTTGGGGAGGCTTAAATGTCGGAGTGATGAATACCTCAAGAGCAAAGACAGGGTCTGTTACCTTGGCCAGATTAGGCTATCGGGGAGATAGTTATTTCCTCCATATTGTCACGGGAGAAGCAAAGAGACCCAGAAAGTGGGAGGAACTTGGTTGGAATCCACCGGCTCCTCAATTCCCTGGATTAGAAGTAATTCTGGATCGCCCGGTGGAGCAGTTTGCTGACGAAATGTTAGCTCAACATTACATCCTCATCTATGGAGATTATCGCCAACAATTAAAGGATTTCTGCCATCTGTTGGGGATTGGATATCTATAGGGGAATAACATATGATTCAAGGTAAAATCTGGAATTTGCACAGCGATAAAGCTCTCAGAGAGGTCGAAGATGCTCCATTTAAAATTTTAACCCGACTTCACACCTTCAAACGCCAAAATCATCGTCAGTAAAGGAAATTACCTTTTTAGTATAGTCTACAAATCTCCTTTTTGTCAATAAACCCAGTTAGATGTTTAGCCCGTTTAGAAATTTATTTCTAACGGAACGGTCAAGTCCAATTTCTTCTGGAAAAAGATTTCTTTCGTAAGATATCCCTATC
>DYKN01000003.1:55088-154758 GCA_020722575.1 Rikenella microfusus | reverse complement strand
ATATATACCGGTGGGAGATCAATATAAAGAAAAATTCCAGGATTATTTGAACCGTAATTTTCTTTAAAAAGTAATATATTTGACAATAAAGTTGTAAAACCTAAATTATTAAAACATGAAAAGACAATTGCTATTATTTGCAGCACTAACGTTAACTATGGCATTATCAGCACAGAGTATTAATTTTTCAGGCTCATGGAAGTTGAATACTCAGAAAAGCCAGCTCAATACAGAATTTAGCATGGCTCCGCTGGAAATAATAATCAAGCATGAGGGCATTAATATGACGGTTGAAAAACATTCAAATTTCCAGGGTCAGGACTTTACTTCGGTTGATACGCTGACTCTTGACGGCAATGAATGTATAAATCCGGGGTTTATGGAATCCCAGAAAAAATCAACAGCTGTATGGTCGGATGATAAAGCTTCTCTTAAGGTTGTTTCAAAGATGAATGCAGGTGATGCAGGTGACATAACCATAACAGAAATATATAAATTGAGCAACGGTAATCTTGTACTTGAGTCAACCGCTTCATCTTCATACGGTGACCTTTATGAAGTAATGGTTTACGATAAATTATAGTTTCATCAGGTTTGGTTGGTTAGCGGAATAATATTAATTGTTTCGGGTTGACTTGATTTAGATTATGTCCGTGAAATGGATGATTTTCACGGAAAATTGACGTATTTCCTTTTTTGTTTCAAAGATCCTCAGAGTATTGAGCGAGGGATATCTATTTATTACCCTGCTCATTTTATTACATATTTTTTATAATCGCTTTAAATGGTTGACAATGAAAATTCCTGGTTTTCATTTTGGGCTAAACGGAGGATGAATTTTAAGTAATAATAGAAACAATTTAATTAATAGTTAAAGTTAAACTCAACTTTTATTGCTCTTTACAATTTTTATTTTTTTAGTCTGAATCTAGTTTCAAGCTTCTGTAAAAACATCTTTTATTACAAAAACTCAGCCTTTTATAAAAATATAGCAGCATTCGTCAAAATAATTTGGATTTATTATTTTTTTGATATAACTTGTATTTAGTTAAAATTCAATTTATTGTTAAATTTCAGGCTTTTTGTCCCCGAACTTCGTAACTTCTGATTTTCAGAGCCATTTAGCCTAAAAATTAATAATATAAAAATAGAAGTTATTCATGGGTTTTTATTTGTATTCTGTGCTTTGAACCAGTATCTGTAAAGATACTAATGAGTAAAATTATTTTAACGATAAATACCTGTCATCATGAAAACAAAAATTTTATTTCTTTTTTTCCTTTCACCTTTCGCCTTTCTCCTTTCTCCTTGCAAATCCCAGGTCCCGCAGGGATTTAACTATCAGGCTATTGCCCGCGACTCTGACGGTAATCCGATAACAGAAGTAACCATTAAAGTGAAGCTCTCGGTTCTTTCTGATACCACAGGGTTTTACATTGGTACTGGAGGTGTTTATATCTGGGAAGAAGAACATACCAATGTAAAAACCAACTCTTTCGGTATGTTTACCGTTGTACTGGGCAGTCCCACTGCAACAAAGGTTCAGGGTAGCGCAGCAAGTTTCAGTGAAATCGACTGGTCACCTGCTGACCTTTTTGTCGGAACCAAAATTGCAGTATCACCGGATTATGTATATAAAGTTATGGGCTCTGCAAAGCTCTGGTCGGTGCCTTATGCTCTCAGGGCCGATGATCTCAGTGGTTCTGTTAAAAAATTAACAGTAGAGGGCGAGACTGCCAGTATGGAAGAACCACTGTTTGAGGTAAAGAACAAAAACGGAAGGACGATATTTGCCGTATATAATGAAGGCGTTCGCGCATATGTGAGTGACGGTGATGCAAAGGGAGTAAAAGGCGGTTTTGCTATTGGCAGTTTTGACAGTTCAAAGGGAGAGAGAGATCTTTTTGTAGTCTCAACCGACAGCATAAGGGCGTATATATATGATGATCCCCTGAACAAGGGATTAAAGGGTGGCTTTGCCATCGGGGGCTTTGATGCAAGCAAAGGCTTAACAAATGATTATTTGCTTGTAAGTCCAGATAGTGTCAGGATATATCTCGATCAGACCGCAAAAGGAGTAAAGGGAGGGTTTGCTATTGGTAGTTTTGACGCCTCAAAACAAAGCAAAGTTGACTATATGAGGATTAGCGAAGATAGCATAAGATTTTATATTAAAGAGCCTACTAAATACAACAAAGGCGGATTTGCAATAGGAGGTTTTAGCAGCAATAAAACCATCATTCCTCAGTTTCTGAGCGTAAATTACGATAAAACGGTAATACAGGTTAATGACTCAACAGCCGGATTTACTCTTTCGAACATTAAAACAGGGGAAGCCCAGAACTTCCTCAGGATGAACCCAATCAACTACAGGATTGGACATCAGAGTGGAGAAAAACTCAATCAGCTAATGGGTAAATACAACACTTTCATAGGTTATCAAACAGGATATAATGCTACTGATGGAAGAGAAAACCTTTTTATTGGTTATCAGGCTGGATATAATACAACAGTTGCCAGTTACAATGTCTATCTGGGTACAGAATCAGGAAAGAATAATGTTCTTGGTACAAGTAATGTGTTTATCGGATTTGGTTCGGGGAAAGCCAGCACAACGTCAAACAATACCTACATTGGTATGAAGGCAGGCTATGCAAATGGTCCCGGTGTAGGGAACACATATATTGGTTACTGCTCCGGTGTTGATGATGGCCGTCCAGGTTATACCGGCGGTTCGTTCAATACTTTCCTGGGATTTAATTCGGGAGCTAAAAATTACACCGGTAGCAATAATGTTTACCTTGGTGCCGAATCAAGTGGTAGTTCAAGAGGAAGCGGCAGAATATTTATAGGCTATAAGGCTGGATATTCAACATTCGGTGATAGCCTCCTCGTTATAGAAAATCATGCCTCAGCTTCCCCTCTTGTTTACGGAGAGTTTGCAAATGATATTTTCCGGATCAATGGCACACTACAATATACAGTGGGAATCGGACAATATTCAGATGCTTCTCTTAAGACGGATATCATACCTCTCACTTCAACGCTGTCAAAGCTCCTTAGCATGAAACCCTGTTCATTCATGTGGAAGGAAGGATCTCTCTACGATCAGAAAATGCCTAAGGAAAGACAAATAGGCCTTATTGCTCAGGAGGTACAGGAGATCTTCCCGGAGATTGTCTCTGAAACAAGTGATGGATATAAAACTATTGATTATACTAAACTCGGCGTACTAATTATTCCTGCACTAAATGAACTTAATAATATTATCAAAGAGAAGGATGCAGAAATAATATCTCTCAAAAATGAAATGGCATTAATCCTTTCAAGGCTCGATGAACTTGAAAAAACAATACAGACCTTATCTGGAAATGAATAACCTAAAATAAATAATATTATGTGTGCAACAAATTCGCCTCTCGACAAATATGCTTTTCTGTTCAGAACCGACGATTCAATAAATCTTTCAGATGTGAAAGATACTCTCATCAATCTGTATGGATATCCTGCAGACCATATCATAGAAACTACCGGTTGTTCACACATTGATGCTGATTTTCAATTAATTGCCAGTACAATAGCTGAACATATCCCAGCTGGAACTCTGCCCCAGGGCCAGGTAAAGAAAAACACATTTGTTGTTTTTATCTGCGGAAATGCAGATAACAATGGGCTCAATGACGGTACTGGTTCAATTGACTGGGATAATCTTGGATATGCCCTTGATCCACCAGGTTCACCCTATTACAATAATAGTGAAGTTCATTTCTTCCTTATTTTCCCTTATTGTGATAATATGATTTCACATCTGACATCTCTTCAGGATGGTTCGATAAATCTTCCTGTTTGTTTGAATTTTGATGCTTTCAACAATCAAATCGGTTATTTAACTGCATGGAAGCAGGCTTTTGATACTGATGCTGTTTCACTTTTCAATCCTGACAAACTGCTGACTTTCCATGCAGCTGCAGGCAAAATATACAATCTCGGGAATATTCCGAGTTCGCCATTGGAATCATTCTATAAGCAAAAATTGGCTGGCGCTGACGATATTTTTTTTCAGGCAGAATACTATCCGGGTTATCCTTCTATCGAAATTGACGATGGAAACCCCTGGTATAAGACAAACGATATATGGCTGAATGATCTGGATCCTCTCGATAACAGCATACCCCAGGCAGACAGGGATCTGTACGACAATTATGAAGCTAACAGGGGTAATAAAATATCAGTCAGGATCCATATCCGGGGGACTCATCCGGTTAAGGAATTTAATGTGGGCGTTGGTGTTTTCAGAACAGGTGGAGGTGGCGACTGTGATGTTAACCCCACAGACTCCCGGCTGGTCAATTCAGCTCAATTATTGAAACCAGGCGATAATTATACGTATTCTTATAATGAATTTTTTGAGCCGCAATATTCACACCGCTGTATTAAAGCCAGGGCATCAATAAAGGCCATTATGGATTCGGAACTTGATGAAGATATTGACTGGGATATTATAGGAAGACTGAACGAAGCACAATTGAATATTGACCCTGGAGGAGTGGCCAAAAGTGCTATAGATCAGGGTGAAGGTGATACAGGTGCGGTTGAACCGGGGCAGGGTCAGGTTGACGAGGATAATCCCGGGGAAGATGCCGAACCTGATACAGCCGGGGATGGAACCGGATCAAAATCACTGAAAAACCTGCGCGGATACTTTGAACATGTATATCATATTAAGAACAGACTCAAAACCACAAAGGAATTCAGGATAACCTTGCCCCCTGTGCTTGGCAAATATCGTGAACTGATAAAATGCCGGTGGTTCATGCCTGACAGTAAGTATTTTTCAAGGCTAAAAGAACTGATACCCCGCGGGATTGATAAGAACTATATTTCTTTAACCCTTCGTTCGGGAGCTTCAGTTGATCTTGTCTTATTTATGCAGATAAGGGATGTCGAAAAACTCAGTGTTACAAATATTCCTTTTGATATACTTGTTGAAACGAACCTCTGCCGCATTCCCTTAAAGGGTCTTTTCAGGTTTGTTGTAAAACGCAGGTTTAAACAATTTGCCGGTGTTAACGTTGTCCTCAGCAACTCATCAGGTAATATTCGTGTGAAGGTTGTCGATACAAAAAATAATCCGGTACCAGATGCATATGTTTTTATCAAAACTCTCGATGGTCGTCAATCGGCAGCATTAAAAACAAAAAAGGACGGAATCTGCGAAATACCAGGAATAAATACCGGTTCATACAAAGTGTGGGCAAAATTCAAAGGTGAGGTAACAAAAGAAAGAATCGTGAATCTTCACAACAGAAAAACTGAGTCAGTTGATTTGAAGTTTGGAGGTTAATCTGGCTCTGAAAATACATAGTTTATTGACAGAAAAGATATTACATTGATGACACAAAAAGGGGCTTCAATACATTAATCGTTACCCGGTATATAGTATAGTAATATGCTATTTCAGCAGAGCATTTGCAATAGCATGGTGAAGATATTTTAAGGAAGCTTATACCTTGTAGTTGTTAAGGTATTTTACCTTTAGAACAGCAGGTATGTAATAAAATTATATTTTAGTAAAAAATTGAAATATGAAGGGGATAATTTTATTGTTTGTGATTTTAATGGTGGTTACCTCATTGAAGGCCCAATACAATGAGACATGGGAGTCAATCGACAGTCGGCCTGTTCCGGCATGGTTTGAAGATGCCAAATTCGGAATATTTATCCATTGGGGAGTCTATTCAGTGCCTTCATACAGCCCCACCGCACGCGACGGAGTAAGCGTTTATCAGCGTTATGCAGAATGGTACTGGCGACGCTGGAGAGAAAAATCCGATATTCAGCATTTCTTTATTGATTTTCATAACAGGGTTTACGGCCCCGAGTTCGAGTACCAGGATTTTGTTCGGTATTTTAAGGCAGAAATGTTCAATCCCGACGATTGGGCTGAGATTTTCAGGGAAGCAGGAGCAAAATATGTTGTGCTTACTTCAAAGCACCACGAAGGTTTCACCCTGTGGCCATCAAAATATTCATGGAACTGGAATGCGGTTGACGTCGGACCTCATCGCGACCTTTTAGGCGACCTCACAAAAGCTGTTAAAGAAAAGGGATTGAAAATGGGCTATTATTACTCCCTGCTTGAATGGTATCACCCTCTCTATAAGAAGGAAACCATAGATGAGTATGTCGACCAGCACATGATACCGCAGATGAAGGAACTGGTAACTAATTATAAGCCTGATATTTTCTGGACCGACGGTGAGTGGGACTATACCTCAGATGTTCTCAAAAGCACTGAATTTCTGAAATGGCTGTTCAATGAATCGCCTGTGAAAGAAACTGTTGCAATAAACGACCGATGGGGAAAGGAGACTCGCAGTAAACATGGGGGTTATTTTACAACAGAATATGATCTTGTCCACGATGGTGATGCAAGCAGTATGAAATTTGAAAGGCCATGGGAAGAGTGCCGAGGTATGGCAGGATCATTCGGATATAACCGGAATGAGATGCTCGAAGATTATTCTACATCTGAAGAGTTGATACATATACTGGTCAATAAAGTGGCCAGAGGCGGCAATCTGCTTCTTAATATTGGTCCCACAGCCGATGGGCGTATTCCCGGGATAATGCAGCAGCGGCTCCATGACATTGGAAACTGGCTGAAAATTAACGGTGAAGCTATTTATGGAACACGTAAATGGGATGGGGCACCACAGATAACTCAGGAAACATATCAATATTTTACCAGAAAAGGTAGTGACCTTTATATGATTATCACAAAATGGCAGGATAAACCGCTCACTATAAGAGGCATTGGCAAACCTTCCGGGGTTGAAATGATTGGCTATAAAGGGAGAATAAAATATTCTTATTCATCAGGTAAATTTACAATTACTCTGCCTGCAATTACTCCGTCAGCTCTTCCTTGCTATTATGCATGGGTGTTTAAAGTTAAAAATTGTCTGAAATAGATTAATTATTAAGGGCATTATAAAGCTAAAGATTTCCATGGTTGAAACAGTATTCTTTAACGGGGAATTTCTGCCAAAAGAAAATGTCTCGGTAAGTCCCGATGACAGAGGATTTCTTTTTGCTGATGGAGTTTATGAAGTGGTCAGATGGTATAGTGGTTTCTTTTTTAATATGGAGGGTCATCATTCCCGTCTGAAAAGGAGTCTGCGGGAACTTAAAATAAAATGGGATGAAGCCGATTCATTTCCGGAGATTGCCGGAGAATTGATCCGATTAAATTTTCTCGAGAAAAAACCTGTTCTTGTATATTTTCAGGTAACACGAGGAGTAGCTCCTCGCACTCATACCTTTCCTTCCCCTTCTGTAAAACCCACAACCTATGGATTTGCCAGATCATTCATTCCTGAATCGACCGGCAAAGAAAACGGAATCAGTGTTTTGCTGAAAAATGATATTCGGTGGGGAAGGTGTGACATAAAATCAATTGCCCTTCTTCCAAATACAATGAGTTTCGAAGAGGCCACTTCAAAGGGGCATGGAGAATGCATTTTTATTAGAGACGGATATATTACAGAAGGCTCACATTCAAATATTTTTTTTGTTATTGACGGGATTCTGAGGACGCATCCTGAGTCGGAATATATTCTTTCCGGCATTACCCGAAAAAATACAATAAAAGCTGCAAAAATTAGCGGCATTAAAGTAGAAGAAAAGGCTGTGCATGAAAGTGAGCTGAATAGAGTGAGTGAAGCTTTTATTACAAACACATCAGCTGAAATAACTCCGGTAATTGCTTTTAATGAAATTCCTATAGGTGCCGGTAGGCCTGGCCCGCTGACAGAGCTTCTTCAAAAAAATTTTCATGAAATTGTAAAATCGTATGCATATAAATAATCCTGCTGGTTAAGGAAGTTTTCTATCTTTGCACAAATTTTCCGTAAAACAAATGTCAGAAATTAATTTAAGCGAACAGGAAATTATCCGCCGGCAGACGCTTGAAGAGATAAAAAAACTGGGTATTGATCCTTATCCTGCTGCGGAATACACTATTAATGCTTATGCAAAAGAGATAACTGAGAATTATTCACCTGAAAAGAACAATTATCAGAATGTATGTCTGGCAGGTAGGCTAATGTCAAAGCGAATAATGGGAAGTGCCTCTTTTGCTGAAATAATGGACACAACAGGAAGGATACAGATATATGTGCGTCGCGACGATCTTTGCCCGGGTGAGGATAAAACATTTTATAACATATTTTTCAAAAGGCTTCTCGATATTGGTGACATTATTGGTGTTAAAGGATTTGTTTTCATAACTCAAATGGGTGAGATAACCGTGCATGTAACGGAATTAACCCTTCTTTGCAAATCGCTTCGCCCTCTTCCTGTTGTAAAGGAGAAGGACGGGAAACTTTATGATGCTGTCACCGACCCTGAGTTCCGATACCGGCAGAGATATGTTGATCTGATAGTCAACCCTCATGTAAAGGAGGTTTTCAGGAAGAGAACACAGCTTATACAATCGATGAGGGAACTATTCAATTCAAGAGGTTATCTTGAGGTTGAAACACCAATCCTTCAGCCTATCCCGGGTGGTGCCAACGCACGGCCTTTCATTACACATCACAATGCACTCGACATACCTCTTTACCTCCGGATTGCGAACGAACTATATCTTAAGCGACTTATTGTCGGTGGCTTCGAAGGGGTTTATGAATTTGCGAAGGATTTCCGCAATGAGGGAATGGACCGTACACATAACCCGGAATTCACGGTGATGGAAATTTATATAGCGTACAAGGATTATAACTGGATGATGAAATTCACCGAAGAAATAATTGAGAAAGTGGCTATTGACCTTCATGGAAAAACTGAGATAACTTACGGCGATAAAGTCATAAATCTTAAGCCTCCATACAGGAGAGTTCCCATGCTCGATCTTATCAGGGAAACAACGGGGTATGATCTTTATGGAATGGATGAAACTTCACTGCGAAAGGTTTGCGATACCCTTGGTATTGAACACGATCCCACTATGGGTAAAGGAAAACTTATTGATGCCATCTTTAGCGAGAAATGTGAACATCTTCTTGTTCAACCAACATTTGTAATAGATTATCCTGTTGAAACATCACCCCTTACAAAGATGCACAGAAGCAAGCCAGGATTAACAGAAAGGTTTGAGCTTTTTATCAACTGTAAAGAGATAGCCAATGCATACTCTGAGCTTAACGACCCGATTGACCAGATGGAGAGGTTCAGGGAACAACTAAGACTATCTGAAAAAGGAGATAATGAAGCAATGTTTATTGATCACGATTTTGTAAAGGCACTGGAATACGGTATGCCTCCCACATCGGGCATGGGCATCGGGATCGACCGCCTTACAATGCTGATGACCAATCAACCTTCTATACAGGACGTCCTTTTCTTTCCGCAGATGAAACCACTGATACCAAAACCTAAACCTGAAAGCCCAAAGGAAGAATTTCTCAAACTGGGTATCCCGGAAGAATGGATAAATCCTGTAAAAAAACTTGGATACCTTACAGTCTCTTCGCTGAAAGAGGTTGAAAAACCAGCCCGACTGGCAAATGAACTTAATTCTTTCAATAAAAAGAACAAACTTGGACTGCCAGGTCTTAGCCCGGAAACCGTTGAAAAATGGTTGAAATAAGAAAACAGGGTAATGAAAAAAGTATAAACTGAAAAAAGATTTTTTAAGGCTTACCTTTAAAAAATATTATATCTTTTTTGTAGCATATTTCAATTAAATTCACAATTGATGCATCTTTTTGTATTAATTCTCGTCTTTTTTGTGAATTTAATAATTAATCTTTGATAAGATGAAAAACAGTAAATTTTTAACTCTTGGAATCCTTCTCCTTTTTCTTACTGCATGTGTTGATGGTCAGTTTTACAGGTCAGTGAGGGGAAACGGAAAAGTAGTGAAAGAAGAGCGTACGGTTTCGTCTTTTGACGGGATAAGTGTAAGCACATCCATTGATGTTTTTTTAAGTCAGGGAAATAGTGAAAGTCTTATTGTTGAGGCTGATGAAAATCTTATGGAATATCTGGTGACGGAAGTAAAAAATGGCATCCTGGGGATATATTTTGACAATGTTAGTATCCGTGATGCCACTGTAAAGAGGGTTTATGTTACGATGAAAGAAGTAAAGTCACTTAAGACAAGCAGCGCGGGAGATATACTCGGGCAAACACCTGTAAGATGCAGCGATATAATTCTTGAATCGAGCAGTGCCGGCAATATCCGTCTGGAACTTTATGCCGACAATGTTAAGGTGAACATAAGCAGTTCGGGTGATATAACTCTAACCGGCGAGGCTGAAACAATGAAAGCAAATCTGAGCAGTGCCGGGGATTTGAATGCGCTGGATTTCAAGGTTAATGAAGCTGATCTGAGCGTATCAAGTGCGGGAGATGCTGAGGTTTATGCAACAAAAAAACTTATAGCACATGCTTCGAGTGCAGGGGATATTGTATATAGAGGTGATCCTGAATATATTGATGCAAGGTCGTCAAGTGCCGGTGAAATTAGAGAAAGATAATTGTTCAGGGTGGAAAGGTGATTTTATAGTCAGCCGCAGAAGTAATTCCTGCGGCTTTTTTTATCTTTGTATTGCCAATTATGGTAAAAACTTAACTTAATTACAATGAAAGAAAATATTAGCATTAATATCGGAGGAGTGGCAGACTTTGTTTCATTAGAAGAGTTAGCCGCTCATACAAGACAGTCATTAAGGCATCTGGAGGCGGTTCTTTCACGCACTGGTGCAGGTAATGATTTTCTGGGCTGGGTAAACCTCCCTGAGGACATTGCTCCTCAGCTTAGCCGCATTGAGAGTATGGCTAAACATCTCAGATCTATCTCCGATACTACAGTGGTTGTAGGCATAGGAGGCTCATATCTAGGAGCCAGAGCAGTAATTGAAGCACTGTCGCATTCATTCTCTCATTTCAGCAAAGATAAGACTCATACTATTCTGTATGCAGGACATAATGTTTGTGAGGAATATATTTACGACCTGCTGGAAGTACTTGAACACAGAAACTACTCGATAATTGTGATCTCAAAATCTGGTACTACAACTGAACCTGCTATTGCTTTCAGGCTGCTAAAAGACCAGATTGAGAGAAAATATGGAAAAGCAATTGCAGGCGACAGAATTGTAGCTATTACCGATGCTACAAAAGGAGCTTTGCGTTCGCTTGCCGAGCTTAATGGTTATGAAACTTTTGAAATACCGGATGATATCGGTGGAAGATATTCAGTCCTTACACCCGTTGGTCTTTTACCTGTGGCTGTTGCAGGATATAATATTAAGGAACTTGTTGAAGGAGCAAGAGTTGCAATGCAGTTTACCCGCGGTAATAAGGAGCCTGAGAAAAATCCTGCCCTGATTTATGCAACGGTAAGAAATATTCTGCTACAGGCTGGTAAATCACTGGAAATACTTGTAAACTTCAATCCAAAACTTCACTATTTTGCCGAATGGTGGAAACAGCTTTTCGGAGAAAGCGAGGGAAAGGATGGCAAAGGAATATTTCCCGTTTCGGTTGACTTCACCACCGACCTTCATTCACTAGGCCAGTATATTCAGGAAGGACAGAGAATACTTTTTGAGACTGTTCTTTCAATTGCCACTACTCCTGCAAAGGTGAAAGTGCCATTTGAGAAAGACGATCAGGATCAACTTAACTATCTGGCAGGAAAACAGATATGTGAGATAAACAAGAGTGCTGAGTCAGGCACTGTAATTGCACATAATGAAGGAGGTGTTCCGGTTATTTCAGTGAACATTCCTGCGCTTAATGCCTACTATCTTGGTCAATTGATATATTTCTTTGAAATGTCATGTGCAATAAGTGGGTATATTCTTGATGTCAATCCTTTTGATCAGCCGGGCGTGGAGGCATATAAAAAGAATATGTTTGCTTTACTGAATAAACCGGGTTTTGAAGATGCAGGCAGAATATTAAGAGAAAAGATTAAAAGGTAAAATAATTAAATATTAAATTAATTTAATAATATGGGATTAGAACTGAAAAAGAACTTTATGTGGTCTCTGGTTGTTCCAACCAGCATGGGTGTTCGCATTACACCTGTCAATCATCAGCCTGTTCATTGTACTGATACTTACATTATGCAGGCTACGAGTGCAGAGTCGAATGTAGCAAGTGTATCATCATATCTTGGGCTTCCTGTTAAGGTGTTGACAACATTTGTTAAGGGGAGTCCCATTGCAAGATTTATCAAGGATAATCTTGCTTCAAGGCATATTGTATGGGAAGGAGTTGAAGTTGAACAGGGAGGTCCCTGGGGTTATCGTCATCAGTTTAATATTGCCGATACAGGATATGGGCCACGAGGGCCGAGGGTACATAACGATCGTGCAGGGGAGGTGGGCCGTACACTGAATGTCAAGGACTTTGATCTCGAGCGTCTCTTTGTGAAAGAAGGGGTTCAGATTCTTCATATGTCAGGCCTTATTGCTGCTCTTTCGCCCGATACAAGTAATTTCTGTCTCGAACTGGCCCGCAGGGCAAAAAAGCACCAGACACGCATTTCATTTGACCTTAATTACAGGGCATCTTTCTGGAAGGATCGAGAGAAGGAACTGGCATCTGCTTTCAGAGAAATAGCTTCTCTATCGGATATACTTGTGGGTAATGAGGAAGATTTTCAGCTCTGCCTGGGTATTGAAGGTCCGGAAGCAGGGGGAAAGAATCTGACATCGAAGATGGAGAGCTTCAAAGAGATGATCTCAAGAGTAAGAAAGGAATATCCGGGAGCTTCTGTTTTTGCAACCACACTCAGGGAAGTTATCAACTGTAACAGGCATCTCTGGGGCGCTATAATGCTTGAAGGAGAAAACTGGCATATTATTGAACCTCGTGAAATACATGTGCTTGACCGTATAGGCGGTGGTGATGGCTTTGTAGGAGGAATGCTTTATGCCATACTCAAAGGATGGGAGCCTGAGAAATGGATCCAGTTTGGCTGGGCTACCGGCGCAATGGCAACAACATTCCTTACCGATTATTGTCAGCCTGCCGACGAAGAACAGGTCTGGAGTATCTGGAAAGGCAATGCGAGAGTTAAAAGATAGATTTTTTATTTAATAAGATTCTTCCTCGAAATAAAATCATCGAGAACCTGAACAAGATCCGGATAGCCTATCTCCTGAAGATCGTAATAGACTCTGGTGGTTGGTTTCTGGATCTTTATAATCCTGTTCAGGTCAATAGGGGTGGCTATTATCACACTATCGCATTTGGTATTGTTAATTGTCCTTTCAAGATCGCGCAATTGTTGTTTTCCATATCCCATTGCGGGAAGTACAGTTCCAATTTCAGGATATGTTCTGAATGTATCTGCTAACTTACCAACTATGTAAGGCCGGGGGTCAACAATCTGTGAGGCTCCATATCTGCTGGCGGCAACAACCCCGGCTCCGATCTTCATCTCCCCATGTGTGAGAGTAGGACCATCTTCTACCACAAGTACCCTTTTCCCTTTTATAAGTAATGGATTATCGGTTTTAATGGGAGATGCCGCATCAATTACCACAGCCGATGGATTTACATGATTAATATTTTCACGGACAATCTGAACGGCATCGGGAGAGGCGGTGTCAATCTTGTTTATTATAACAATATCTGCAAGTCTGAGTGTAACTTCCCCTGGATAATACCTGAGTTCATGACCTGCCCTGTGAGGATCGGTTACAGTAATCATCAGATCAGGTTTGAAAAATGGAAAATCATTATTGCCGCCATCCCATACAATTATATCACAGCCACGCGGATCATTTTCTGCTTTCTTCAGAATTGCTTCATAATCCACTCCGGCATAGATAACATTACCCCTTACAATATGAGGTTCATACTCTTCCATTTCTTCAATGGTGCAACCATACCGGTCAAGATCAGAAATTTCTGCAAACCTTTGAACTTTCTGCAAACTCAAATCGCCATATGGCATAGGATGCCTTACAGCTACTACTTTTAATCCTTTCGACAGCAGAATCTCGATAACCCTTCTTGATGTCTGACTTTTACCACAACCTGTTCTAACTGCTCCAACAGCAATTACAGGTTTACGGCTTTTTATCATGGTTTCGGTTGGCCCCAAAAGCATGAAGCTTGCGCCTGCAGCATTCACAATAGCACTTACCGACATAACTTTCTGATATGTAATGTCACTGTAAGAAAATACACACAGATCAACCTTTAATTTTTTAATTAGAGCGGGAAGTTCTTCTTCAGAATATACCGGAATACCTTCAGGATATAACTTCCCGGCAAGTTCACCGGGATATTTACGTCCAAATATATCAGGAATCTGCGCTGCCGTAAATGCAACTACATTGTAAAGCTCGTTATCCCTGAAAAATACATTGAAATTATGAAAATCTCTACCTGCGGCACCAATAATGATAACATTCTTTTTTGTCATGATTTTAATTTTTTAGTTTCAACAAAGTTTTCTTCATGAAGGACTTCACAAATTTAAAATTTACCTTAAGAAAAAAGAATTATTGATGAAGTTTTTCCCTTCCCTGTACAGGTTAAAATGAATTTGATTGTCATGAAAATATCCTGAATTTTGAATTGTATTAAAATAACTAAATTTTTTTTAGCCATTAAATAACTATATAATAAATTCTTTGTACTATTGAAATCGGATAATGAATGTACTGGCTCACATATATCTATCGGGTGATTCGGAGGAAATCATCATTGGCAATTACATAGGTGACTATGTAAAAGGAAGGGATTATCTCAAATATCCAGAGCAGGTGAGGAAAGGTATTATCCTTCACCGGCATATTGATGCTTTTACCGACAGTCATCCGGTTGTTCACAGGAGTAAGCTTCATTTCTCAAGGAAATATCATAAATATTCAGGTGTTATTACTGATATAATTTACGATCATTTTCTTACAAAGGAGTGGGATTTTTTTTCAAGAAGACCGTTAGAAAGTATCACATATAATTTTTACAGGGCGCTGGTTAACAATTACGATATTCTTCCGGAGAACGTTCAAAAAATGATGCCTTTTTTTATTATTCACAACTGGATTGAATCTTATCAGACTATTCATGGTATCAGGAGAGTTCTCAGGACCTTGAGCAGGAGATCGTCACTTCCTGGGGAGACCCGGTGGGCAATTAAAACTCTTAAAAAGAACTATTTTTCATTGCAGGATGATTTTATGGAGTTCTTCCCTCAGCTGATTGATTATGTTGAGAAAGATTTTGGAATACAGATTTCTCACGATATAAGGATTCCATTTTGACAGGAATTATATCAGGTATTCGTTTCTGGCGGCATCGAGGCGCAGAAAAATGAATAGCAAAAAAGTAAAACCCCAGAGTGAACTTCCTCCGTAGCTAAAGAATGGAAGGGGAATGCCTATTACGGGAAGAATTCCAACTGTCATTCCAATGTTTATAAAAAAGTGTATAAATAATACTGAAACAACTCCGTAGCCGAAAATTCTTGCAAAGGCAGATCGCTGCCTTTCGGCAAGAAAAATAAGCCGCAGAAATAATGCTACATAAAGACTGATAACGACTACTGATCCTATGAGTCCCCATTCTTCTCCTACTGTACAGAAAATAAAATCAGTACTCTGAGCAGGAACGAACCGGTATTTTGTCTGGGTGCCTCCCAGATAACCTTTACCTGTTAGACCTCCTGACCCGATGGAAATAACCGCCTGATTGATATTGTAACCTGCGCCTTTGGGATCTGATTTAAGTTGCAACAGTATCTCTATTCTCTCTCTTTGATGAGGTTTCAAAAGGTGATGGTATGCATAATCTACAAAATTTATATAAATTAGGCTTCCAAGAACAAAAAAGTATATTATCATTAAACCCTTGGCCTTGTATCTGTAAAAATGCCATGAATATACCAGACCCGATAATAATAGCCCAGCAAGAATAACAATTGAAATATTAAGTTTTTTGGTGTAGTGATAATCAAATAGATATATTATGAATGAAAATAGGGCAAGCACTGCAATTCCAGCGGCAACTGCTGATTTTTTCCTGGCCACAATCAAAGAGAGAAGGAATCCTAATGATATAATTGCAATTGTCACATATAGTTCGTTAAGAATAAGGGCCATGAAAAACAATATTAACAGCAACAATCCGGATATGAAAATATAAGGGCTGAGGCCTTCACGAAAAAGAACAATAAAAAAACTAAGATAAACAATTGTTGTACCCATATCGGGCTGTAATACAGTTAGAAGTGCAGGCAGGAGAATTAAGCCTGAAGCAGAAATAAGAACACGCAAGTTAGTAAGTTCCTGACTACGATTATTAAGGTACCTGGCCAGTGCAAGGGCTGTGCCAGCTTTTGCAAATTCAGAAGGTTGAAGACTTACCGGGCCAATTTCGAACCATGCTTTTGTGCCGTAAATTTCTTTACCAGCAATAAGTACAAGCAAGAGCAGGATAATCAAAAACCCATATATAAAATATGCAAAGAAAAAATAAAACCGGTTATCAATAAAAAGTATAGCCAGTGCTAAAAAAATAGTGGTAATTATCCATACCATTTGTTTTCCGTAGCGCTGGGAAAAATCAAATATTTTTCTGTGTTCCTCGTTGAAAACTGCTGCGTAGATATTTAACCAGCCCATTATAACAAGCAGGAGAAACAATAGAAAAGTAATTTTATCGACATTTGACCATATACTTAATTTTCTTTCCATACGTTCATCAGGTCGAGCGATATTATTCTTTCTTCAAGGGCTTTATTTGATATTGAGTCTCTAAGATATTTCTCAATAATCAGTCTGGCGACAGGAGCTGCATATGTTGAGCCGAAGCCTGCATTTTCGATATACACAGATAGGGCAATCTGAGGATTTTCTTCAGGTGCAAATGCGATAAATATTGAATGGTCTTTCCCGTGAGGGTTTTGTGCTGTCCCTGTCTTACCGCAAACAGTTATTCCTTCAATTGCCGCTATGCGGGCTGTAGCTCCCGGTCCGCCGTTAACTGCTTTCTTCATGCCTTTGATTACACTTTCAAAATTAACAGAATCAATTTTGATAATATGTTTGGCTGTCAGATCTCTGTTTGTATTTGTTGAATTGCCAATTGCCTTCACTATGTGGGGGCTGTAATAATAACCCCTGTTTGCAATGGCAGCGGTCATGTTGGCCATCTGCAGTGGAGAGGTACCTATTTCCCCCTGCCCGATGGCAAGTGAAATAATAGTAAGTGCTTTCCATCTTCCTCTGCCATAGAGTTTATCATAAAATGATGCTTCCGGCAGAAATCCTGACTTTTCGTTGACCAGGTCGGAACCCAGAGTGCGTCCGAAACCGAATTCGGTAAGGTATTCTCTCCATCTTTCAAATGATTCAGTGACTGACTGGTAAGTGGAATTTTCGATTATCCGTCTGAATGTTTGGCAAAAGTATGAATTGCATGAGTTTTCAATTGCCCCTGCAAGGTCAAGTGGAGATTCATGTGGATGGCATCTCACGAAAAGATATCCATTATTACAGCCAAACATTGTATAGGGGCTGATTACTTTCTCCTGCAGTGCAATCAGGCCTATTACAGGTTTGAATGTTGAACCTGGAGGATATGCAGACATTATGGCTCTGTTGAAAAGGGGTTTTGTGGTGTCGGCCGACAGCTTCGCAAAGTTTTCAGAGCGCACCCTTCCAATCAGCAACGAGGGATCATAAGACGGAGATGAAACAAGGGCAAGTATCTCGCCAGTGGCAGGTTCGATGGCAACAACACTTCCCGATTTATTCGTCATCAGTTTTTCAGCATACTCCTGAAGATCTGAATCAATGGTTGAGATGATATCCTTTCCCTGTACCGCAACTGTGTCGAATGCCCCATCACCATAGGAACCTTTAATCCTTCCGTAAACATCAACAAGAAAGATTTTTAAGCCTTTCTTTCCCCTCAACTCAGTTTCATAAGCCTCTTCAATCCCCGTTTTACCAATGTAATCCCCGGGTTTATAGTATGAATCTTTACCCACAACCGACTCATCAACCTCGCTTACATAACCAAAAACATGTGCTGCAATAGGTTTTGAATATTTTCTGAGGGTTCTGGTCTGGACGTAAAATCCCGGGTACATGAACATTTTTTCCTGGAACGCTGCAAATATTTCTGCTGAGATTTGTTTTAAGAAAACCGATGGAACTCTTTTAGAGTAACTGATTGCTGCTTGCATACTTTCACGGAATGTTTCTTTTGATATTCCGAGAGCTTCGCAGAAATCTGATGTATCTATTGAAGTTACCTGACCAGGAATAACCATCAGGTTATATGCTGGCTGATTATATACAAGAAGTTTCCCGTTACGGTCATAAATAAGCCCTCTTGCAGGATATTGTGTAATATAACGAAGCACATTATTTTCGGCAGAGATGCGGTATGAGGTTTCGATTATCTGGATATAAAAAAGTCTAATTATAAGAATAACTGCTGAAATTATTATTATCCCGGCAACCAGTAGCCTTCTGTTTACATACCTGTCTTTCATCGGTTATCAGCGTCACTTTCTCAGATATTCTGCAATTAATACAAATATAGTCGTAAATAATGTGCTCAGAATCACTTTGATAAAAGTTTTAAAAAAACTTGCTAGACTGAATACTTCAAGGTAGAAGAGGAATAGGTGGTGAACAAGGATTACCAGCAGAGAGTAAATCAGGAACCACCTGAATCCAAATAGTGCCATTGAGGGTTCAGCATCGGGATTATAACCGTCACGTGGTGATATAGATCTCAGAATCAAGGGTCTGAAGAAACTGGCTGCAACGGTTGCTCCGGCATGCATACCCGGAGTATTGAGAAAAAGGTCCAGTATCAGACCTGAAAAGAAGCCAATAAACAAAAGAAACCATCCTGCAATATTAACAGGCAAAAGAATGATAAAAAGTATATAAACATATGGATTTATATAACCGCTGAACTGGATATTGTTGAATAATAGTATTTGAAGCAGAACTAATACTGCATATATGGTCGTATATCTAATAATCTGGTTAATCATTGAAATTTTGCTTCAAGAGTTATCTGTTCTTCTCTTTTGCGGTTCTTAATTACCATTACATGAGTAAGTCGTCTGAACTCAGTTGAGAGACGTACCCTTATCCTGTAAAAATCGCTTCCGGTTTTTTCAAAGTTGCTTACAGTTCCGACCATAATATTCCCTGGGAAAATGGCAGAATAACCGGTTGTAACAATTGTATCACCTTGCATTAACGGGACATGTTGCGGGATATCACTTAGAAGAGCGTAGCGACAATCAAAGCCTTCCCATGAAAGTGATCCAAAAAAATCACTTGAAAGTAATTTACAACTTAATCTGAAATCGGTATTGATGAGTGGCATCACTACTGAGAAATTACGTGAGGATGCAACAATTATTCCTGCAACTCCCCATGGACTGATAACTGCCATATCAACATTCACACTATCGTCTGTTCCCCTGTTTATAGTAAAAAAGTTTTTCAGTTTGTTAACGGAGTTATTTACCACCAGAGCTGGAATGTATTCATAGTCAGATGATTTAAGTGCACTATCCGAAAGTATTTCTTTTTCATCGAGAGTGGCCTGTAATTTTTCAATTAGGTTTTTCAGAGCTGTGTTTTCTGCCTGGAGGTCTGAATTGATTTTTTTAATTCTGAAATAATTTCTGGTATCAGTTATAATTTCTTCCCATGCGAGAGTTGCTTTTCTTACATTTTTAAGCAATCGGCTATTATGATATTTAAAAGAGTTGGCAATGAGTAATACTGCGACCGTTTCCAGCATAATAAAAATGATAAAACGGTTATTTCTTGCCAGAAAAAGGAGCAGGTTTCTCATTCAGTGCAAAAGCTTATCTCATAAGAAATGAAAACTTGTCAATATTTTTTAGTGCGACTGCTGTTCCTCTTGCTACTGCCCTGAGGGGATCTTCAACCATTTGAAATTTGATGTTTATTTTATCAGTAAGTCTCTTATCAAGTCCTCGGAGTTGTGAACTACCGCCTGCCAGGAAAATCCCTTTGTTAACAATATCAGCATAGAGTTCAGGTGGAGTTTGTTCAAGGACATTCAGGATAGCTGCTTCAATTTTTGATAATGATTTATCAAGGCAATAGGCAATTTCCTGGTAGGAGACTGGTATTTCAATTGGCAGGCTGGTCATAATATTGGGGCCGCGCACTATATAATCGGGAGGGGGATTATCGATATCAGGTAGGGCTGCCCCTACGGCAATTTTAATATCTTCAGATGTTTTTTCACCTACCTTGATATTATGCTGGTGACGCATATAAGCCTGTATATCGGCAGTGAAACTATCACCGGCAATTCTGATTGATTTACTGCACACTATACCGCCAAGTGCTATAACTGCTATTTCAGTTGTACCTCCGCCGATGTCAACTACCATTGATCCTTCAGGAGCCTCAACATCAAGGCCTATTCCGATGGCAGCAGCCATTGGTTCATAAATTAAATAAACGTCTCTTCCTCCAGCATGCTCTGAAGAGTCACGTACTGCCCTGATTTCAACTTCAGTACTCCCTGAAGGGATACTAACAACCATCCTTAGAGAAGGGGAAAACAATTTTGGACTTTTATTGATCATTTTTATCATTCCCCTTATCATCAGCTCGGCAGCATTGAAATCAGCTATAACTCCATCTCTCATTGGTCGGATCGTCTGTATATTTTCATGGGTTTTGCCATGCATCTGCCTTGCCTGTTCTCCTATAGCAATAAGTTTACCTGTATTTCTGTCGATAGCAACAATCGACGGTTCATCAACAACAACCTTGTCGTTATGAATAATTACTGTGTTTGCAGTTCCCAGATCTATTGCAATCTCCTGTGTCAGAAATGAAAATAATCCCATATCTCTTTTCAATGTTTAAAATGTCTAACCCCTGTAAATACCATGGCCATAGCATGCCTGTTGCAAAAATCAACTGATTCCTGATCTCTTACCGAACCACCTGGCTGGACAACAGCAGTGATACCAGCCCTGTATGCTATTTCAACGCTGTCGGCAAAAGGGAAAAAAGCATCAGATGCCATAACAGCGCCCTTCAGGTCGAATCCAAAGTTTCCTGCTTTTTCAATTGCCTGTTTAAGTGCGTCAACTCTCGATGTCTGTCCTGTTCCGCTTGCACAAAGCTGCTTATCTTTTGCCAGGACAATAGCATTCGACTTGGTATGTTTGACAATCTTGTTGGCAAACACCAGATCTTCATATTCTCTGGCATCAGGCACTCTTTCGGTTACAGGTTTCATGTCCTTTACTTCTGCCGTGAAATTATCTTTTTCCTGCCATAAAACTCCATTAAGCACACTTCTGAAAGTATAAGGTAACACGGCATCCTTTTTTCTTACAAGTATAATTCTGTTTTTTTTCTGCTTGAGTATTTCAAGGGCTCTTTCTGAGTAACCTGGAGCGATTATTATTTCAAAAAACAATTTATTGATTTCTGAAGCAGTTTCCTCGTTAATTTCGCAGTTCGAAACCAGCACTCCACCGAAAGCTGAAACGGGATCACATGCCAGGGCATCTTTCCATGCTTCGTGGATGGTATTCCTTACTGCTACTCCACAGGCATTGTTATGCTTTATTATGGCAAAAGCCGGTTCAGTAAATTCATCTATTAGAGCTATTGCAGAATCAATGTCAAGAAGATTATTATATGATATCTCTTTTCCATGAAGTTGTTCAAACAATGAACTGAATTCCCCGTAAAAAATACCTTTTTGATGTGGATTCTCTCCATATCTCAAAGGCATGTGATTGTCAATACTTTCCCTGAAGGCTGGTATATGTACCTCAGCATTGAGATATTTGAAAATTGCCGTATCATATCCCGATGTTATCCTGAATGCTTCGGCAGCAAAAATTTTACGGTCAGTCAAATCTGTGTATCCTTCCTTCTCCTTCAGTAATGATATAAGCCGTGGATATTGTTCACGGGAAGAAACAACCAGCACATCATTGAAATTTTTTGCTGCTGCTCTTATAAGTGATACTCCACCGATATCAATTTTTTCAATAATCTCCTCCTCGCCGGCAGATTTATTTACTGTTTCCTCAAACGGATAAAGGTCAACAATCACAAGATCTATCTCGGGTATATTATATTTTTCAATCTGATTTTTATCCTCCCTGTTTTCTCTTCTTGCAAGTATTCCTCCGAAGACAAGGGGATGCAATGTTTTGACTCTTCCTCCCAGTATCGAAGGATAGGAGGTAAGGCTCTCAACTGATTCAGCAGGAATTCCCAGGTTCTCAATAAATGTATGGGTGCCTCCTGTAGAAAAAATCCTGATTCGAAGTGAATTAAGAATTTCCAGTATCTCCCCTAGTCCCTCTTTATAATATACCGAAATAAGTGCGCTTTTAATTCTTTTCTCTCTCATTTTCTGATAGTTAGTATTACCAACCATGATCACTTCCCGGCGAATAAAAATAGACAAATTTTTAATACTCTCAATTTTAAGTGTCAAATAATTTGGCATGTACAGGAATAATTCTGATTTGTCTTCTAATTTTATATCTTTGATACCTCAATTTGAGGAATGCGGGAAAATACTCATATAAAAAAAGCTGTTACTTTCGTAAGACTGCTTAAAGAAGGCGTTTCTTTTGCCTTCAGTTCGATCATGGTTAATAAGCTTCGGACTATTCTGTCGCTTTTTGGAATCACCATCGGGATATTTTCCATTATATCAGTATTTACGGTTCTTGACTGGATGGAAAAGTCTATTCGCGAAAGCATTGCATCACTTGGCGATAATGTTGTATATGTTCAGAAATTTCCATGGTCGTTTGACCCGAACCTGAATTGGTGGGACATTATCCGCTGGCCTCCGGTTTCGGTTGAAGATTATGAAGATATCATCAAAAAATCAACAAAATCTGCAACAGCCTGTTTCTTAGTCTATCAGTCATCAACAATAAAGTACCATAACAATTACATTAATAATTCATTTGTTGTTGCAACCACAAATGAGATAAGGGACCTGAGGAATTTCGAAATCGAGAAGGGTCGTTATTTTTCGGAGTTTGAAGCATCTTCAGGTAAGAATGTTACCATACTTGGAGCTGAGGTTGCTAATCAGTTGTTCGGATCTGCAAATCCAATCGGAAAAGAGATCATTATAAATGGTTTTAAAACCATAGTAATAGGAGTTTTACAGAAAGAAGGAAAGGGGGGGATAAGCGACAGCGGTTTTGATGAGGTTACAATCATTCCACTCAATTTTGGGAGGAGATTTATTAATCTTCAACGACGCAATGCAGAAACCCAGCTTATGGTCAAAGCAAAGCCTGAAGTTGCCGTTGAAGAACTCTCCGATGATGTCACCATGATACTCAGGGCATCCCGTCGGTTGAAGCCGGGAGAAGTTAACAACTTCTCGGTTAACAGGGCCAGCATGCTTACACAGGGTTTTAATGCAGTGTTTGCAGGCATTAATGCTGGCGGATGGTTTATTGGTGGATTTGCAATACTTGTTGGAGGATTCGGTATAGCAAACATAATGTTTGTATCGGTAAAAGAAAGGACCAATCAAATCGGTATTCAGAAAGCGCTCGGGGCAAAAAAATCATTTATACTTCTGCAGTTTCTTACCGAATCAGTTATTCTATCCATTCTGGGAGGTATGGCCGGGCTAATCTTCATCTTCCTGGGTACACTTGTTATAAATTATCTGTTTGAACTGAACATGTTCCTTACTATTGGAAATATTTTACTTGCAATATTTATATCAGCATCTATAGGTATTATTGCCGGTTATGCTCCTGCTTACACAGCAGCGAGAATGAATCCAGTTGAAGCTATCGGATATTCATTCTGAAACCATTTTGTCTGAAATCCATCTTGTAAGCTCAACAAACTGTTCAACCGAAAGTTGCTCAGGCCGTAACCGGAAAAAAGGACACTCTTCTGAAGAAATATTGAATGCCGACTTAATTGAATTTCTAAGCATCTTCCTTCTATGTCCAAACGATGATTTTACAACCCTGAGAAAAAGTTCCTCGTTACAATCAAGGCGGGTGGCATTGTTTCTTCTTAATCTTATCACACCCGATTTAACTTTTGGTTCCGGGTAGAAAACATGTGGAGGAACAGAGAACAGATATTCAATGTTGTAATAAGCTTGTAAAAGTACACTCAGTATACCGTAAACTCTTGAGCCCGGAGGAGAACATATTCTCAAGGCCACTTCATGCTGAAACATACCTGTAAGCTCAAGGATGCGGTCTCTGTATTCAAGAACCCTGAAAAGTAAAGGGCCTGAAATATTGTATGGAAAATTTCCAACAATGGCAAGAGTGCCCGGGTAAAGGTTATTAATATCGAGTGAAAAAAAATCAGCTTGAATAATATTAAGACCTTTGAAATTGTCTTTCAGGTAACTGACCGACTCTCTATCTATTTCTACAACACTGAAATTTTCAAATCTTCGTTCGAGAATATATTTTGTCAGGACACCGGTGCCCGGTCCAACTTCAAGTACAGCATCACAGTTGTCGGCACAAATGGCATCAGCAACTCGTTTCGCAATTGAATTGTCTTTTAGAAAGTGCTGGCCCAGCCTCTTTTTGGGTCTTACTCTTTTCATCGGACCGGCCTTAAACAGGTTTAAAATTAATGTAGCAGATGTCTGCCGAATTTTCTCCAGAAAGGAAATTGTTGCCTCTCAAGAAACTCAATAAATTTGTGCAATAGATTGTAATATAACGTAATGAAAAATATCCCCGACATAAGCCAGATAAAAAGTACATTGAACAAAAGAGTGTCAATTTTTAAATTACCCAGTTGTTTATATGGAGCATAAAAATGGGATCTGCCGTATTTTGAAGTCGGTTTCATATAAATCGGGGTTGATTTCTGAATGAATTTCCCTCTTTGAATAATGTAACCTTTCTCTTCGAGAAGGCCTGTCTGATTAAGCACTATATCTTCAAGCCTTGAATTGTTATACTGTTCAGCAAGCCTGAGAGCATTTTCGCCTTTCAGTTTCATGGCAACTCTGTTCTCAGCTTCCATTTTTTTTCTGAAATAGTAATTGTTTTCACTGATCAGGTATTTCTGGACCGCGCTGAAAAAGATTTCAACTGAATCAGCTGTCTGCCGGGTAAAATTGTCATAATTAATCTGACTGTACCATCCACCTGGTTTGATTCCGGTAAGATCACCAAGTTGTTTAACATGGTATTTCAGAATATCCAGTTTGTTTTCAATAATTTCTTTTTCTCCTTCCCTGTCTTTAAACCGGAGGGCATAGCTTAAAATTTCATTTCTCAGATTTTTAATAAGTTCGTCTTTATAATAATTATTCTTTTCAATTTCGAGATTATACCTGAAAAAAGGTTTTATATATTTGTTCCCCTTGTAGCCCTCAACCATAATTGCCTCATAAGACCATCTGGTGGCCATAATATCTCCTATAACCGGAACGTATTCGCGATTGGTCAGGGATTTGTGAAGGTCGTCAAATTTTATCATTGCGCCTCCAAGCAGCAATTGAGGTACTAGAATAAGTGGTATAAGAATGTAAATGCTCACAACTGTTCTCATTCCAGATGAAATATTCAGACCCAGCAGATTACCGTAGCATGCAGTTGTAAAGAGAATCAGCCATTGTTTCAGGAACATACCTCTTATTTCCAGGATCAGACTTGCGACTATAAGAAAGAGCAATGATTGAATAGCTGAAAGAACAAACAGAAAATTGGTTTTCGAAATCAGGTAACTTAATCTACTTATACTGAGGAATTTTTCTCTTAAGAGGATTTTTCTGTCTTTGATAATTTCTTCTGCACTTACCATCAGGCCTAGAAACAGGGCAACGACTATTGCCATAAAGAGAAAGACAGGATAGTTTTTATTTCCGGCGAAGGTGTAATTTCTATCGGGAGAATATTTGGAAAAATAACCGAGAACGAAAGCAAGGAAGGGTGCTTCAAACAGATTAAGTAAAACATACTGTTTATCGGCGAGTTTACGCAGAAGATTTCTTTTAATAAATGTTCTTATCTGAAAGCCTCTTCCTGGTACTTTAAAACTGCTTGCAGGCAGGGGAATTTTTGGAGGGGGGCCGGGAAAGGTCTTCATCATTTTCCTTTTGTACTTTTCGTACCATTCAACAGGGTTCACCTGTCTTTCTTTTCCGGGGTAACCGTTATCGTCAATGGTTTTAACCTCAATGATCTGGAGTATATTGTCAGTGTCTATATTTCCGCATGATGGGCATTCGCTTTCAGCAGCGTTTGCCTGTGAGGTTTCGGTTTTCAAATAAACAAGTGCTTCGACAGGATCACCGTCGTAAATCATGTAGCCGCCCCTGTCAAGAATCCATAGTCTATCAAAAAGTTTCAGAATGTCGGATGATGGCTGGTGTATGTTTACGATTACAAGCTTACCTTTGATAGCCTGTTTCCTGAGGAGCATCATTACGTTCATGGAATCGTGCGATGATAGCCCTGAGGTGGGTTCATCAACAAACAGTATCACAGGTTCCCTCATCAACTCAAGTCCTATGTTGAGTCTTTTTCTTTGTCCGCCACTTATTTTTTTGTCGAGCAAACCACCAACCTGAAGATCCCTGATATCTATCAAATCCAGGTCTCTCAATATATTTTCAACCACTTCGATAAGCTGTTCCTCTGAATAATCTCCGAAGCAAAGGCGAGCGCTAAAGTAGAGATTCTGGAAAACTGTCAGTTCTTCCAGCAAAAGGTCATCCTGGGGCACGTATCCTATCAAACCTTTCAGTTTGTCAGCCTCATTATACAGGTCATATCCATTAAGATAAACATTACCTTTGTCCGGTTTTAATTTACCATGAAGCATGTTTAAAAGGGTAGTTTTACCAACGCCACTGCTTCCCATAATTCCAACAAGGTTACCCGATTCGAGCTTGAAACTCATTGGTTTTATACCGTTATCGGAATTTTTGAATCTGTATTCAATATTGTGTCCCTCAAAAACAACTTTGCCTTTAAAAACATCTGAAAGAAAAGCTTTGTAGACTCTGGAATAGTAAATCGGCTCAATTCCCTGTCCTTTAATATTAACGCCTCTTTCAAGCAGATAGGGTCTGCAGGCAATAATATCCCTGCCTTTGAAATAGAGCGGCAGCGGCCCATCGTAAGTAAGAATCAGTGCCCCTGTACTTTCAATGTGAAGTATGTACATAATGCCCCTGAATCCTTTGATATACAAATGCTTCCATTCAGGGTAATTGGAATATTCAGGTTTCACACGATAAGCAGGGTTGTCACTTTCAATAACCAGAATAGAGTCGGGGGATACTTTGTCGTATTGTCTGCCTATCATAAAAGAACAGGCATTATGGTATTCTTTCTCCTTGATATTGAAAGTTCGTGATACAATATCAATTATTTTCTTTTCCTGATCGGTTACCTGTCCGTCTTCAAAAGTAAACTCAAGGAGTTGGAGAAAAACTATCATTCTTTCATCGAGGAAGAGGCTCTTTTTGATCTGCCTGCAAATATTTGTTATCTGAAAGGAGATAAGAGAGTCTTCATCAGCCAGATCGCCTCTGTCAGAGCCTTTGAGTTCGCTGGAGTAAAATTCCAGGTTATTCTCAAAGAGAGAGAAATATTCTTCTTCCAGCTCCCTGTTAAGGTATCTTCTGAGATATCCCCGAAGTATTTTTTTCCCGCGTGACGAGATCCCGGAGGGATTTACTGTCGAAATTATCGCAAAGATATGTATTAGTGCAAGAAGTACTGATTCCCTCATTGAGGTGATATTGAGTTCTGAAATCTCCAGTCATAATCATCCGGCAGGTGCTACCGGCCGCAACATTAATACTGGAAACGACCAGAATTTATCGGGCAACACTCCGGATGTATTAAATAATTCTTTCCCTTATAACGGAAATTGCTGCTTTAATATCTTTAATATCTTTATCTGTCAGGCTGGTTGACAGGCCTTCATAAACTTTCTTGATTGGCTCCAGTAGTTTAACAAAGTCAGCAACAATCGGGTCATTCATATACGGAGCTGTAATGTCGAGGTAGAGTTCAAATGATTTTTTCTGCTCAAGAAGAACCTTTGACACAGTTGCCAGGTTGTTTGCAGCTTCTGAAACGTGGGTTGTCAGATACATTCCTTCTACCCATGCACCTCCAACCACAAGAAGTGCAAGATTCTGCTGTTCATTATCGCTCAAGTATTCATATGTATTGTTAAAAGCATCTGTAAGTATCCTTACAAGATTATCGCGATAATCGAAATTTGCCTTAATGCTGTCATACAACTGAGTGTCATATATCCTCGACATATTAAGTGAGTTGGCAAGTATCCTCACAGCATCGAGGTAGTCATTTACGTACTGTTGCATGTTATATAATGTAGCATAACTCAGATCTGCCCCGTAGATGCCGATATTAATTGCCTTTGCTGAACTTTTAACATATTTTTTTGCATTTGAGGGAGGATTTGATATACCAATAATATAACCAACCTCAAATTCAGTAAGCATTTTAATTACTTCAGCTGATGTAGGCAAAGGATACACATTTTTTTCTATCTCTTTCTTAATGGTTTCAACCTGCTGTTTTTCTGAAGTCATGGAACTTTTTTCCTGTGAAGATTTACTTTTACATGATGGCATAATAGTAAAAACAGCAATAATGAGAACCGTTATCGGAATAATGCAATGTTTTCTCATATTTTAATTGTTAAAAAAATTCTTATAAACGGCCATAAAAATAAGAAAATAAATTAACAAATTTATTTTGGAAGGATAATATTTTTAGTGTTTGCGGCATATTAAAAGAATATCAGATTGAAATCGGGATTCTTTTCAATATATTTTTACGTAACTTTGCCCGCTGTAATTGAAATTATACTATGGTAAGAAAAGAAAACCAGGAGGCCAGGCTTGTTCTTGAAGACGGTACGGTTTATGAGGGGAAGTTGTTTGGTGCACCGGTTGCAGCTGCAGGAGAAGTGGTGTTCAATACTGCCATGACCGGTTATCCCGAAAGTCTTACTGACCCATCTTACCGGGGCCAGATTCTATGCCTCACCTATCCTCTTGTGGGTAACTACGGGGTCCCTTCAGATGAGGAAGCAAATGATATCCTTAAATATTATGAATCATCTTCAGTACATATTGCCGGACTTATTGTTTCCCATTACTCTTTTGAATACAGCCACTGGAATGCAAAGGGTAGCCTGCACGACTGGCTTCTGCAGAACAATGTCCCCGGCATTTATGGTATTGATACGAGAGCCCTTACAAAACGGATAAGGGAAAAGGGGGTAATGCTTGGAAAAATTGAAACAGATGTTTATAAGACTGATTTTTACGATCCAAATAAGGAGAATCTTGTAAGTAAAGTCAGTATAGCTGAAAAAAAAATTTACGGGAACGGTCGCTGGAAAATCATTCTTGTTGATTGTGGCGTAAAGTACAATATTATAAGGTGTCTTCTGAAATATGACACAACTATTATCAGGGTACCCTGGGATTATGATTATCATAATGAGGAGTATGATGGGCTTTTTATTTCGAATGGTCCTGGCGATCCCAGGATGTGTGTGGCAACGGTTGAAAATTTGAAGAAATCGTTCACCAGGGATATTCCGATTTTTGGTATATGTCTTGGGAATCAGCTTATGGCGCTGGCTTCGGGTGCCGACACATACAAGTTAAAATATGGACACAGAAGTCACAATCAGCCGGTGATAATGGCAGGAACCGACAGAGCTTATATCACTTCACAGAATCATGGTTACGCCGTTGATAACAGAACGCTTGGTAACGACTGGGAGCCTTTTTTCATTAACCTTAACGATGGCACCAATGAAGGTATGCGTCATAAATCGGCGCCATGGTTCTCAACCCAGTTTCACCCCGAAGCATCAGGCGGTCCCACTGATACTGAATTTCTTTTCGAACTATTTATTGAAAATATCAAAAAATACAGAAACTGAAATATGCCGGATATCAAATTCCGGCATATTTCATGAGTTTTTCCTCAAGTTCTGGAGCGGACAACTTTTTAAATCTTCCAATAATTGTTTCTGCTCTTTTTTTGATTTTGTCGTTGCACAGGTTACCGATGCTCCCTTCGTGTGAATAATCGGATGGCATTGTTCTGATAAAGGTGTTATTTATTAATATACCTGCAACAGCTTTATAGGCATCTCTGAAAGGTATTCCGTTTTTAACCAATCTGTTGACCTCTTCTGTACTGAATATTGAATTATACCTTGGGTTATCGAGTATGTTACGTTTTACCCTGATGGCGCCGAGAATATAAGTCATCATACCTAAACATTCTTTGATGTCGGTAAAGGCATTAATTATCAAGGGCTTCAGTAACTGAAGGTCGCGATTGTACCCCGATGGAAGATTGCTGGTTATCATTGCAATCTGGACAGGAAGCGTTTGGAGAAGATTACATCTTGCTCTTATCAGTTCAAATACGTCGGGGTTCTTTTTCTGGGGCATGATGCTTGAGCCTGTAATCATTTCATCAGGGAATTCAATGAAACTGAATTCCTGTGTCATAAACAGGCAAATATCCATGCTAAGTTTTGAGAGGGTAGATGCAATAGAAGCCAGTGCGGCGGCAACAGTCATTTCTACTTTACCTCTGTTAATACTTGCATAAGAAGAGTTCAGAATGATATCATCAAACTCCAGAAGTTTTGCTGTGAGCTGACGGTCAAGTGGGAGGGTTGTTCCGTAGCCAGCAGCTGTTCCGAGAGGATTGCGATTGTTCATTTCCCTTGCAGCTGCAAGCAGAAGCAGGTCATCGGTAATAGCTTCCGCATAACCTCCAAACCAGAGCCCGAAAGATGAAACCATAGCAGGCTGCATATGCGTATAACCCGGTAGCAGAACCTCCCGGTGCTGATCACTCAGTGAGAGAAGCCTCTCAAACAACTTAAAAACCATTTCTGCAAGATTATCCAGTTCATTTCGGGTGAAAAGCCTGATATCGAGTAATACCTGATCATTGCGCGACCTTCCTGTATGCACCTTGCGCCCTACCGGCCCCAGCATCTCCGAAAGTTCATTCTCAACCTGGGAATGAATATCTTCAACGCCCTCATTGATCTTTAATTCTCCATTAATATGTTTTTGAAAAAGTAAATGAAGTGCCTTCAGAAGCTCTTTTTTCTCTTCGGTAGTAAGCAGTTTTACCTCTTCAAGCATAATAACATGTGCCATGGAACCAATAATATCCCAGTCGGCAATGAGAAGATCTGTCTGCTTTTCCTTCCCTGAGGTGAACTCAATTATTGCAGGGTCTGGTTCCGTGCCCTTTTCCCATAGCTTTGAACTCTTCATCTTTAATGGTTTGAATTATTTTTTTCTCCCTGATTCAATTATTGCCCTGTGAGCCATTAACCTAATGGCATTGATCTTAATAAATCCCTTGCTGTCTGTTTGGTCGAATCCACCTTCTATATCCATACTTGACAGATCTTTGTTGTAAAGTGATGAAGGCGACTCACGACCTTCTATAATCACATTACCCTTATAAAGACACAGGTGCACACAACCGTCAATGAGTTCCTGACTTTTGTCGATGGCAGCCATAAGGAAATCCATTTCCGGACTGAACCAGAAGCCATAATAAATCAGTTCCGAAAATTTTGGAGTTAACATGTTTCTGAGGCGCATTACTTCTCTGTCCATCGCAATGCCTTCAATATCCCTGTGTGCTTGAAAAAGTATTGTTGCTCCAGGAGTTTCATAAACGCCCCTCGACTTTATTCCGACAAAACGGTTTTCAACCATATCCAGTAATCCTATGCCATTTTCTCCACCCAGCTTGTTCAAATATACAAAGAGTTCATAAGGATCTTCCTTTACAGTCCCATCATCCTTGTTTAATACTTTCACGGGTATCCCATCCTTGAAAGTTATCACAATCCTTGTTTCACGATCGGGTGCATCCTGTGGCATGACCATCTTAACAAGCATGTTCTTCTGTATCGTATACATAGGATCTTCAAGGATTCCTGCCTCATGGCTTATATGCATAAGGTTTTCATCTTCACTGTAAGGCTTTGCTAGCGTGGCCTTAACCGGAATGTTTTTTTCCGATGCATATTTTAGAAGGTCAGTCCTCCCTTTGAATGTTGCAAGAAATTCAGGATCTTTCCAGGGCGAAATAATTTTAATTCCGGGTTTAAGAGCATAATAGCACAATTCAAATCTTACCTGGTCGTTTCCTTTCCCGGTAGCTCCATGAGCAACTATATTTGCCCCTTCAGCAATTGCCGTTTCAATCTGCTTACTGGCTATTAGGGGCCTTGCCAGCGCTGTGCCAAGAAGATATCTGTCTTCATAAATTGCGTTTGCTTTTATAGCCTTAAACATATAATCGGTTACAAATTCCTTCTTAACGTCTTTGATTATAACTTTAGAAGCGCCAAGCTTTAGAGCCTTTTTCCGGCATTCTTCAAAATCTTCCTGCTGACCAACATCAGCTACAAATGCAACAACATCATAACCTTTTTCAATAAGCCATTTTAAAATTACCGACGTATCAAGTCCGCCACTGTAAGCCAATACTACTTTCTCTTTCATCTCTATTTCCTTTAATTAAATTAAACTTATAATTTTTAGTATTTATTCATTTGACAGTTTTATTTTCCTGCCATTGCCTGAAGGCCCGGGAAAATCATTTCAAGAATACCTCTGACGTGTGAAAGTGAAACATTATCGCGCGGTATTACAAGGAGAGTATCGTCTCCTGCAATGGTGCCAGCAATCTCATAACGCCCGTAGTTGTCAATAGTCACTGCTATGCTGTTTGCATAACCTGGACTTGTTTTTATAATTATCATTGAATTTGCTTCAATAATGCTTTTGATTACATTTATTAAATCATATTTCATTTCAGTGAGGAATTGTGATTGTTGTGCTGATGGTATTGAATAGACGTATCCACCTTTTCCATCGGGCACTTTTACAACCCCTAATTGGCGAAGATTGCGGGAGAGGGTTGCCTGCGTGCACCTGAACCCTTTCTTTTCAAGCTTTTTCAATAGAATTTCCTGTGACGAAATTTTTTCCTTTTGAATTATTTTTTCAATAGCCAGAAGCCTTGAAAGTTTTTGCATAAATATACATTTATTTTGCAAAATTATACATTTTTTTGTTACTTACAAAGAAAGATGTAAAAAAGTTTTATTTTTGCATGGATTGAAAAGTTGATGGAAAAAATAAAAAAAGTAATTGTTCTTGGTTCAGGGGCATTGAAGATAGGGGAAGCCGGTGAATTTGACTATTCCGGTTCCCAGGCTTTGAAAGCTATGCGGGAGGAGGGAATCTATACAGTACTTGTAAATCCCAATATTGCAACCGTTCAGACTTCTGAGTCAATTGCCGACAGGATATATTTCCTTCCTGTAAGTCCCTATTTTGTTGAAAAAGTTATTGAAAAGGAGAGGCCTGATGGTATACTTCTGTCATTTGGAGGCCAGACGGCTCTGAACTGCGGGATAGAGTTGTATAGAAACAAAGTTTTTGAGAAGTATAACGTATCAGTTCTGGGTACTCCAATTACAGCTATAATAAATACTGAAGACAGGGAGCTTTTTGTAAAGAAATTGAATGAGATTAATATAAAACCCCCCCGGAGTATAGCTGCCGAGTCGGTGGAAGAGGCAGTGGAAGCCGCCGAAAAATTGGGATTTCCGGTAATTATCAGGGCTGCATATGCTCTCGGAGGACAGGGTAGTGGATTTGCAACCTGCCAGGAAGAATTGGTTTCCATTTCATCAAGGGCCTTTTCTTATACAGGGCAAATTCTTGTTGAGGAATCGTTACGGAACTGGAAGGAAGTTGAATATGAGGTAGTACGCGACAAATTTGATAACTGCATTACTGTTTGTAACATGGAGAATTTCGATCCTCTCGGAATTCATACCGGTGAAAGTATTGTCGTTGCTCCTTCTCAAACCCTGTCAAACAGTGAATATCATACACTAAGAAAACTTTCAGTAAAAATTATTAGACATCTTGGAATAATTGGTGAATGCAACATTCAATATGCTCTCGACCCTGAATCGGAGGATTACCGTGTCATTGAAGTTAATGCCCGTTTATCGCGTTCCAGCGCTCTTGCTTCAAAGGCAACTGGTTACCCCCTGGCATTTATTGCAGCGAAACTTGCGATCGGATATGGCCTTCACCAGTTGAAAAACTCAGTTACCCGTACTACTCCAGCATGTTTTGAGCCTGCCCTGGATTATATCGTATGTAAAATACCAAGATGGGACCTTAACAAATTTACAGGTGTTTCTCATCAGATAGGTAGCAGTATGAAAAGTGTGGGGGAAGTGATGGCAATTGGCCGTACCTTCGAGGAAGCTATTCAAAAAGGATTAAGGATGCTCGGTCATGGGATGCATGGCTTTACAGGAAATCGCGATATCCATTTTGACGATGTGGAAAAAGAACTTGCCGAACCAACCGATATGAGAATATTCTCAATAGCTCAGGCCCTCGAGGAAGGAATCTCTGTGGACAGAATCTATGAACTTTCCCGTATTGACAGGTGGTTCCTTTTTAAACTCAAAAATATTATCGAAATAAAAAATAAACTTTCATTTTATCGCAATATTGAAGATATTCCGGCTGAAACTCTCCTCGAAGCAAAAGTTGCGGGCTTCAGTGATTTTCAGATAGCAAGGCATGTGCTTGACTCTTCTTCAAATGACATCAACCGTGACATGCTGAGAGTAAGAAGGTTCAGAAAAGCTCTTGGTATCAAGCCTTTTGTTAAACAGATTGATACACTTGCTGCTGAATATCCGGCAGTAACCAATTATCTATACCTGACTTATAGCGCTTGTGAGCATGATATCGTATTTGAAAACGACGGTAAGTCAGTTATAGTCCTGGGATCAGGTGCATACAGAATTGGATCAAGTGTTGAATTTGACTGGTGCTCGGTTAACGCAATAAACACTATCGGTAAGGAAGGATACAGAAGTATTATGATTAACTATAACCCCGAAACTGTCAGTACCGATTATGATACCTGCGACAGACTCTATTTCGATGAACTCTCTTTTGAAAGGGTAATGGACATTATCGAGCTTGAACAACCCAGAGGGATTATAGTTTCGATGGGAGGCCAGATACCTAACAATCTTGCCATGAGATTACACCTTCAGAATGTTAATATTCTCGGAACATCCCCTCTCTCCATCGACAGGGCTGAGGATAGACATAAATTCAGTTCCATGCTTGACAGCTTGAATGTAGATCAGCCACGATGGAAAGAACTTACCAGTATTAATGAAGTGGAAAAATTCATTGAACAAATCGGTTTCCCCGTTCTTGTCAGGCCCTCTTATGTGCTTTCAGGTTCAGCAATGAATGTCGTATCAAACATGAATGAGCTGACACATTTCCTTGGCCTTGCAACGAAAGTATCGAAACAACATCCGGTAGTAATCTCGGAATTCATTGAGAACGCCAAAGAAATCGAAATGGATGCCGTAGCACATAATGGAGAGATTTTGGTTTATGCCATCAGTGAACATGTTGAATATGCAGGTGTTCATTCTGGGGATGCCACAATAGTGTTTCCTCCACAGAAATTGTATTTTGAAACTGTACGGAGAATAAAACGTATCTCCCGTGAAATTGCTAAAGAACTTAAAATTACCGGGCCTTTCAATATCCAGTTCCTGGCAAAAGATAATGAGATAAAGGTTATTGAATGCAATCTGAGGGCAAGCCGGAGCATGCCGTTTGTTTCAAAGGTTTTGAAAATTAACCTTATAGAAATGGCTACAAAAGTTATGCTCGGCATACCTGTTGAAAAACCTCGTAAATCGGCCTTTGATCTTGATTATGTGGGTGTAAAGGCACCCCAGTTCAGTTTCTCGCGCCTGGCTAAAGCCGACCCTGTCCTTGGTGTTGATATGGCATCAACCGGAGAAGTTGGATGCCTGGGCGAAGATTTTTATGAAGCCATCCTTAAAGCAATGTTCTCAGTCGGATACAGAATACCATCAAAGGGTATCCTCCTCTCAACCGGTACTGCAAAATCAAAAGCCGACCTGATCAGAGCTGTCAAAGCTCTGAGTGATAAAGGATACAAACTATATGCTACAAGAGGAACACAACAATTCCTTGCTAATTCAGGCATAGAAGCAGAAGTTGCTCATTGGCCCGATGAAGAAAAGTCACCAAATACTATTGAACTGATTAAAACCGGACAGGTGGATATGGTAATCAATATTCCTAAGAATTTGTCTCAGAATGAGCTAAATAACGATTACCTGATAAGACGAAGTGCAGTCGACTATAACGTGCCTCTGCTAACAAATGCCCGGCTTGCTAATGCTTTTATTCTGGCCTTCTGTCGGCTAAGTGCAAAAGACCTTGCAATCAAAAGCTGGGATGAGTATAAATAAGCTCTTCGAATGATAACCGGGCACTGTTTTTTCTACGAATGGCTTCATGATAAATGATGGCATGGCTTCTGATTATACCGTTTCTGCTTTATCTTGCATTCTTCATTATTGCATTAAAAAACATCCCTTCAGAAAAATTTACTGCAAGCAAATCGGGAAACCAAACAGATATTGCTGTAATTATTCCCTGTCGGAATGAAGAAGAGAATATTACGCATATTCTGGAATCAATTGCAGTACAGAATTATCCTTCAGGAAGTTTTGAAGTGATTGTTGTGGATGATAATTCCACCGATGCAACATTTGAAGTTGCATCAGATTTCACGGGGATTGAAAGATACAGGGTGCTAAGGAACAAAGGAACAGGTAAAAAACAGGCCATACTTGCGGGTGTTGAGGCTTCTTCTGCAGAACTGATAATAACAACCGACGCTGATTGTCGACCATTGCCATCATGGCTATCTTCATTTTCCACCATTTATGAAGCTGAGAAGCCTTCAATGATAATTGGTCCTGTGAAGCTTGATTGTGGTAAGGGATTGTTTAATATTTTTCAGCAGGCAGAATGGCTTGGACTGCAGGGTATAACCGCCGGTCTGGCGCAGGCAGGGAAGGCTGTGCTATGCAATGGCGCAAACCTCGGGATCAAAAGAGAATTGTTTCTCAAATACTATGGACAGATTTATGAGAAAATTCCTTCAGGCGATGATGTGTTCCTCCTTCATGCTGTTAAATCACATTTAAACAATAAGATAGTGTGGTTATCAGCCTCTGATGGTATGGTTGTTACTCCTGCAGCCGGCTCGCTTTATAAACTTTTGAGGCAGAGGGCAAGGTGGATTTCCAAAGCAGGAGCATACAGGGATATATTAACAATTCTCTTATCGGTAACAGTTTTTACCACAGTTTTTGCCCTCGGGTTTTTGACTGTAGCATCTTTATTTGATTTAAGGTTCCTGCCGATGTTTCTTGTATGTTTTATTTTGAAAAATGTTGCCGACATTCCGTTAATTCATAAAATGGGGCGCTTTTACGGACAGAAACCATTCACAGGTCTGATTATTCCTCTTCAGTTACTTTATCCTTTTTATGGAGTTGGGATACTCTTTTTTCTTCTCCCGGGCCAGCAGGGCTGGAAAAAATAATTAATTACCCATTTCGGAGAGGAACTTGATTCGCATAAGCCTTATTTCTTCTTCTTCAAACTCGTTTCCAAGTGCATTTATCGCATCTTCCAGTGAGTCACTTTCAGCTTCTTCCCTGAAATATGAATAGATCTCCTGTTGTTTTTCATCATCCATCACCATGTTGATATAATAATCGAGGTTAATTCTTGTCCCTGAATTGACTATTGCTTCAATTTCCGATAGCAGTTCATCCATTTCGAGCCCTTTTGCTTCAGCAATATCTTCAAGAGGCCTTTTCATGTCGATACTCTGGATTATATAAACTTTAATTCCCGACTTGTTTACAACCGATTTGACCACCATATCCAGGGGCCTGATGATTTCTTTCTCTTCCACATATTTTTTGATGACCTCTATAAATTCTTTCCCATATCTCTGGGCCTTGCCTGCTCCAACGCCCGATATATTCTGAAGTTCCTCAAGGGTGATGGGATACTGTATTGCCATCTCTTCAAGGGAGGGGTCCTGGAAGATTACAAAGGGAGGGACATTTTTTTGTTTTGATATCTTTTTTCTCAGGTCTTTCAAAATGCTGAAGAGTTCTTCGTCGACAGTTGCGGTTTTGGCGCCGAAACCACCGCCCTCTTCTTCCTCGGCATCGCTGTAATCATGGTCTTCTACCAGCATGAATTCAGTGGGGTTCTCAAGGAATTCTTTGCCTTTGGGTGTAAGCTTTAGAAGACCATAATTTTCAATGTCTTTTGTTAGAAGTTTGGCAATCAGTGCCTGCCTTATAACCATATTCCAGAATTTCTCGTCTTTTTCTTCTCCTGCACCGAAAATATCGAGTTTGTGATGCTTATATGATTTTATTGCCGAGGTGGCTTTACCTGCTAGAATATTGGCAATATGATCGGCTTTGAATTTTTCCTTGACAGCCAGAACGGCTTCAAGAACGGTAACCACATATTCACTTCCTTCAAATTGAATTTTAGGATGAAGACAGTTGTCACAGGCTTCACAGTTTTCGCGTTCATATTCCTCACCAAAATAATGAAGCAGTGTCTTACGCCGACATACTGACGACTCAGCATACGATACCACTTCAAGCAGGAGCTGTTTGCCTATCTCCTGTTCTGCAACAGGTTTTCCCTGCATGAATTTCTCAAGTTTCTGAATATCGTTGTAACTATAATAAGCTATGCACCTTCCTTCTCCTCCGTCTCTTCCTGCACGGCCTGTCTCCTGATAATACCCTTCAAGGCTTTTGGGAATATCATAATGGATCACATATCTTATGTCGGGTTTATCAATACCCATTCCGAAAGCAATTGTTGCAACAATTACATCTGCTTCCTCCATCAAAAATTTATCCTGATTTGCGGTGCGTGTAGCAGTATCAAGCCCGGCATGATATGGTAATGCCCTTATACCATTTACTTTCAGTGTCTCTGCCAGCTCTTCCACTTTTTTCCTGCTAAGGCAATAAATTATTCCCGATTTTCCCGGGTTATTTTTTATGTATCTAATTATCTCCTTGGTAGCATCTACCTTTGACCTTACTTCATAATACAAATTTGGACGGTTGAAGGAAGATTTGAATACTTCGGCTTCAAGAATCCCGAGGTTCTTTTGAATATCGTGCTGAACCTTTGGAGTAGCCGTGGCTGTAAGTGCTATAATTGGTGATCTTCCAATTGTGTCGATAATGGGTCGTATTCTTCTGTACTCAGGTCTGAAATCGTGCCCCCATTCCGAAATACAATGTGCCTCATCAACGGCATAGAATGAAACTTTAATATTTCTAAGAAACTCAATATTCTCATCCTTTGTCAGAGATTCAGGAGCAACATATAATAATTTTGTATCTCCTTTAAGGACATCATTTTTTACTTTTGTAATTTCCGATTTTGTCAGCGAGGAATTAAGAAAATGAGCTACCTCATCTTCGGTTGCGAAGTTTCTCATCGCATCAACCTGATTTTTCATGAGCGCAATCAGGGGTGAGATAACGATAGCCGTGCCTTCTAGCATAACTGCAGGAAGCTGGTAACATAGTGACTTACCTCCGCCTGTTGGCATAAGTACAAATGTATCTCTGCCTGCAAGCACATTTTTTATTATAGGTTCCTGCAACCCCTTGAAGGTGTCAAAACCAAAATACTTCTTCAAATAATCATGAATAACTTTGTCTTCCGGAATCTTTCCCATTTTTAATCTTTTCCTTCTATATATTTATTATATTAAAGTTAATATAAATTTTTATATTGGCTCTACCTGTTGAAAATATTTTTATTACTCCTCGTATAGTGCCTTCTATCCTTTTTATTTCAGAATTTCCAGTGTAAAAATTTTTAAAATTCCCCAATTTTAGAGTCTTTAACTGGCACATATTGAGGAAAATGGACATGTATGCCAGTAGACATACTGGTCCAGAAAAAGGGATACAAATATACTATTGTTTTGAAAAATAAGTTTTATCATCTTTACAACCTTATTTTACTTGTTATGGGATTCAGGAAGAGAAAATGGAAAAATGCTGATGGAGAGAAGGAAATGTCATTTCTTGAGCACCTTGAAGAATTAAGATGGCATATTATACGTTCAATATCATCAATTGTAATTTTTACCGTTCTGGCATTTACTCAGAAAAATTTTATTTTTAATAATATTATTTTAGCACCAAAAAACCCTGACTTTTTTACTAACAGAACATTATGTAAAATAGGTCATTTTCTTAATACCGACCTGCTGTGTATCAATACCAAGCCTTTTGAATTGATAAGTATAAAAATGTCGGGGCAGCTTACTACTCATTTTGCAGTTTCGATAGTGGCAGGATTGATTATTGCTATGCCTTATGTTTTCTGGGAGTTCTGGAGATTTATAAAACCTGCACTCTATCCGCATGAGAGAAAATATGCCAGAGGTGCAGCAGGAATTGCAGGCTTCCTTTTTTTTCTGGGAGTTATCTTTGGCTATTTTATAATTGTCCCACTCTCAATTCATTTTCTGGGATCGTATAGAATAAGCGACCAGGTAGTTAACCAGATTTATATCAGGTCATATATTGGGACAATATCTTCAGTGGTACTTGCAAGTGGGTTGATCTTCGAGTTCCCGCTTATTGCCTTATTTCTTACACAGATAGGTGTAATTACGCCTTCTTTCATGATCAAGTACAGAAAACATTCCATTGTCGTTCTTTTAATTCTGGCAGCTATCATTACTCCACCTGATATTTTCTCTCAGATACTTGTATCCCTTCCTCTTATGGGACTTTATGAAATTGGTATTCTAATTTCAAAAGCTGTATATAAAAGGAAACAGAGAGAGCATGAAGATTTTATGAAAGGTAATGAAGAAACAAACCTGACCAAACAGTCATTGTAATGGATTAAACTATGAAACTGTATACCCGGGATCTTGTAAAAAAATACCGCAACCGTAAAGTGGTAAACAATGTGTCGGTTGAGGTTGAGCAGGGAGAGATTGTTGGACTGCTGGGGCCAAACGGTGCCGGGAAAACAACCACCTTTTACATGATTGTAGGACTTATCAAACCAAATGAGGGAAAAGTATTTCTTGATAATGAAGATATTACTCCGTTACCGGTGTATAAAAGAGCACGGAAGGGAATAGGATATCTTTCGCAGGAACCTTCTATATTCAGAAATCTTTCTGTAGAAGATAACATCAGAGCTGTACTTGAGCTTTCGGAATTTAGTAAGGAAGAGCAGGAAGAAAGGCTTGAACAGATGCTCGATGAGTTTGGTTTGATGAAAATCAGAAAAAACAAGGGTATTCAACTCTCCGGAGGTGAACGCAGGAGGACTGAAATAGCTCGTGCTCTCTCACTTAAGCCCAGATTTATACTTCTCGATGAACCCTTTGCAGGTATCGACCCAATAGCAGTTGAAGATATTCAGAGTATTGTTGCTCATCTTAAAAATAAAAATATCGGCATCTTGATTACCGACCATAACGTCCACGAAACTCTCTCTATTACCGACCGATCATATCTACTGTTTGAAGGTCGAATACTTAAATCAGGAACCTCCGCTGAACTTGCAGAAGATGAACAGGTAAGAAAAGTTTATCTCGGAAAAAATTTCGAACTCCGTCGCTGAAAAACAACTTTGTATAAAAAATTTTTTTAAGTACCTTTGCCGGGATTTTTGCGGATGTGTCGTAATTGGTAGCCGAGCAAGATTTAGGATCTTGTGTCTTCGTGACGTAAGGGTTCGAGTCCCTTCATCCGCACATAGTTAGATCAAAATTAAATTATTTCTGAATTAATTTTAATTATATCCTGAATGAATATTTCCAGAGAGAACATTGACAACCTTAGTATTATTCTGAAGGTTGAAGTAGAAAAAGCAGACTACGAGGAGAAAGTAGAGAAAGTGTTGCGCGACTACAGAAAAAAAGCGAACCTTAAAGGATTCCGTCCTGGAATGGTACCAATTGGAATTATAAGAAAAATGTTTGGCACCGCTGCAAAAGCCGATGAAATAAATAAACTGGTTTCCGAAAGCATCACAAACTACTTGACGGAGAATAGTATAACCAATATGGGTGAGCCCATACCAATTGAAAATTCTGATGAAAAAATTGATTTCGAAAGGCAGGAGAAATTTGAGTTTAAATTTGAACTTGGCATTGAACCTGAATTCGAGATTAAACTAAGCAAGAAAAATAAAGTACCTTTTTATGAAATTACCCCCGATGAGAAAATCAGAAATGAATATATCGAAAATTACAAACGGAGGTATGGTAATTTTATTACTGTTGATATTTCAGGTGAGTCAGATATTTTGAAGGGTATTATTGAGCAGGTTAAAGTTGATTCTTCTGATACGCCTGTCAGAGCTGAAGGCGTTACTATTGCAATCAATGTTATTGATGATAAGGAAATAAAAAAGGAGTTTACAGGTAAAAAGGTTGGAGATGCCGTGATTTTTGATATCAAGAAGGCAATCCCTAATAATTCTGAAATTGCAGGCCTCCTGAAAATTACTAAAGAAAAAGCCGAAAAAATTGAGGGAGATTTCCGTTTCACCATAGAGCAAATACAGCGATTCGTTTCAGCAGAACTTAACCAGGAGCTATTCGACATGGTTTACGGCAAGGATGTTGTTAAAAGCGAAGAGGAGTTCATCGCAAAGGTGGAAGAGGAAATTTCTGCAAATCTAAATGAAGAGAGCAATTTTAAACTGAGCCTGGACCTTAAAAAATATGTCCTTGACAGAGTAAAATTTGATCTGCCTGAAACCTTTCTTAAAAAATGGATGTTAAAAAATCAAGAAAACCCGGAAGAAGAACAAATAGATAAATATTTTGGAAATTTTCTGGACGATTTGAGATGGCAGTTGATTATAAAGAAGATAATACGCGACAACCAAATAAAAATTACCGAAGAGGAGGTAATAAAGGAAGCGGAAGAAGCCACCAGGTATAAGTTTCATCAATATGGGATTTTTTATGTAACCGATGAGCAGGTTTCAAACTTTGCACTTGATATGCTCAAAAAAAATGAAGACGAAACAAGAAAGATAATGAATCGTCTGTATGAGAAAAAGGCACTTGACACTCTGAAGGAGATGGTAACTCTTGATGCTAAAAAAGTTAGCCTTGAAGAGTTTGATAATCTTTTTAAATAATTATCAATATTTTGCAGCGCCGCTGCTCTTTTTAGTATCTTTGTAAAATAAACAAAACGATTGTAGCAATGGATTATATTGATGATTTCCAAAAATATGCAAGAAGCCGGATGGGGATAAGCAGTCTTACTCTCCACCGTTATACTTCAATTGCAAACAACAGCTATATCTCTCCCACAATAATAGAGGAGAGGCAGCTTAATGTAGCAACGATGGATGTTTTTTCCCGCCTGATGATGGACAGGATAATTTTTCTGGGGCTGCCTATTGACGATTACGTTGCAAATATTATTGAGGCACAGCTTCTTTATCTGGATTCCACCGACCCGGGCAAAGACATTCAGATTTATTTTAATACACCAGGAGGTTCGGTTCATGCCGGCCTTGGTATATATGATACGATGCAATATATTTCCGCTGACATTGCCACTATTTGTACCGGTATGGCTGCATCTATGGGAGCTATTTTACTGGCTGCCGGAACAAAAGGAAAGAGATCAGCACTGAAACATTCTCGTATAATGATTCACCAGCCAATGGGCGGAGCCGAAGGTCATGCTTCCGATATTGAAATAACCGTAAGGGAAATACTGAAGCTAAAAAAGGAACTTTATGAAATCATATCACTGCATTCAGGTAACCCCTATGAAAAAGTTGAAAAAGATGCCGACAGGGATTACTGGATGACTGCAGAAGAGGCAAAGAACTATGGTATGATTGATGAGATCCTTCAAAAAACAAAAATAAAATAATGAAGATGGACCGTTGCTCCTTTTGCGGTCGTACAAAACGAGAAGCAAACATTCTTGTTGCAGGGCTCGAAGGCCATATATGCGATCATTGTATTGAACAGGCTTACAGCATTATGATCGAAGAATTGGGTTCCAGGCCCAGTTCGAAATTCGAGACTATAAACCTTCTTAAACCCCCCGAGATAAAAGCTTTTCTCGATCAATATGTAATCGGGCAGGAAAAGGCAAAAAAGATTATTTCGGTAGCTGTATACAACCATTACAAGCGACTGATGCAAAAACCCGATAAAGATGATGTTGAAATTGAAAAATCAAATATCCTGCTTGTAGGTGAAACAGGTACAGGAAAAACTCTTCTTGCCCGTACTATAGCACGCATGCTCCATGTACCATTCACTATCGTCGATGCCACTGTGCTCACAGAGGCCGGTTATGTGGGTGAAGATGTGGAAAGCCTCCTTACACGCCTCCTTCAAAATGCTGACTATGATGTAAAAGCAGCCGAAAGAGGAATCGTCTTTATTGATGAAATAGATAAAATCGCACGGAAAGGGGATAACCCATCAATAACCCGGGATGTTTCGGGTGAAGGTGTTCAACAGGGTCTTCTCAAACTTCTCGAAGGTTCTATAGTTAATGTGCCTCCTCAGGGTGGAAGAAAACATCCTGAACAAAAAATGATTCCGGTTGATACAACAAACATACTATTCATATGTGGTGGAGCTTTCGAGGGAATTGAAAAAAAAATTGCACAGCGGCTTAACACGACAATAGTTGGATACCGTGCCTCAAAGGACAGGGAGGTAATAGATAAAGATAATCTCTTACAATATATTGCCCCACAGGACCTCAGGGCATATGGACTTATTCCTGAAATTATCGGTCGTCTGCCAGTACTTACTCATCTTCACCCACTTGACCGCAAAGCCCTCAGAGCAATTCTAACAGAACCCAAAAACGCAATTACAAAACAATATATCAAGCTCTTTAAAATGGATAATATCGACCTTTCTTTCACTGATGAAGTGCTTGATTTTATTGTTGACAAAGCAATCGAGTTCAAACTCGGCGCAAGGGGACTGAGATCAATCTGCGAGGCAATTATGCTCGATGCCATGTTCGAATTACCATCTTCTGACAACAGGGAACTTACTATAACCACTGATTACGCCCGTCATAAACTCGAAAAAATAGATATGAAGGTTCTTAAAGCCTCATAAGAGAAGATTATACAGGAGAAATCACCGCCAAGAACCATTAAGCAAAAAGATAGCGCAGTGTGAAAAGTATTTACACACTGCGCTTAACATTTTAATAATCAGGAGAATTGTAATAAGCTACTATCTTGAACAGGCTCTCCTGAAATGAAGATCTCTATGGAATTAGTCTGTGCCGGTGCCTTAAGGTTATCTCTTTTTTCTGATCGCCTCTACTTATTGTTGCAATTGCATCACACTCGCCGTCACCGTAATCGAGTTCGAACGGCTCAATTCCTTCTTTCTCAATCCTGATAACACCTTTTACAAAAAATTCGCAAACTCTTTTCCAGTGCAAAGCTGTAGTAATGGTGTTATTGTAGGTTTTCCCTTCAATAGTCTTTCCACTGGCTGTCCCGGTTATAAGACATTCATCATCCCATATGTTTCTTGTAAGCCAGCCTGCAATCCATTCTCTCTGGTGGGTGACTTCACGTTCAATAGTCTTACCGTCGGGGAGAATCAGCTTTCCTGCAGTGAGTTTAACAGATATAACAATATTATTGTTATTGTTTGTACCCATATTCTCCAGTTCCTTTGTACCTTCAACTTTTATTCCGTTGAAATAGTAATTGTCAAAGGTCACTGTCCTTTTGGCCCCGGTTACCGTTCTTTTATTTGTAACGGTAATAATTATTTTTCCGGCACGGGTACTTCCGTAATAACCTGAACAACCTGATCCATAGTCAATTGTTATGGTCTTTGGCCAGACTCCAGGTGTAAGATTATCAACAGTTACTGACGGGCATGAATCACCAAGCACATACATACCCGACTTTGTATCTCCCTTTCCAAGCGCATCATCCAGAAGCACTGATGCATAATCAACTGTATTGAAAATGTCGTCCATAGCAACATTAACAACCGCATCGTCGTCTGCCAGATTAAGATCATCCTGACTGAGTGGTATGGAATCTTTCTGACATGAAATTGCAAAAATCAATGAAGCTGCGGTTAAAAGTGAAAATAACTTAACTTTCATAATACCTCCGTTTTTGTTAGAAAATTTGAACATTTGTCTTTTTTTCTCATTTAGATAAATGAACTTTTTAAAGGTTTAAATGGGAGGAATTAAAAAATGTTACTTTCGTGTATAAATTTTAAAAGTATATGGTGGAAATTTGCCTTCGATACCATCATGAAATTCTTCCGATATGGTTATCCACTCTTCCGGTTTAATTTCTGGAAAGAATGTATCGGCAGGGGCTTTTTTATGCACATGAGTAATATACATTTTCCTGGCCAGAGGCATGAATTGTCTGTAAACTGATCCTCCTCCGATAATGAAAATTTCTTTACAACTGCTGCAGGCTTTCAATGCTTCTTCAACAGAATAGGCCGTAAAATCGCAGTTGAATCTCTCTTCAGGGTTATCAGTAAGTACAATATTTTTACGTCCGGGTAGGGGTTTCTTAGGTAGAGATTCCCATGTTTTTTTCCCCATTATTACACAATTGCCTGTGGTAAGCTTCCGAAATCTATAAAGATCATCCGGTATGTTCCATAATAAACGGTTATCTTTGCCTATTCCCAGATCTTCCGAAACGGCTACAATAATTGAAATTATGGGTTTTGTCATACTGATATTTCGCCTTTTATGTGAGGATGGGCTACATAGTTGATAAGTTCAAAGTCTTCATACCTGAATTTTCCAATATCTTTTACATCAGGGTTTAGTTTCAGTCGGGGTAGAGGATATGGTTGCCGGGTGAGCTGAAGTTTTACCTGTTCTATATGGTTCAGGTATATATGGGCATCGCCCAGGGTATGGATAAATTCTCCGGGTTTTAAATCTGTAATTTGTGCTATCATCATTGTGAGGAGTGAGTATGAGGCTATGTTGAACGGGACACCCAGGAAGATGTCACAGCTTCTTTGATAAAGTTGACAGGATAATTTTCCTTTGGCTACATAGAACTGAAAAAGCAGGTGACAGGGTGGGAGAGCCATCCGGTCGAGATCTCCTACATTCCATGCACTCACAATATGGCGTCGTGAGTCGGGATTTTTCTTTATGCTTTCAATAACATTCATCAGCTGGTCGATCTTTTTACCGTCAGTTGTATTCCACGATCTCCACTGATAGCCGTAAACAGGGCCAAGATCGCCGTTTTCATCGGCCCATTCATTCCAGATCCTTACACCGTTTTCGTTGAGGTACCTGATATTGGTATTACCACTGATGAACCAGAGTAATTCATGAACAATTGATTTGAAATGAAGTTTTTTTGTTGTCAGAAGAGGGAATCCGTTTTCAAGGTTAAATCTCATCTGATAGCCGAAAACACTTATTGTTCCGGTGCCAGTGCGATCGTTTTTTTTGACGCCGTTTTTAAGGACATGATCAATAAGATCGAGATATTGTTTCATTTTGCCGTGATTTTTGCAACCCAGCCGCCTCCTGTCGCCATGGATATCTTATATCTTGTATCCGGATTAATCTCTACTGTCAGATGTTTGTAATCACTGGCATTCCTGTCGGCATTGATTCCATCTTGAAAAACTTCCATGATATAATTACCGGGGTCGAGAAATGAGAAGTCAATTTCCAGTTCACGAGGGGTCCAGTCGGTCATTCCACCAACATACCATGTGTTACCATTCTTTCTGGCAAGAACCACGTAATCTCCCACCATGGCGTGGAGAACTCTTATGTCATCCCATATAACCGGCACTCCAGCAATAAAATTAAGGCATTCTTTTTCTCGTCGGTAATTTGAAGGTGAATCCGAAAGCATCTGGAGAGGGCTTTCATAAATTATATACATTGCCATCTGGTGAACTCTTGTTCCCTGGCTGGAAGGTTTGCTGAAGGTCGGGTTGAAGTTTGCTTTTTCCATGTTTATCATAGCACCGGGGGTATAGTCCATAGGGCCGGCAACCATCCTTGTAAAAGGAATGGTTACATCATGCTCCGGATCAACATCTTTGCTCCACTTGCTATGTTCCATTCCCTTAACACCTTCACGGGTAATAACATTTGGATAGGTGCGCCCCAGCCCATCAGGTTTATATGCTCCGTGGAAATCTACAAGCATATGGTATTCAGCTGCCTTTGCAGCTGTTCGGTAATAAAACTCTACCATTTTCTGGTCGTCCCTCTGCATAAAATCAACCTTTATTCCTTTCACACCCCATTCACTGAACTTTTTTAGTGCTTTATCCATCTGGTCATCAAAAGTCTTAAAGACCACCCAGAGTATTATCCCTACGTTTCGTTTTTCTGCGTACCGGCAAAGTTCGGCAACATCAATTTCAGGTGCCAGATCAAGCAAATTGCCACGTCTGTACCAGCCTTCATCAAGAATGATGTATTCAATTCCGTTTTCAGAAGCAAAGTCGATATAATGTTTATAGGTTTGATTATTAATGCCGGCACGAAAGTCCACACCATATATATTATTGGCATTCCACCAGTCCCATGCCACTTTCCCGGGTTTTATCCAGTCAGTATTATCGAGTCTGTTTGGGGAAGCCAGCCTAAATACCATATCGCTTTCAATAAGCCCGCCATCGTTGGGAGTAATAATAAAAACTCTCCATGGGAAGAACCTTTTGCCTGACACTTTTGCGATATAATCTTCGGTTTTTGTAACAACAAGGTTTCTGTCGCCCTTAAGTACTTCTTCTTTTGGGTAAGCCGGCCATACAGCTGTCAGTTTCCCGTTGCCGGCTCCTCTGAGCCACATCCCGGGATATTCTTCAATGGCTGATTCAGTGATTAGGACATTCACGTTTCCGGGTCTGAAAAGAACCGGCAGGCTTGCAAGGTGTCGATTGCTTATTGTATCAAGAAGGGTATAGACGAAGGTGTTCTCATTATGAGACATGAAACTTCGTTCATACGGGAACCATGAATAAGTACCTGCAGGGAAAGAGAGTTCTGCGGATTCGTTCTTGATATAAAGAGGGTCCTTGAGATCCGACTCAAACCTATAAGCCATTCCATCATTATAGACTCTGAAGGTTAATGAGAAGCCTGAACGGAAAGCTATGGTCAGATAGTTGCAATTATCATTTATCAAAGCCCGTTTATGAGGGACCACAGCTCTGATAGTATCATTGATGCTTCCCGTAGAAGGCCTTCTGATTGCTGTATTTTCAACCGGTACCGAGCCATCGCCTAGAATTATTGCTGTGCGGGAAGAATTTATTACCTGATTGCCGTTAAAGGTAACGGACCATGTAATCTTTTTGTCAACACTGACAATGAGTGATATTTTACCGTCAGGTGAAGTGATTTTGAAATCCCTGGCAGATAATGTTGTAAGTAAAAACAATACAAAAACAGGTAAAACAATAAACTTCTTCATATAATGTATTTATTTATTTTTTTCGGGAAGGTTCAGGCTTTTCGTCTTTTCCTTTTTTCAAGTTCATCCCTTATTGTTGCAGCCCGTTCATAGTCTTCTGTTTTAATTGCTTCATCAATCATTCTGTATAATTCTTCATCAGTATAACCCTCGAACATTGAAGTTTCTTCAATTTTGTCTGTTTGAGTAGCGCCGGAAGTTTCTGCCGATGCTTCACTGGTCTGTGAGACTGTTATTCCGGCTTTCTCCATGATCTCTTCAGTAGTATATATGGGGCAATCGAATCTGAGAGCGAGTGCGACTGCATCGGATGTCCTGCTGTCGATTATGATTTCCTCATCATTTCGATAGCATACAAGCTGAGCATAAAAAATGCCATCCTCCAGTTTGTGGATAAAGACTTCAGCCAGCTCGATATTAAAAGCATCGGCAAAACTTTTGAATAGATCGTGTGTCAGTGGTCGTGGAGGCTGAAGATTTTCAAGTTTAATTACAATTGATTGAGCTTCAAATCCTCCTATTATTATCGGTATCCTCCTTGGGCCATTCTCTTCCATCATAACAAGCGCATAGGCACCTGATTGTGATTGGCTATAGCTTATACCCAGAACCTTAAGTTTAATCCTCTTCATAAATAACTCAAACAGTATTGCAACTCATCATTCATAACCGGCACAACAAATATAAAGATAATAGACTTATCTGACCCCATTGTAAATTTATTTTTTATCAATTTTATTATCATCGGATTTTTTGAGTTAACTGATTTTGTGATGTACTTTCTCCGAGCATTTGGCTTGCATTTTTGTAAGTTAAATTAAAAATAAAATATAATAATAATTTGTAGATAATCTATTTTTTATAACTTTGCAGTCCAAAAATCATTTCAGTAATCCGGCAGGGGCATGGAAAGATACCTGTAGAATGTTATGGTACGCCTCACGGAAAAATATAATTAAGTAAATTATGTATGCGATAGTTGAAATTGCAGGTCAGCAATTCAAGGTGGAGGAAGGGAAGAAAATATTCGTCCACCGTCTTAAAGCTGAAGATGGACAGAATGTTGAGTTTGATCAGGTTCTTCTTATTGAAGACAAAGGAAATATTGTAGTGGGCGAACCTTTAGTAAAGGATGCGGTTGTAGAGGCTAAGGTTCTTGAGCACCTTAAAGGTGATAAGGTGATTGTATTCAAGAAGAAAAGACGTAAGGGTTACAGGGTTAAGAATGGTCACCGGCAGTATTTTACAAAGGTTGAAATAGTTAGTATAAAGAAAGAAGCTGCCAGGAAAGAGCCCGTTAAGAAAGAAGAGCCAGCGGGTACTGTTCATGAAGATGTTGAGCCAGTAGAGAAACCAGTGAAGACTGTGAGAAAGAGTGTGGCAAAGGAGGGAAAATCTGAAACTAAAAAGCCCGCAGTCAGAAAAAAGACTGATAAGAGTAAGGAGTAATAACAAAAATATTTATTTAATATGGCACACAAGAAAGGAGTAGGCAGTAGCCGTAACGGAAGAGAATCAGAAAGCAAGCGGCTTGGGGTCAAGCTTTTCGGTGGCCAGTTTGCCAAAGCTGGAAATATTATTGTAAGGCAAAGGGGCACTGTCCATCATCCGGGCCTTAATGTCGGTATGGGAAAAGATCATACTCTTTTTGCCCTTGTTGATGGAGTGGTTGTTTTTTCCAGGAAAAAAGGTAACAGATCATACGTTTCAGTGAAACCTATCGGCAGTGAGGAGAATTAATTTCATTGCCGTCAATGGTTTTTTATTTAACGGTATTGTTACAGGTTAAACGACTTTTTAATAATTTTGAGGCAGGCTGAATGCCTGCTTTTTTTATTTAATAATGATATGCTTACGATAAATCTCATTCGTGAAAACCGGGACTTCGTGGTTGAAAGGCTTAAGGTCAAGAATTTCAATGCCGGTGAAATTGTTGACAGGATTCTAATACTTGATGCAGCCCGCAGGGAAGCACAAAAAAATTCTGATACTACTCTTTCGGAGATAAACCGTATCTCAAAAGAGATAGGTAATCTTATTAAGAGTGGCAAGACTGCTGAGGCTGAAGCAGCAAAGTCAAAGACTTTTTCACTGAAGGAAGATGCTAAAAAGCTTGCTGAGAGGCTTGAAACATTAGATGAAGAGCTTCGTAATGAGTTGATCAAACTACCAAATCTGCCTCATTCATCAGTTAATCCCGGCAGGAGTGCGGAGGATAATGTTATTGTAAGGGAAGGAGGTGAGATAAAGGAAATAAAGGGAGAAGCCCTTCCTCACTGGGATCTGATCAGGAAATACGATATTATTGATTTTGAGCTGGGTATAAAGCTGACCGGTGCAGGTTTCCCTGTCTATAAAGGTAAAGGAGCAAAGCTCGAAAGGGCATTGATTAACTTTTTTCTTGATGAAGGTGAAAAAGCAGGTTATAAGGAAGTGATGCCGCCGATAGTTGTTAATGAGGATTCGGGTTTTGGAACCGGGCAGCTTCCAGATAAGGAAGGACAGATGTATCATATTGTTCTGGATAATTTTTACCTCATTCCTACAGCTGAAGTTCCGGTGACTAATATTTATCGTGATGTTATACTCAATGTTGAAGATCTTCCCATAAAAAATATAGCATACACCCCCTGTTTCAGGCGTGAGGCTGGCTCATGGGGTGCACATGTAAGGGGGCTCAACAGACTTCATCAGTTCGACAAGGTTGAGATTGTCCAGATTGCTCATCCCGATCACTCATATGAATCACTTGAAGAAATGGTCAATCATGTTGAGAGCCTTGTGGCAAAACTTCAACTGCCTTACAGGATTGTTAGATTATGCGGGGCTGATATGTCGTTCACGTCCGCCCTTACTTACGATTTTGAGGTCTGGTCGGGAGCACAGAAGAGATGGCTTGAGGTAAGCTCTGTATCAAATTTTGAATCATTCCAGGCCAATCGTATGAAATGCAGGTTCAGGGAAAAAGGATCAAAACAGACCAGACTTGTACACACCCTTAATGGTAGTGCACTGGCCCTGCCGAGAATAGTAGCGGCTATCCTCGAAAATAACCAGAGTGAATCGGGAATTATTATCCCCGAAGTGCTGGTTAAATATACAGGATTCGATGTAATTAACTGATTACCGGCTTTTCCGGCAGAAAGATGGACCGGTCGAAACAATCCTATATTTACGCAGGCCTCTCAGTCCTTTTCTGGTCAACTATTCCTACTGCATTCAAAATCGGCCTTGGCGAAATTGAAGTACTAACCATGCTTGCAATAGCAACCTTCACTTCTTTATTAATTTTACTTGTAATAATTTTATTTTCAGGACGTTTTAATATTCTTGTTAGGTCAACCTCCCGTGACCTCATTTCTTCAGCCCTGCTCGGGTTGATTAATCCATTTATTTATTATATCATTCTTCTTAAGGCATACAGCCTTCTTCCCGGTCAGGTTGCACAGCCATTGAATATGATCTGGCCAATAATACTCGTTTTTCTGTCGGTACCTCTGCTTAAACAGAAAATTCCCGCAAAAAGCTTTCTTGCTCTTTTTATTAGCTTTGCCGGAGTATATATAGTCTCATCTCAGGGTCATCCGCTCCGACCTGGCACATCAAACCTGCCGGGAGTGCTCCTTGCCACCGGAAGCTCTATTTTCTGGGCACTATATTTTATTTTCAACATAAGAGACAAACGCGATGAGGCCGTAAAACTTTTTACTAATTTTCTTTTCGCCTCGGTTTACCTGATTATAGCGCTTATTATTCTGAAAAAAGGCCATACTGAAATTACCATACGCGGATTGCTGGCTTCAGTATATGTCGGACTTTTTGAAATGGGGATAACTTTTCTATTCTGGCTGAAAGCACTCAGCATGTCACGAACAACTGATAAAGTAAGCAATCTTGTCTATCTTGCACCATTCCTTTCGATGGTTTTTTTATACTTTATCGTAAACGAACCCGTTTATTATACAACTCCGCTGGGTCTGATACTTATTATTTCAGGTATCTTTGTACAAAACCGGAGCGTCAGGGTGGCACATTAATTGATAGAAATGAAAATGTCAATCAAATACAGTATGAAGAAATATCTTTTATCTGCATTATTTCTGGCGGTTATTTTGATATCCTGCAAGAAAGAAATAACCCCGGTTACAAACACTTCAACAGAAACGGAGGCCAATACAGCACTTTACGACCTGATGAAAGAATGGTATTACTGGTATAATTATTTGCCGGAAATAAATCCGGCAGGATATAAAGATCCTTATGAACTGATGAATGTGCTCAGATATAAGCCTTTTGACAGGTGGAGTTTTGTTGATGATTATGAAGCATTTATGGCAGCGATGCAGGGCACTTTTGTGGGTCATGGAATAAGAATGGGGCTTGATGCTTCAAATAATGTACGGATTGTGCTCATTTATAAAAATTCGCCACTTTATTCTCAAGGGGTAAGAAGGGGCTGGATTATTAAAAAATTGAACGGAGTTGACCTTGCACCGATTTTTCTTGCAGGTGATGCTGAAACATACAATCAGCTTATTGGCCCACCTCAGGAAGGGATTACGAATGTATTTACCTTTGTGAAGCCTGATATGGTGGAAGTGACAATTGAAACAACAAAGGCAAAATTTGATCTTAATTCGGTTCTTGTCGATACCATTTACAATCTATCCACGGGTAAAACAGGTTATCTGGCTTTTAATGAATTCATTGAGCCTTCAACTGATGAGCTTAAAGCTTCTTTTTTGAAATTCAAGAGCAATGGGGTTAAAGACCTTATACTTGACATGAGATATAACACCGGTGGAATTCTTGAGGTGGCAAGGCAACTATCGAGTTATATCTCAGGAAGAGCTGAAGCTGACGTACTGGTTAAATGCATATTCAACGACAAAAAAACAGCTGAGAACAATTCAATATACTTTTTAAGTGCTAACGATTATGCTCTGAATTTAACCCGTCTTGTTGTAATAACTACCTACGAAACGGCTTCGGCGAGTGAAGTGGTTATCAATGGACTGGATCCGTACCTTGAGGTTGTACTGGTCGGAGATACAACCAACGGTAAGCCTACAGGTATGAATGTGTGGGGATATCCTGATAGAACTCCTAAATATGTATATGCGCCGGTTACTTTTAAGATGGTAAATAAAAATGATTTCGGGGATTTCTTCGATGGCTTTCCACCTGATAAATATGTGACTGATGATCTGTCGCATGATTTTGGTGATACGAATGAATTGTGTCTTAAAGAAGCAATATATTATATTGAGCACGGGGCTTTTGGTGCCAAAAGTATTTACCCTGCATTCAGATCACGCTATTTCACCGAGAAGAGAAGTCTGATGGATAATGCATATATCATTGATAATCGGATATTTTAATTTATACCGTATTGAAAAAGCAGGCAACAGGGAAGGTTATACTCGGGATTGATCCAGGCACCAGCATTACGGGTTACGGGATAATTGCCGGCGGCAACTCCGGGCCGGAACTTCTGACTTATGGGGTTATTGATCTTAAAGGCTTCAGGAATCACTTCATGAAAATCAAGCATATTTTTGATAGAACGGTGGGACTTATTGATGAGTATCATCCTGATGAGTTAGCCATTGAATCACCGTTTTATGGGAAAAACGTACAGTCGATGCTTAAACTCGGGAGGGCTCAGGGTGCGGCGATTGCAGCAGCCCTCTCTCAAAATGTTCCGGTGTTTGAATATGCCCCTCGTAAGATAAAGATGTCAATTACTGGAAGGGGTGCGGCAACCAAAGAACAGGTAGCCTTTATGCTGATGAGCATTCTCGGGTTCAGGGAAGACAAAATAGTACTTGATGCTACCGACGGCCTTGCAACGGCTCTCTGCCATTATTACCAGGGCAATAATGTTAAGCAGGAGAAAAACATAGTTAGCTGGAAAGAGTTTATTAATAAAAATCCTGAAAGGGTTAAATGATTACTTTTCTGCCCAGGCAAGTGCTATCACACTTATTTTAATATTTTCTGCCTGCATAAGTGCATTTACGCACGCCTCAATTGTTGATCCCGTCGTGATTACATCATCTACAAGCAGTATATGCCGGTTGCTTAATGATTTATTATTTGTAAGACCAAAAATTCCTTCGACATTCAACCACCTGTCATATCTCGACCTTCTTGTTTGGGTTCCAGATGGTATTTTTCTGATAAGAGAATATGTATCAACAGGCAGACCGGTTATTTCAGAGATGCCTTCACAAATGGATTCAGCCTGGTTAAATCCTCTTTTTTTTAGCTTTGACCGATGAAGCGGTACAGGAATAATTACATCAATATCATTGAAAAAACCGTTTTCTTTCAGCTGGGTAGCATAAATTCTTCCCATAAGATTACCAAGCTCTTTTATACCTGAATATTTTATTGCATGAATGATTCTTCTTATTTTGCTTCCTCTTGCATATATTGAAAAGGCGGCGGCTTTTTCCACTTTGCATCGACCCCAGAAAAGACGTGCGACAGGATTCTCCGGATCAAGGTGGAAATCTGTTCTGGGAATCAATGCGAAACATCCGGTACAGATAAGGTATTCATTTCTGAGAAGATGTTCGCCACAACCATAACATATCCTCGGGAAAAGAAGAGAAAGGAAATCATCAATAAGATCATGAAAATAATTCATGCAGCAAGACCTGTTATACTACAAATATAACAAAACTGACTGCAAGAATAAATTACGTGATGATTTTATTTATTCTGTTCGATGAATCTCCTTGAAATTTTATCTGCAATTGACTTGAACTCTTCAGGAGTGAGTTTAAGTTTAGGTTTCCTGAAATTAATATCATCCATAGAATTCATCGGTACGAGGTGAATGTGTACATGTGGCACTTCTAATCCTACCACAGCTATTCCAATCCTGTTGCAGGGTATTTCCTTTTCTATAGCTATTGCAACTTTCTTTGAAAACAGCATCAGCCCGAGATACGTCTCATCATCAAGGTCAAAAATATAATCAACCTCTTTTTTCGGAACAACAAGCGTATGCCCGGTATTGAGGGGGTTTATATCAAGGAAAGCAAAATAGTTTTCATCTTCTGCCACTTTATAGCAGGGTATTTCGCCATTGATAATTTTTGTGAATATTGAAGCCATTCCGGTTTTGATTTAAACGGTTGATATTGAAATGATTTCAAAAGGAATAACCCCTGAAGGCACTTTCACCTCAACAATTTCTCCAACTTTTCTTCCAATAAGTCCCTGTGCGATTGGAGAATTTACAGCGATCTTACCCTGTTTAAGGTTTGCTTCGCTTTCAGGAACTATCTGGTATTCCATTACAAGATTATTGATTTTGTTTTTAATTTTAACCTTGTTCAGGATTCTAACGGTTGAGGTATCAATTTTTGATTCGTCAATTACTCTGGCACGGGCAATAAGATCTTCAAGGCGTGCTATTTTCATCTCAAGCATGCCCTGTGCTTCTTTAGCCGCTGAATATTCAGCATTCTCGGTAAGGTCACCTTTATCCCTTGCTTCAGCAAGCATCTTTGCAATCTGAGGCCTTTCCACGTTTCTCAGCTGATCAAGCTCTTCCTTAAGCTTTTGTAAGCCTTCTTCAGTTACATAATATGTGTCAGCCATTTGCATAAAATCTTTAAAAAAGAAGAAGAATTCCGGATAATTCCCGGAACTCTTCATGAATACAAATATAAAAATTTTTTTTAAATCAAAAAATATCCAGGTGATTTTCAATATTTTTAAAAACCATAAAGTTCCTTATATTTCCTTCCAAGGAAACATCTCCACCTGATCAGTATTTTTTTCTTGCTCTGGATGTTGATTTTCTCTCGTTTTTCTTTTTTGCTTTTTCTCGTACAATTATTTCTTTTTGATTTTTTTTCATTCTTTCCTTAACTTCCGGTGATTGAATCTGATAGGATCTTTTCCGGTTAGCTTTAACGAATTTGGCATATTCTTTCTTGCGTTTCTGCTCCTTTTTTTCCTGTTCCCTTTTTGCCTTTATCACTTTGCGGGGCTCGCGTACTTTAATTTCATTTCTCTTCTTGCCAAAAAGAGTTTTCTCGGGATTACTTCCCCTTGTAACTGGTTTGCTTTGCGCCCCGGAAGGTGAAAGAGCAAAAACAAAGAATAAAGCTGTAGTTATAATAAAAGTATTTATAATCTTTTTCATATATAGCCGTTTTTATCGTAAGTGTTTAAAAGTATATTAAATTTGAATATTTATCATTCGTATTTAAATGAAATCAAAAATAATATTTTTCGCGATTTTGCTGTCAGGAGTTTTTTTAATCTTATTTTGTTCGCGTGATAAGAATGATGTAATACCAGATGTTTATGTTGATTTTTATATCGATCTTAATGATCCGGAGTTTTTTGACCTGAATGCGGTTCCCAATGCTGTTACAGTTTCTTACATGACCAATAATATTGGTTATAGAGCAGCAGGGTATGATTCGAACGGTATAATTATTTATAGAGCTGATCTTTACCAGTTTTATGCTTTCGACAGGACATGTCCGCATGATTATGCCGAAAACGGTTTGAGCGTGAAGGTGAATATTGATGGTATTTATGCGGTATGTCCGCAATGTAGCACATATTATGCTCTTCCTGCGGGTGGCATGCCTTCTTCGGGGCCTGGCAGATATCCTTTGAAGAACTACCGAACAGCTTTCAGCGGTTCAGTTCTCCATGTGTGGAATCGCTGAGAAAGATTGAAAGAATGTTCAGTATCTGTAATGATCGGGTTTATAAGGCCCTTCTATGTTTACACCTATATATTTTGCCTGATTCTCGTTAAGTTTTGTAAGCTTAACGCCCAGTTGTTCGAGGTGGAGCCTTGCAACTTCCTCATCGAGATGTTTCGGGAGTCGATAGACGCCCACCCTGTAATTGTTTTTCCAGAGGTCTATTTGCGCAAGAGTCTGGTTGGTGAAAGAGTTACTCATTACGAATGAGGAATGACCAGTAGCACAACCGAGGTTTACAAGTCTTCCTTCGGCAAGGAGGAATATTGCATGACCATCGGGGAAAACATATTTATCTACCTGAGGCTTGATGTTTATCTTTTTTATTCCCTTGTAGTTGTTTAGCCGGTCGACCTGAATCTCATTGTCGAAATGCCCTATGTTGCATACTATGGCCTGATCTTTCATTTTCTCCATATGCTCGATGGTGATTACATCGCAGTTTCCTGTTGCTGTAACGAAGATATTTCCTTCATCAAGTGAATCCTCGACAGTTTTCACCTCAAAGCCTTCCATAGCAGCCTGCAATGCGCAGATAGGGTCGATTTCGGTAACTATTACACGGGCACCATAAGCTTTCATTGATTTTGCAGAACCTTTTCCAACGTCGCCATATCCGCATACAACCACAACTTTGCCGGCAATCATGACATCCATAGCTCTTTTAAGTCCGTCGGCCAATGACTCCCTGCATCCGTAAAGATTGTCGAATTTTGATTTTGTGACAGAATCATTGACATTTATTGCCGGGACTAAAAGTTCTCCCTTTTCAAGCATCTGATAGAGACGATGTACTCCAGTTGTAGTTTCCTCCGATATCCCTTTGAGTTCTTTAACCACTCTGTGCCATTTGTCAGGGTCTTCGGATCTGATGGATCTGAGAGTGGAAAGGATAATTTTTTCTTCGTTGTTTTCAGGTACTCTGTCGAGTAATGAAGGGTCCTTTTCGACTTTATACCCAAGATGCACCATAAGTGTTGCATCGCCGCCATCATCAACTATAAGGTTTGGACCTTTACCATCAGGGAATGTGAGGGCCTGTGCGGTGCACCACCAGTAATCCTCAAGGGTTTCACCCTTCCATGCAAAAACCGGAATACCTCTTGCTGCAATTGCTGCTGCAGCATGATCCTGTGTGGAGAAAATATTACAACTGGCCCATCTGACTTCAGCACCAAGCTCAACGAGAGTCTCAATTAAAACAGCCGTCTGAATGGTCATGTGCAGAGAGCCCGTAATCCTTGCTCCTTTAAGCGGCTTTTCAGCTGAATACTTCTTTCTTATAGCAATCAACCCGGGCATCTCCTTCTCAGCTATCTCAATCTCTTTCCTGCCAAAATCTGCAAGAGAAATGTCTTTTATTTTATATGGCAAAGTTGTTGTAATGGTATTCATTATTTGAAATTTTAATTTTACGAGTGCAAAGATAATAAAAACAGATTCTTATTTTCTTAAAAGTTCAAGTGCTCTTTTACGGTCTTTTTCGATCTGCCCTGCAAGTTCTTCCGTGGTAGAGAAAACCATTTCGTCACGCAGGCGGAACCTGAATATAAGCTTTACTTTCTCTCCATAAATATTTCCTTCAAAATCCTCAATATAAACTTCAAGTTTTCTTTCAGGGCTTGATCTGTTTACAGTAGGATTAAAACCTATACTCATAACACCGTTATAAGTAATTTTGTTCAAAACTACCTCAACAGCATATACTCCGTTAGCTGGAATAAGTTTATCGGGATAGTCAGGCTTAATATTGGCAGTGGGATAACCTATCTTACGGCCAATTTTCTGTCCTTCAACAATGGTTCCTTGAATGGAATAGGGATAACCCAGCATCATATTTGCCTCATCGAGGCGACCGTTTATTAGTGCTTCTCTGATTGTTGTAGAACTGACTGTAAGGTCGGCTATGCGTACAGGTTCAACAACATCGTAACTTATACCGGAACTATTTGCTACATTTTTTATCATTTCAATATTTCCTGCTGCCATTTTCCCGAAATGGTGGTTGAAGCCTGCAATAATATGCCTGGCTCCCAGCCTGTCGACAATGATATTTCTGAAAAACTTTTCTGGAGTTAGTTTGCTTAATTTCAGGTCAAATTTTAATATAACAAGATGATCGACACCTGTTTCTTCAATAAGCCTGATTTTTTCTTCTGGGCTATTAAGCAAAAAGATATTTTCAGTTTCCCCGGTAATAACTTTACGTGGATGAGGATCGAAAGTTATTACAACTGATTCGCCTGAGAACTCTTCGGCCCTTTTTTTTAGCATGTTAAAAATGGCTCTGTGTCCCAGGTGGATTCCGTCAAATGTCCCGATAGTAACTACAACGGGCTTATTGAACCCAACCTCGTTGTATCCGTAATGAACGATCATAATAAATTTTTTCTGTGCAAAATTAATAAAGAGTGTCTATAATTCAGGGAAACCCTTTTGTAAAATAATGATGTCTTTTGGGAAGTGTTAATCAATTTTATTACATTAGCCGTATATCATTTATGCTGAAGATGGGAAAACAGGGTTTTTATTTTGCTGATCCATGGCTTGAGCCATACGTTAGCATTATTGAGAGCAGGTATAGAAAATGTATTTTCAGGGAGGCAGAACTGGCTGGAGAGAGGGCTCTTCGCGATTTTGCGGATGGGTATCATTATTATGGGCTTCACCGAAAAGAAGGAGTGTGGGTATTCAGGGAATGGGCACCTAATGCTGAAGAGATTTATCTGACAGGTACGTTCAGCCGATGGAAAGAATTGCCCGAATACAGGCTCAGACGTATTAATGATGAAGGCGACTGGGAAATAGTTTTGCCGGGGGATTTATTAAGCCACAGAACTCTTTACAAGCTGTCAGTTAGATGGAAAGGCGGGAGTGGTGAGAGAATCCCTTCATATGCAACAAGGGTGGTTCAGGATGATAAAACCAAAATATTCAGTGCTGAAGTATGGTCACCGGATGTTCCATATAAGTGGGAAAATAATGATTTTGTGCCACCCGGCGGCCAACCTTTGATTTACGAAGCACATATAGGCATGTCATCGGAAGAAGAAAAAATTAGCACATTCAAAGAATTTACGCAAAATATCATACCCTATATTGCTGAAGCCGGATATAATACCATACAGTTGATGGCAATTCAGGAGCATCCATTTTACGGGTCATTCGGTTATCATGTAGCAAATTTCTTTGCTGTATCTTCGAGGTTTGGAACCCCTGATGATCTGAAAGAACTTATTGACACCGCCCACGGATACGATCTCAGGGTAATTATGGATCTGGTACATTCGCATAGTGTGAAAAATATCAATGAGGGTCTTGGACTTTTCGATGGAACACCGGGACAATATTTTCATACAGGCCCCAGAAGGGAGCATATTGCATGGGATTCTTTGTGCTTTGATTACGGGAAAGAAAAAGTACTTCATTTTCTGCTTTCAAACTGCAGGTACTGGCTTGAGGAGTACAGGTTTGACGGATTTAGATTCGACGGTGTGACAAGCATGATTTATTATGATCATGGGCTCGGAAAGAACTTTGTATCATATATTGATTATTTCAATGGTAACCAGGATGAAGATGCTCTTGTTTATCTTTTTCTGGCAAACAAAATGATACATGATATTAAACCCGGCGCGATAACAATTGCTGAAGAGATGAGCGGTATGCCGGGTATTGCGTCATCAACACAAACAAAAGGTTATGGATTTGATTTTCGGCTCTCGATGGGGGTGCCTGATTACTGGATAAAACTTGTTAAAGACACAATTGACGAATACTGGGATATGGGTCATCTAATGCATGAACTGACCCAGCATCGCCCTGAAGAGAAAGTTATTTCATACTGTGAGTCGCACGATCAGGCGCTGGTAGGTGATAAGACACTAATATTCAGAATGATAGATGCCGATATGTATTATGGGATGACGAAAGATTTTCATAATCTTAATATTGACAGGGGCATAGCTCTTCATAAAATGATAAGGCTCATAACCTTTGCCACTGCTGGAGGAGGTTACCTTAATTTTATGGGGAATGAGTTCGGGCATCCGGAATGGATTGATTTTCCCAGAGAAGGTAATAACTGGAGTTTCAAGTATGCCAGGAGACAGTGGAACCTTGTAAGGGATAAGAATCTGAAATATTGCCAGCTTGCAGAATTTGACAGAAGGATGCTAAAACTCGACAGCGAAGGTAGGTTGCTTTCCAGCAATGATATAAACAGGATAATGGAAAATTCAAATGATAAGATTATTGCCTTTACACGGGGCGAATATCTGTTTGTATTTAATTTTCATCCTCTGAACTCTTATACAGATTATGGAATATCTATTACCGGTAAATTCAGGATTGTTCTCGATACTGATGATCCTGCATTTGGAGGTTTTGACAGAATTGACAGGAGTATTTTATATACGGCTATCAAGAAAAGTGAAATGTATAGAATTAATGAGCCTTTCAGGCTATATCTTTATCTTCCTTCCCGAACAGCCATAGTATTTAAACAGGAGCCTGTGCGGAAAGCAACCGATACTTCAGTCAATCCATCGTAAAAGGTAAAAATCCTGTCTATGCGGAAGGTCATTATGTTTAGGGAATATTCTTATTCCGTAGAAATATGATCCGGCTTTTTCAGGAACCATCTGTGCTCTGTAGAGGCACTTTCCTTTCTTGTAACTTACAAGTGAAAACTCTCCGCTGGTAACAAAATCATGTTCTCCTGATTTTGACATTTCGGTAATAACAAATTCCACTCCAACGTTTTCAACGGGAATATTGTTGATATTCAGCATTATTTCAGCCTTATAGGTTTGTCCGGAGCGGAAAATGTCCTGTTCAGGTTTTTCAAATTTGAAATTGAGTAATTCAATTTTGTCCCATTCTTCTTTCATTTTCTTTTTCCATGCTGCTATTTCACGGGCTTTGGCGAAGTTATCAGCCATCATTTGCCTGTTCCTTTCCTGAAGTTTGATATAGTACTTATTGTAATAATCATCAATTTGTCTCTTCATGGTAAATTCGGGGGCTATTTTTGCCATGGAGTTTTTGATGTAGCTTATCCATTCAACAGGTATTCCCTGTTCGTTGAAAGAGTAGTAAGCCGGGATTATTTCATATTCAAGCATGTTGTAGATTGTTTCTGAGTCGATGTCATCCTGCAGGTCCTGGTTATCGAATGTCCGTTTTTGTGGAAGCGACCATCCTGCGTAAGCGCGGTAACCTTCAACCCACCATCCATCGAGTACGCTGAAATGCAATGTTCCATTCATAACGGCTTTCTCTCCGCTTGTTCCTGAAGCTTCAAGTGGACGGGTAGGTGTATTAAGCCATACATCTACACCCCGTACAAGTTGTTTTGCAAGTTCCAGATCGTAATTTTCGAGGAATATAACTTTGCCGGTAAACTGTGGCATCTGGGAGATTTCGTGAATTCGTTTTATCAGTTCCTGGCCACCACCGTCGTTCGGGTGGGCTTTCCCGGCATATATGAATTGTACAGGCCTGTCTGGATTATTCACAATTTTTTCAAGCCGGTTCAGGTCTTTGAAAAGAAGATAAGCCCTTTTATAAGTTGCAAATCTCCTGGCAAAACCAATAGTCAGTGCATCTTCTTTAAGATGAGTGCTTACATTTAAAAGTGTTCGTGGGCTTACGTGTCTGTCGATCATCTCCGATTGGAGCTTTTTCCTGATGCTGGCAAATAATGTTTTTTTGAGACTTTTTTTGATTTCATAGATTCTTCTATCGTCAACTTCATAAATTTTTTCCCACATTTTCCGGTCTGTCTGATCAAAATGTTCGCTTCCTGTTATCTCGTTGTAGAGATTCTGCCATTCAATTGCAAGCCATGTTCTGTAATGTACTCCGTTGGTGACATGTCCGATAAAGAGTTCTTCCTTAAGATATCCTGGCCAGAGTTTTTTAAATATATCACGGCTCACTTCTCCGTGGAGTTTTGATACTCCGTTTACTTCTTGCGACATTCTTGCAGCAAGGTAACTCATATTGAATTTTTTGTCGTGGTCTGCTTCGCATCTTCCCAGAGCCATAAGCTGTTCCCATAAAATGTTCAGCCGGGCATGGTAATGCGAGATATATTTCCTTAGCAATTCTTCATCAAATGCGTCATGGCCTGCCGGAACGGGTGTATGAGTGGTGAAGAGTGTTGAAGAACGAACCACTTCCATTGCTTCGTCGAAGGTAAGGTGATGGTCGTTTATAAGTACTCTGAGCCGTTCAAGGCTGATAAAAGCTGAATGACCTTCGTTGCTGTGATATATATCGGGGATGATTCCCAGTGTTGTCAGGGCCCTAATTCCTGCGATGCCCAGAACGAGTTCCTGTTTAAACCTGTTTTCATTGTCGCCGCCATAAAGATGGTGAGTGATTGATCTGTCTTCAGGTATGTTTTCTTCGGTATCAGTATCTAGTAGAAAAAGTTTAACCTTACCCACTTTTGCTTCCCAGACTCTTACTTTCAGGTTTCTGCCAGGCCAGGCCAGAGAGACAGTAAGCTGCTCACCCGATTTATTTCTTACTGGTTCAACGGGCAGCTGGCTGAATTCTTCGGCTTCATATACTGCAAGCTGTTCACCGCGTGGGCCAATTTTCTGGCGGAAATAACCGTATCGATACAGCAAACCAATACCTGTTACATTCAGGTTTGAATCACTTGCCTCTTTAAGGTAGTCGCCAGCAAGTATTCCAAGGCCTCCAGAATATATTTTTAGGCATGCGTGAATGCCAAATTCCATGCTGAAATATGCAACAGAAGGTTTGCTGTTGTCATCCGGGCGATCCATGTATTTCCTGAAAATCCTGTAAATCTCGTCGAGTTCTTCCAGAAATGAGTTATCCTCTGACAGGACAAGAAGACGTTTATAATCTATTTTTTGAAGTAGCAGTTTAGGGTTATGACCTACTTCATCCCATAGTGAAGGGTCCATTCTTCTAAAGAGCATCTCTGCCCTGAAATTCCACGACCACCATAGGTTGTCGGAAAGCTCTTTCAATGTAGCCAATCGCTCGGGCACATCACTTTGGATATATATATCTTTCCATACAGGAAGTTCATGAGGCTTGCGTACTTCAAGCACGGGTGCCTCAATCATTTTTATGAATTCACGAGGCTCGTTACGCCGTTCAAAGCTGACCGTAAGAGCTTTGTTGTAAGCATCAAAATAATGTTTTACAAAGCTATCCCACATTGCAATTCTGGAGATATCATAAGCTTTTTGACGTGCTTCCTGTATGTTATAGTCGTCAAGACGGAGGTAATCGGTAATAAAATTGCAGATTTCAGATACAACCTCAGCCTCATTGTCGTCAGTTCTGTTAAGAATAGCGATGCTTCTTCCGGTATCATTATAATGTTCTTTAACCCATAATCCGAATCCGGAGAGTGTAGTTGTAACAGTAGGGATCCGGAACATAAGGCTTTCAAGTGGTGTATAGCCCCATGGTTCGTAGTATGATGGGAATATTGTAAGGTCGAATCCAATAAGCAGGTTGTAGTAGGATAAATTAAAGATACCGTCGTTGCCATTGAGATAGGAAGGCACGAAAATGACCTTGACCCTTGAGTTATTATCATTGGTAAGCCCGTTTGACATTATTCGCTGAAGGATAGGATCAGAGTCGGGGTAATGCAGTCCGTGTGTTAAAATTTTATTATCTTCAGGTATAGGGCCGTTATTATAGAGGAAGTTAGCCAAATCCTGTCTGGGACCTTTATGGTAAGCCGGTACGAAAATGAATCCTATACAATCTTTTCCTTCAGGTTTTTTGCGGTTAAGCTCACCGAGAGCATCAATAAAAATATCAAAGCCTTTATTTCTGAATTCATATCTACCACTTGTTGCCACAAGCAGTGTATCGGGCGAGGGCTGATATCCAAGCATGGCATGTGCTACACTTAAAAGCTTTTCTCTGGCCTCTTTTCTTCTTATATCAAAAACATCAGGTTCAGGTACGAAAGAATCCTCAAAGCCGTTTGGGGTGATAATATCGACTTCTTTGCCGAGAAAATGAGCACATTCCTTTGCAGTAAGTTCACTGACGGTAGTAAAGACATCGGCCTGAGCGGCGGTGATTCTTTCAAGTGATTGTTTTGCAATTATATTAAATTCTCTGGCTATCTGAGCAGGGTTGTACTCGTTCATTTTGCTATAAAGAGGCCTGTTATGTCCGGAAATGCAGCGCCCCAGCACTGTTGCATGTGTTGTAAAAGATGTAGCAACCCATGGTGCATTCTTTTTAAGGTAGAGTACTCCTGCTCCTGTCATCCATTCATGAAATTGGGCAACAATATCATGATGTTCTTGATAAAAATTTGTAAAGCTTTCTATTATTTTCCCTGCTGCATATCCGAAAAGAGCAGGCTCAACATAATCCCATTGCCCGGTTATACTGTCAAGCTTGTAAGTTTCCCAGAAACGTGCAAATATTTCGTTCTGTTGCCCGAAGAACGGGGTAAAGTCAATGAGAAAGACAATAGGATTACCGGCAATGTTCCATCTTCCGGTTCTCACTTTAAGTCCTTCATTTTTTGCCACATTCTGCCATTCGAGGAAAAGATGAGGATCAGAGACAAACTCAGGATTGGTAATGTCTTCCCGCCAGACGTCTGGCCCTATAAGGATATAATTATCTCCAAGTTCATTTTTTATGTTTAGTGCTTTAGTGGAAATTACGGTATGAATCCCTCCAACCTTGTTACATACCTCCCAACTGGTTTCGAATAGAAGACCTGCTCTCATAAAAGAAATTTATGTATTTATGGTTATTGATTATTCTTGTTTTTTATGTGTCCTGGTTGATTTTGATGTTTTTTTAGTTTTTATGGTTTTCTCTGTTGTTTTTTGCTCTGGAGCTTTAATACCCGCCTTTTTCACTACTTCGGCGGCAATTTCTTTCAGTGATTTTTTACTGGTTTCTGTTTCTGTCTTCATTTTTGCAGAACCCCTAATTTTTTTTGTACCGTTTACTTTTAAGAGTTTCTTTTTAAGGGTTTCAATCTCTTTTGCCTGCAATGCAATGATTTCATCTTTTGCCCGAAGCTGTGATTCGAATTTTAGTTTCTCAATCTCCTGTTCGCTGGTAGGGCATGTCTGGTTAACCCTTAGTTCAAAATCGCTTAGTACATTCATATAGTTCATAAAAGCATCATAAGGACTTTCGTACGGATTGAAATAAGCATGAACGATGCCATCGGAAAAGAATTTTGTGCACATGTAGTAAAGATGGTCGCTCGATTGCAAATATAGCCAGTCTTTTTTTAGTTGTTCATACTGACATTGGTTAATTTTGTCGGTAAGTTCATAGAGTTTTTCAAAGGCAGCCGATTGCAGTTCATTACCGAGCCATGCTGTGATGTCTCTTTCTTCATCGGCCCATGATATGGGTGTGGGGATATTTATTGCTGCAACAGGCTGGAGTGTGGAAGCTATTTCTGACGGCGTCATGAAAACAAATGGTGTTTTTTTGAGAATTGCCGCCGGGAGGTGATAAAGGAAATCGAAAATGCCTGATTCCTTGGGATTATGTTCACCAAATGTTTCGTAGTCAATAAAAATATTTATCAACTCACTTTTTGGAGCAAGTTTGTTTATCCACGATGCATATTTATCGGCTGTAAGAGGCCATTCATTCCATGAGCGGTTTGAGAACCGGAAAGCGATATCGTCACTCAGGACATAATTTCTGAGAAGTACTTTCAATCGGGGATTGATGGTATTACAATAAAGGAAATTCGGGCTTTTCCAGCCGAGTACATGTTTTGCACCTTCTGTCAGGTACGCTTTAAAATTCATATCTGCAACCCATGAACCGATTTGATCAGAATAGATCATTTCCGTATTCCTGAATACCTGTGGTTCATATCCAAACAGATCCTTTATAAGCGCACGGTGATTATTTACCTGTCGCTCAAATTCTTCCTTTCTGTATAGCGATACAAGTGAATGTGCCTCTGTTTCTGCAAGAAATTCTACGTATCCTGTATCAGCAAGTTTTTTGAATGAATCAAGTACTTCAGGAGCATAAAGCTGTAACTGATCAATCACAATACCCGATAATGAAAATGATACTTTGAATTTACCCTTATGTTTTGTTATAAGGTCTAACAGGAGGTTATTTGCGGGCAAATAACATTTTTCAGAAACTCTTCGGATAATTGATTCATTAGTATAGTCATCGTAATAATAATGGTCAATGCCGAGGTCAAAAAAACGATACCGTTTCAGCCTGAATGGCTGGTGTACTTCGAAAAATAGGCAAATTGCCTTTTTATGTGGCGCACTCATATTTTTTAATGTTTATAATTTGCCAGTATTTCATCGTAAATCTCTCTCAAATGCCGGGCTGAGTTTTCCCATTTTATTCTGATTACTTCTTCCCGGCCTTTTTTAATGAATTCTCTTGACAGAGCCGGATAGGTAAGGATTCCGTAAATAGCATCTGCCATTGCGTTAATATCCCAGAAATCAACTTTAACTGCATGTGTTAGTATTTCAGCAACGCCCGATTGTTTGCTGATAATTACAGGGACATTTGCCAGCATTGCTTCGAGTGGCGATATTCCGAAAGGTTCTGAAACAGAAGGCATAACATATACATCGCTTATAGTGAGCATGTTATATACATCCCTTCCGCGCAGAAATCCTGTAAAATGAAACCGATCGGTAATTTTGAGAGAAGCTGCACGTCGCATCATTCTGTGCATCATGTCGCCTGAACCAGCCATCACAAATCTGACGTTTTTCATCTTTTTGAGAACCTTGTTTGCAGCTTCTATAAAATATTCAGGCCCTTTTTGAAGAGTAATTCTTCCCAGAAAAGTAACGACTTTTTCGTCGAATCCTTTTTTTAAAGCTATTTGTTCAGTAACATCAACAGGGTCAACTGCGTTATGTACAGTTTCTACTTTTGCAGGGTTGATGTTATATTTATTAATGACAATATCTCTTGTAAAGTTACTTACTGTGATAATTTTAACGGCTGCATCCATTCCTCTTTTTTCGATGCTATATACTTCCGGGTTGACATTACCGCCGCTACGGTCAAATTCAGTTGCGTGTACATGAATCACAAGAGGTTTCCCTGAAGTTTCTGCGGCAGCAATCCCTGCAGGGTAAGTTAGCCAGTCGTGAGCATGAATAATATCAAATTCATTCTCGGATGCAATAACTTTTGCTACAATTGAATACTTATAAATTTCATCAAGGAGATTGCCGGTATATTTGCCGGTGAAATCAATTTTGCCCTCGTTGTTGGTTTGTACGTAAATAAGGGGTTCTGCTTTTTTGTCTTTTATTCTCGTAATTTTCCAGAACTCTTCAGGATCGGTATAAGGGACAATTTCTGAGAATACTTCATATTTTGTAATTTCGTGTGTGAATCCATGGTAAGTTAATTTTCGGAAAGCAACAGGGACGTTGTTTGCACCGATGATTCTCACAATTGACTGGTCTTCGTCTCCCCATGCTCTGGGTACAACGAAAATAATATCCATATCTTTCATGGCGGTCATTCCTTTTGTGAGACCGTAGCACGCAGTACCGAGGCCGCCTGAAATATGGGGTGGGAATTCCCAGCCAAACATTAATACACGCATATGAATATTTTATAATTATTCAGAGTATTTTGTTTCTAATAATTCAATGATTCTCAATATTTCACCAACGCTCCATGCCTGTGATATTGCACCTCTGGGAGAGTGTGGGGGATCGCCGTCATAAATTTCGGATATTGTACTTACACCATGTTCGTTCATCACTTCCTCAAAACCGTATATGAGGTTTTTCACTTTCTGTACACCCTGCTCGCGATAAACTTTGAGCCATCCTTCACAGAAGGGCCCAAGCAGCCAGGGCCATGCTGTACCCTGATGATAAGCATTATCACGCTGTTCCTGATTTCCTGTATATATTCCTTTATAAAAAGGATTTCCAGGAGAAAGGGTTCTGAGCCCTCTCGGTGTAACAAGCTCTTTGTCGACAACATCCAGTACTTTTTTCATTTGTGATGTATCGAGCATGGAGTAAGGCATTGAAACAGCAATAACCATATTAGGCCTGATAAAAGTATTAACTCCTTCCTCATCATTTATATAATCGGCAAGATATCCGAGGTTCTCATCCCAGAATAGATCTATAAATGATTTTTTGATCAGGTCGGGCAGATGTTTGTATCTTTCAATGAATTCTTTATCACCTTCCTCCTGCGCAAGTTCAAGGGTAAAGCAGATCGCATTGTACCAGAGAGCATTTATTTCAACATCATATCCCCGTCGTTGTGTTACTGGTTTTCCATTTACGACAGCGTCCATCCATGTAAGTGCTTTTCCTGGTGCATCCCAGTAAATCAGGCAGTTATCCCGCATATGAATATTGAAAAGTGTACCTTTTACATATGCTTCAATAATTGATTTCATTGCCTCACCGTATTTTTCCCAGATTTCGGTACCGCCAATAGACCTGTAATTTTGTAATGTCCAGAAAAACCATAGCGGAGCATCAACTGAATTATAGCCAGGATTTTCTTCATTGCCCATATTTGGGAAAAGGCCGTTTTTCAGCCTTTTTATCTGAGTATCGAGAACATCTTCGTAGAGTGAGAGTTTGTGTCTTGCGAGTGCCAGCCCGGGTAGAGAAATAAAAGTATCTCGTCCCCAGGCACCAAACCATGGATAACCTGCTATAATCAGGGTATCTCCTTTCCTTCTCTCAACGAACTGCTGAGCAGCATTTTTAAGGCAGTTTCTGAAATTGCTACGGGGAATCTTGGCATTAGCGTTTTTTGTAAATTTGCTTTTGAAACCGGCCGGTTTCTCTTCAACTGTCGATGCCGAAAAAATCACACTGTCACCTTCATCAACCTCAAGCTCAAAAAAACCGGGAGTAAAAAGATCTTCCGAATATTCATAACCCCTTTTCTGTTCCTCAATATACTCAACCCCATAGTACCAGTCGGGTACCGGAATAAAATCGGCTTTATTTGATAACTGCATGTGAAGATATGGAAAACCTTCGTACATCTTTATCTTTATACCGTTTTTTATGTATTCAACCTTCGTGTTTGCACACATATTTGCATGTGTAAGGTGGTGAATGTTCCTGAAGGCAAGGAATGGCCTTATTTGTAGTTTTATGGTTTCGGACGACTCAAATACAGTGTACCTAACAAGAAACTGCTCTTCATAATGGGCAAATAATTTTTCTTCCTTCAAGATTGTACCACCAACCCTGTAGGTTGTTACCGGTATTAATTCAGTATCAAAATCTTCAAGATATTTATGACCTTTCGGATTGTAAAAATCACCCCGATATTTTCTTAAACCAATATTAAATGATGCTTCATTTTTTACAACAATTACATCAAGAGATGACAGAAGAACATATCTTTCTCCACCCAGTTCATCAACCGGGCAAACCAGAAGGCCATGATATTTTCTTGTGTTGCAATTTACAATGGTTGTGGAGGAATAACTGCCCGCTCTGTTCGTTCTCAGTATCTCCCGACTAAGCGAATATTCAAGATTTATCAGCTTTGATTTATCAAACTTTATATAACCCATAACGGAAATTTTTACCCTTTTAAGTTAAATCATTTTATTTGAAATCCAAAATTTACAGAAGCAATTAATTCCAATCAGATTTAAAATAACTTATTTTAATTAAAACAAAAACCTTTCATTCAATAAAAAAGAAGAATATCTTTGCACACAATTAAATTTACAAAAGTAATACAATTATAGTGCAATGAAAAAAGGTTTTCTGATCACAGCATTACTGGCATCATTTTTAACAGGAGGATGCCAGAAAAATATAGTAACTATTTCGGGGAAACTCGAGAAGGCTCCAAAAGGTGAATATATTTACCTTGAAGAAATAAAGGAAATTGATTACGAAAATGTCGATTCCATGAAACTGACTGAATCTGGAGAATTTTCTTTTACCAGAGCAATTGATTATCCTGTATTTTATTTGCTTAAACAGGCTAATGGCATTTCTTATACTGTACTGGCAGAACCTGGCGAAAAGATAGAGATTAAAGCAGTTTACAATAAGCTGAATGAGCCGTCGTCGGTAACTGGTTCGGAAAGCATGCAAAAAATAATACAATATACCGGAACCATGAATGCGACAAGGGAGAAATTGCGTGGCTTGAATCAGATTTACAATGAGAATTCTGACAGCCCGAATCTGTCAAAGGTTCTGCAAACCATTGACAGCATGGCCCAGGCTTATTTATCGGAGTTGAATGTCTATACAAAGAATATTATTGATAAGAATCTTGGTTCGATGTTTACTTTAATACTGCTTTATCAGCAGGTTGCGCCAGAGGTTTATGTTCTGGATCCGGTTAACGACATTGATTATTTTATCAAGGTAGATTCTGCTCTTTATGGTCGTTATCCTGAATCAGGCCCTGTTAAAGCTTTACATGAGCAGGTTGCCGCATTGGTGGAAAACATTACCGGAACAGGAGGTACTCTTCTGTCGCCCGGGAAGGTTGCCCCTGAGATAACTCTTCCATCACCTGACGGCAAGATGGTCTCACTCTCCTCAACAAGGGGTAAGATAGTTCTTCTGGATTTCTGGGCAGCATGGTGCCCTCCCTGTCGCAGTGAAAGCCCCAATCTGGTGAGAGCATATGATAAATATCATGAAAAGGGATTTGAAATATTCCAGGTTTCACTCGACAGAACACGTGAAGCATGGCTCAAGGGCATTAAAGAAGATAATCTGGGAAGGTGGATTCATGTAAGTGATCTCCGCTACTGGAACTCATCGGTTGTCCCGCTATATAAAATTGAAAGTATCCCATTTAACCTTCTGCTTGACAGGGAAGGTAAGATAATTACTGTAAACCTTCGTGGAAATAACCTGCAGGCAAAACTTGAAGAGATCTTCAAGTAAAAATGACCGATGAAGTGAATTATTAACTAAATAATAAAACAGTTAATGATGATCAAAATCCGGTTGATTGTTCTCTTTGTTTTGATGGCTGTTGTTGCCTCCTGCAGCAGGCAAAACAGAATATTAATTGAGGGCAAACTTGAAAAACCTGAGAAGGGCTATATGTATATAAACAAGATCGATATTGACATGCCTGTCAGGATTGATTCGGTAAAAATTAGGAAAAATGGCACCTTCAGGTTGAAAATAAAAGCTATAATACCGGAGTTTTATCAGCTGGGCATTACCAGTAGAGGTTTTATCACCCTTCTGGCGGAGCCGGGAGAAAAGATCAGCGTTATTTTCAGAACCGAATTATTGAGTGAAGAATATTCAGTTACCGGCTCTCCGGGTACAGCCAGATTGATGTTACTTGATTCAGCACTTTCAGTGACACAGACCATGATTGACTCACTCAGGAAAGTTTATAATGGAGTATATGGCAAACCTGGTTTTGAAGACAAAGAGCAGGAATTAAATCAAGCTTATACCAGAATTCTTAAAGACCAGAGGATGTTTAATATTAACTTCATTCTAAATAACCTCAGGTCTTTTGCCTCAATTAAGGCAATTTACCAGAAGCTGGATGATCAGACCTATGTTCTGTATGATCCTCGCGACATTCAGTTTATGAAGATTGTTTCGGATACTCTGAATTTTTATTATCCTTCGTCGAAACAGGCGAGGGCTTTGAAATCAAACTTTGAGCAGGAGAAGTCGAGATTTTACGTAAATCAGCTTCAGCAGATTGCACAGAATGCTCCTGTAAGGGTACTCGATCCGAATCTTGCTGACCTTGAAGGCAAAAGAATTGCCCTCTCTTCTCTAAAGGGGAAATATGTGCTTCTCGCGTTCTGGTCGGCTGCATCGAAAGATTGCGTGGCGGAGAATCTTGAACTGAAAAAATTGTACAGCAAATATAAGAACAGGGGTTTTGAGATCTATCAAATAAATCTGGATCTTGATGAAAATACGTGGCGGAGGGCAGTAAAATTTGACGAACTTCAATGGATAAATGTCCGTGAAGATGATCCCTCAGATCCAAAAATTGCTATATTATATAATGTAAAAATATTGCCTGCAAACTACCTGTATGATAAAAATGGTGAGATAATTGCATCAAATCTACATGGCCGTGAACTTCAGGTAAAACTAACGCAGATATTCGGATTTTAAATTTCAGCTATCTGTGCAGGATAAGAAAAAATATTTTGCATCCGATTTTCATCTTGGGCTTAATGCTGGAACTGATCCTGCCGGCAGGGAGAGAAAGGTTGTAAGATGGTTAAATAGTATTGCTCCTTCAGCTGAAGAGATTTATCTTGTAGGTGACGTGTTCGATTTCTGGTGGGAATACCGTTATGTGGTACCGCGGGGATTCACAAGATTCCTGGGCACCATTTCATCTTTGACAGATTCCGGTATACCTGTTCACTTTTTCTCCGGGAATCATGATATGTGGATAGGGAAATATCTTGAGGAAGAATGCGGGGCAATAATACATCATAAACCTTTAATGGCAACATTTAACGGAAAAAACTTCTATATTGCTCATGGTGAAGGGCTTGGCTCAAGAAATATTCCGTTTAAGATCATACTTGGAATTTTCAGAAACAGACCATTACAGATTATGTATTCCTCTCTGCACCCGAGACTGGGAATGGGCTTTGGTCACTGGTGGTCGAAAAAAAGCAGGCTCAGCAAAGGAATTTCACTCGATTATCTGGGTATGGAGAAAGAAGACCTTTTCAGGCATTCGCTGAGGATACTTGAAAAGGATGCTGTTGACTATTTTATTTATGGTCACCGGCATATTGTGCTGAAACAGAAAATTACAGATTCATCAACAGTAGTAATTCTGGGCGATTGGATACGGAGGGCCAATTATGCGGAATGGGATGGGGAATCGCTTGAATTACAATTTTTTGATTGATTCATTTTTCGGTGATTGTTATATCCAGGGTAAAATATGAATAGCGGTCATTAATTTTATCAAAAGAATAATTCAGTCGTCCACCTGATTTTCTTGCCATTTCCAGCAGGCCGAGGTTTCCGGTGCTCCTGGAGTTAATCTGCAATTGGCGCAACGATTCTGTTATCAGTGTTTTCAACGATTCCTTGCTGGCATTGTTTATTATATCTATTTTTTCTTTAAGCGGTTGTATTTTATTATTCTCAATTAGATTACCGGTTACGATTGAATATTTATTTGCATCTCCCTGACGGAAAATTAACAAGGGCATTCCGTATAATTCTGCTTCCCTGCTACCTGGACTATGTTTTGCAACATTTTCGAGAGCTTCAATAAGTATACCAAAAATTTTTCTTTTTAAAGATGATTTAATGCTTTTTTCAGTGAGATCTGTCTCAGTAAATTTGAGCACTTCATCGCTTAAATCGGTTGAGAAATGGCCTGACCAGATGAGATATATGTTATTGAGCGTCATCAGCCGCTCAATTTCAATAACGACGCTGCTTTTGAATTTTCTTGAGGAGGTTATGTCTTCGCATGATTTGCCGCTGGCATCGACGGTTTTGCTTAAAATAAAATAGGAATATTTGTTGTCGAGAGGGATAAAGTCAAAATCGAGTCTGTTGCCTGTCTTTTTTGCCATTTCAATCAGCCCAAGGCCTGCTCCGCCCTTGCTGCTGAACTCCGATGCATTGAGCATCTGCCTGTAAACATTTCGAATATTTCCAGGATTCAGACTGTTAATACGTTCAAGTTTTTCCCTTAGATTTTCAATGGCCTGGTTCTCTATAACATTGCCTGTCGTAACGGTATATCCTTCAGGATTTCTGGCATATAATACCAGAGACATATCACCATATTTTTCAGGGTTGCTGTGTCGCGAGACGTTCTGAAGACTTTCAACAACAAACATAAAAAGTCTTTTCCTTGCCAGATAACCGAATTCCGAACTTTCAATTTCCTTTTCCAGAAGCATGAGCAATGATGTTGAATTCTCGTTGGTCACCATGCCTCTGTAAGCAAATATCATATGATGTCCAGAAAGCTTTTCTCTAATTTGCCTGGCAATATTATTCATCAGGTTTTAACCGAAAAAAATGATTTTAAATTTAGAAATAAAACTTTGATTTTACAAAAAAGTTAATTTTCGGATTATGCTTTTTGAGGGTTTTTATCCGGCCCACCCTTCTCTGTCGAGGCTTCTGTAGTTTATTGCCTCACTGATATGGCTTGCCTGGATATTTTCCGACTCATCCAGATCGGCAATTGTTCTTGCCACTTTTAAAATTCGATCATAGGCTCTCGCAGAGAGGCCTCGCAGGTCCATTGCGGTTTTGAGCAACCGGCTTCCCGCTTCATCAAGATGGCAGTATTTTCTCAGTAGTGATGGGGTCATCTGGGAATTGGTGTAAATACCGTTAATGTTTTTGAATCTTTCAGCCTGAATAGCCCTTGCTTTTATTACTCTTTCACGTATGATAACTGAGTTTTCGGATGTGATGTTGGCTGAGAGTTTTTCATATTTTACGGGGATTACCTCGATATGGATATCAATTCTATCAAGAAGGGGGCCGCTTATTCTGCTGAGATATTTCTGGATCATACCTGCCGAACAGGTACAATCTTTTTCAGGGTGGTTATGATATCCACAGGGACATGGATTCATTGAAGCAATTAACATGAAGTTTGCAGGATAGTCTACAGTAAATTTTGCTCTTGATATAGTAATTACACGGTCTTCGAGTGGTTGTCTCAATACCTCCAGAACGCTTCTTTTAAATTCCGGGAGTTCATCGAGGAACAATACTCCGTTATGAGCAAGGGATATCTCACCGGGTTGTGGCCAGGTTCCACCGCCCACAAGTGCCACATCAGATATAGTATGATGAGGTGATCGGAAAGGACGGCGTATCATGAGAGAAATGTTATCATCAATCTTGCCGGCTACTGAATGAATTTTGGTTGTCTCCAGTGCTTCCTCAAGCATAAGCGGAGGGATGATGGTGGGGAGTCTTCTTGCAAGCATTGTTTTACCACCACCTGGTGGGCCAATCATAATAACATTATGGTTCCCGGCTGCCGCCACTTCAAGCGCTCTTTTCACACTCTCCTGCCCTTTAACATCAGAAAAATCAATATCATATCTGTTCGCTTCTCTGTTGAAAAGTTCATTCAGATCCACCTTAACCGGTTTAAAATTCCCTTTCCCGTTCAAAAAATCGACAACCTCACCAAGTGAATTCATTCCGTATACATCAATTCCGTTGACCACTGCTGCTTCGCGAGCGTTTCTGGAAGGCACGATTAATCCCTTAAATCCTTCTTCTCTTGCCCTTATGGCAATGGGGAGGACACCTCTTACTGGCTGAAGGGTGCCGTCGAGAGAGAGTTCTCCCATCATGACAAACGAATCAAGGATTCCGTGGACTATCTTTTCATCGGCTGCCAGAATGCCAGCCGCTAAAGCAAGATCATACGACGACCCTTCCTTCCGTATGTCGGCCGGCGCCATATTAATAACAACCTGTTTCCCCGGCCAGTGGAAACCGAGTGACCGAAAAGCTGACTCAATCCGCTGCTGACTCTCTTTTACCGCTACATCAGGCAAACCAACAAGAAAAAACCTTACACCCCTTGAGACATTTACCTCAATTGTCACTGTAACGGCATCAATGCCGTTTACTGCGCTCGCAAATGTTTTTACCAGCATGTTAAAGCACGTTTAAGGAAATGCAAATCAAAAATAATTAAATAAAGATAAAAGACAAAAAACAAAAGATAAAAGATTAAATAAAGAAAAAAGCATTTAAAAGACATAGTTATAGCGAACTTCCCGAGAAATCAGGAGAAAAAATGTAATACGAAAGATACACGACGGAAGGATGAAGGTAAAGTCTAAAGCAGGCTGAGATATCTTTCTCCTGTATCATACGCAACGGTAAGTATTCTTGATCCTTTCCGTACTTTGCCGGTTATTATTTCGACAGCCCGTAACGAAGCACCTGTTGAAATACCTGCAAAAAGGCCTTCTTTCAGAGCAGCTTTCCCTGCCATCTCTTTTGCTTCGGTAGTTTTAATGCTAATTATTTCTGAGACAATTTCTTCTTTGTAATTTTTTGGTACAAACCCTGCACCAATACCCTGAATTCCATGCGGCCCGGGAGAACCACCGCTCAAAACAGGCGAGTCTTCCGGTTCAACCGCTATTATTTTTATGTCAGGAAATTTTTCTTTTAGAACTGTTCCGACCCCGTTAATATGACCCCCTGTTCCCACCCCTGTTATAAAATAATCGAAACCTTCAGGAAAGTCATTTAAAATTTCCTGTGCTGTAGCAAGCATGTGTATCATTGGGTTTGAAGGGTTTTCAAACTGCATCGGCATCCAGGCACCGGGGTTTTCGCGGACAATTTCCCCGGCTTTTTCAATAGCGCCCCTCATACCCGATTGACCCGGTGTCAGAACAAGTTCTGCACCATAGGCCACCAGCAACTTTCTCCGTTCGACACTCATCGTTTCGGGCATGACAAGTATTACCCTGTAACCCTTTACTGCACCTGCAATTGCAAGCCCTATACCGGTATTTCCCGATGTAGGTTCCACTATCAAACCTCCTTTTTTGAGCTTCCCTTCTTTTTCAGCATCTTCAACCATGGCAACGGCTATGCGATCTTTTATACTGCTTCCGGGATTTCTTCTTTCATCCTTTATCCAAACTTCGTGAAAAGGAAATAGCTTCGACAATCGTATATGCGGTGTATTGCCGATTGATTCAAGAATATTGTAAAATTTCATATTGTTAAAGTTTGGTTGTTTGATTTCCGTTTCTTTCTCGTACTTTAATTATATTCTCGTGATAAACGAGTGAAAATGGAGGAACTGAAGATGTTAGCCACACATTTCCTCCAATGATACTGTCGTGTCCTATAACCGTCTCACCGCCCAGTATTGTGCTTCCGGCATATATAATCACATCATTTTCTATTGTCGGATGACGTTTTTGGTTGGCCATCTCTTTCTTAACACTCAAAGCCCCGATAGTTACTCCCTGGTAAAGTTTTACCCTTTTGCCGATAATTGATGTCTCTCCAATGACAATTCCCGTTCCATGGTCGATGAAAAACGGAGAATCTATTGTTGCCTTCGGATGAATGTCGATCCCTGTAACCGAATGGGCATGTTCAGTAAGGATGCGTGGAATCAGAGGTAGACCGGCATTTGCAAGTCTGTTTGCAACACGATAAACGAGTATTGCATAAAATCCCGGATAAGTGATAATCACTTCATCAACAGAGGTTGCTGCTGGATCACCCTCCATAATGAATGCGGCATCATCATCGAGTTGTCCCTTTACTTCAGGTAATTTATCCATAAAATTTCTGGCTAATTCTTCTGGTTTACCGGGGAGTTTGTCTTCTATCGATCTAAGAATAGAGCATAGACATTTCCTTACATTTCGTGGAGTGGATTTTCCATAACCCGGTTCTGAGAGAACCGGATATAAATATGCTGTAGTTCTTTTAAGAAAACAGATAATTTCCTTCTTAAGCAAAAAACCTGAAGATCTTTTACAAAACAGTTTTCCGTACATTCCTATTTTCATTTTTTTAGCCTGTTACTTTACTTGTAGATTTAATATTTTCAATAAAATTTTTAATATTTTCTTTGCTGAAGCCTTTTTCTCCAAGCATTTTTATAAAGGCGCTTCCCACGATTGCACCCCGCGCATTTTTGCATGCTTCGGTAAAGGTTTCATGCGACGATATTCCGAACCCTATCAAAAGTGGATTTTTCAGATTCATTTCTCTGATCCTTTTGAAATATTCCCTTTGTTCATCAGTGAATCCTTTTTTTATACCTGTAACCGAGGAAGCGGAAACCATGTAGATAAAACCTTCGGATACGGTGTCGATGAATCTTATTCTTCCTGTATCGGTTCGGGGAGAGATAAGCAGGATATTGTATATTCCATATTTCTTGAAGGTAGTGCGGTACTTTTCAATATAGACCTCCGGTGGCAGGTCGGGAAGGATAACTCCGTCAATACCTGTTTCAGAGCATCTCTGGCAGAAATTTTCGACGCCATATTTCAGCACCGGGTTAAGGTAACCCATCAGAATAAGTGGAACATTAACAGAATTTCTTATTCCTTCAAGCTGGCTGAAGAGCAGGCTGACGCTCATGCCGTTTTTAAGGGCAGTAGTGCTGCTTTTCTGTATTACAGGTCCGTCGGCCAGCGGATCTGAAAAAGGAATACCGATTTCAATCATATCAACGCCTGAATCAGCAAGGGTTTTGATGATATCGGTAGTTGAACCGGCCGTAGGGTAACCTGCTGTGAAATATACTGAGAGCACTCCATTTTCTTTTGTTGCAAAGAGTTTATCTATTCTATTCATAACCAGAGTGATTAAGATATTTTTTCGGGAATTAGAGTATGTCCGGCGTATTTAATATACGCAGACATGTCCTTATCGCCTCTTCCTGAGAGGATTACCACCACTCTGTTGTTTGGGGGAAATTTTATTTTCTCGAGTACTGCAAGGGCATGAGCGGGTTCAAGTGCAGGTATTATACCCTCAAGTCTCATAAGTCGAAAGGCAGCCTGGAGGGCCTCATCGTCGGTGGCATGTTCAAACTGGACTCTTCCTGTCTGGTTGAGCCATGCAAAAAGCGGACCTATTCCCGGGTAATCGAGGCCTGCCGAAACAGAGTAAGGTTCTGTTATTTGTCCATCGTTATTTTGCATTAGCATCGTTTTGCTTCCGTGGATAATACCCGGTAAACCTGCGGCGATTGTTGCTGCCGTTTCTCCTGTATTAATTCCTTTACCGGCAGCTTCTACTGCTATGAGCCTCACATCAGGATCATCGAGGTAATGGTAAAATGACCCGGCGGCATTACTTCCTCCTCCAACACATGCAATAATACAATCGGGATTTTCTGAACCTGTTTGCTCCAGCAACTGTTTTTTCATTTCTTCACTTATCACTGATTGCAGTCGCATGACCAGGTCGGGATAGGGATGCGGCCCCACAACGGAGCCGATAAGGTAGTAAGTGTCGGAGGGATTATTGATCCAGTCGCGGATAGCCTCGTTCGTGGCATCTTTAAGTGTCATATTTCCGCTTTCAACCGGTATTACCTCCGCGCCGAGCATTTTCATTCTCAATACATTAGGGGCCTGTCGTTCCACATCGAGCCGACCCATGTAAACAATACACTTTAGCCCCATGAGTGCACAAACCGTGGCGGTTGCAACCCCGTGTTGTCCAGCTCCCGTTTCTGCAATTATTCTCGACTTTCCAAGTCGCCTGGCTATCAGAATCTGACCAATAGTATTGTTAATCTTGTGTGCCCCGGTGTGGTTGAGATCTTCACGCTTGAGAAAAATACGCGTACCGTAATAATCTGATAAGCGACCTGCAAAATAAAGAGGTGAAGGCCTCCCTGCATAGTGCCTGAGAAGATAATAAAATTCCTTCCGGAACTCAGGATCTTCAATAATCCCCAGATAGTTATCCTGTAATTCTTTAATGTTCGGATACAGCATTTCAGGAATAAACGCTCCTCCAAATTCACCAAAATATCCTTTCTCGTTCACACAATATTTCATATTACTCGATTTTTAATTTTTTTATAAAGTCTTTTATTTTTTCGGCATCCTTTATTCCGGGTTTTATTTCAAACCGACTGTTGATATCGACGGCAAAAAACATTGGGTTTTCAATTTTTTCAAGTTCCTCCGTATCTTCAGGTCCTATCCCACCACCAAGAAAAAAAGGTTTTTCAATCCTCAGTCCGTTAAGTATACGCCAGTCAAATTTTCTCCCGCTTCCTCCATACGATTCAGAAGCTGTGTCGAAGAGGAAATAATCACAGACGTCATTAAAAATGTTCAAATATTCCATATTGATTTCGCTGGCTATTCTGAAAGCTTTTATCACTTTCAGACCTGACGACCTGATTGCTTTGCAGTAATCAGGGTCTTCGTCGCCATGAAGTTGAACAATAGGAAGGCCTGAAATAATTGATATGTCCATTATCCTTGCCGGAATTTCGTTTACAAAAACACCTACTCTCGTGACTGATTCAGGTACGTTGTTGAACAAGCTGACGTCCGGTTTATGACCGACAAACCGCTTTGATTCAGGGTAAAAAATAAAACCTGCAAAATCAATTCCTGTTTCCGATATTTCTCTGATATTTTCAGGAGAGGTAAGTCCGCATACCTTTATTTTTATCATTCTTTTCATTTATACTATAGTTTATCAAGAAAGTCTTTCAGTGCCCATGCGGGGTCAGGTTGGGCCATGAATCTTTCTCCAATAAGAAATCCGTTAAAACCGGCACTTTCAAGTTCCCGGATTATATTGGGGGAGGAAATACCGCTTTCAGAAATCTTCAGAAAACCTTTCGGTATTTTTTCTGCAAGTTTGAAAGAGGTATTGATATCCACCTCGAGGGTTTTGAGATTACGATTATTAACACCGATGATATTGATATGTTCATTGATTTTATCAAGATCCTCCGGTGAATGTATTTCGAGCAGTACTTCGAGTCCGTTTCTTCTGGCGGCAGCTGACAGGTTTAAAATTTCTTCATTGCTCAGGAGTGCAGCAATAATTAGTACTGCGTCGGCACCGGCGAATTTTGCCTCGTGAATCTGTATTTCATCAATTATAAAATCCTTTCTCAGGATTGGCAGGGAAGTAAAAACTCTTGCCCGTCTTAGATCATCAGTTGAGCCTCCAAAATATTTCTGGTCAGTAAGTATTGATATTCCTGTTGCTCCGGCCTTCTGGTATCCTGCCACCACATCAGGTATATCCGATTTGCCGTTCAGGATCCCTTTTGATGGGGATTTTCTTTTGAATTCGGCAATAATTCCTTTTGTGCCTCGCTCCAGCAGAGAACTCGAAAGTGAAATAATATCCCGGGCAGCGTCTCCTTCGTTTTTTTTCTCAAAAAGTGAAATATTTTTTTTCAGGAGTGAAACTTCTTCTTTTTTTATTTCAAGAATTTTTTCCAGGAAGTTCATGGCTGCATTTTTAAAAGTATTTTAAAAGAATTCAGGGCTTTTCTGTTGAAGAGAGAGTCTTCGGCTATAGATCTGCATTCATGGTGAGTTTTGTCCGGGAAGCAGCATCTGATTGCCAGCTGGGCATTTGCGATCACCACACTGTTTTGAGCCGGCGTTCCTTTCCCTTCAAGAATGTTAATAAATATTTCTGCTGAGTCGGGAATGTTTTTTCCGCTTTTAAGGTCAACAGGTTGAAAAGTTTCGAATTTAAGGTCAGCAGGGGAGAGGATCTGTTCAGCGCCATTGTAGATATATCTGAAAGGTGATGTAAGGGATACTTCGTCGTAACCGTCAAGGCTATGGACTATTGCATAGCTGATGTCTGTCTCCTGGTACAGATAATTGTATAGCCTTGCAAGCTCGAGGCTGTAAACGCCAACCAGCTGACGTTTGGGCAAGGAAGGATTGACTGTAGGGCCGAGCATGTTGAAAAAGGTTTTAACTTTAAGAGCTCTGCGGACGGGTGCAACAGTTTTCATTGCCGGATTGAAGAGAGGAGCATGGAGAAAGCAGAGGCCTGCCTTTTCGAGTTCTTTCTTTAACTTTCCGGGGTCAGTAGAAAATTTGTATCCGAAATGTTCCATGATGTTTGAAGAGCCGCATGCAGATGTAACTCCATAATTTCCGTGTTTTGCAACCCGTATTCCTGCTCCTGCCAGCACAAAAGCTGTCAGAGTAGAAATGTTAAATGTCTCTTTATTATCTCCACCTGTGCCGCATACATCTATTGTATCAAATTCCGACAGGTCGGTCCTCAGGCAAAGGTTCAGAAGAGCATTACGGAATCCTGAGATCTCTTCAACTGTTATGCTCCTCATCAGGTAAACAGTTATGAAAGCAGCAATTTCGGGCTCGGAATATTTCCCACCTGCAATATTTGTCATCACCTCCTCGGCTTCCTGCCGGTTAAGTGCTTTATGCTCAAAGAGATAGTTCAATATTTTTCTCATTTCATGAAGTTTTTTTGTTAATATCAGATGGTATTTAAATCATTAATTCATTCTGATCCAGTTTCTGATTATTTCCAGTCCATGTTCGGTCATTACCGATTCAGGATGGAACTGAAGACCTCTGACGTTATAATCAAAGTGGCTAATGCCCATAATCATGCCGTTTTCATCCTCGCATGTTATTCTGAAGCATGTCGGAAGGTGTTTGCGTGAAGCTACCCATGAATGGTATCTTCCGGCCATGAATACTGGGGGAATATTCTTAAATAGCGGGTCATCGGGTGCTTTAATTCTAACAGGGGATGCAATTCCGTGATAAACAGTGCTGAGGTTCAAAATTTTGCCTCCAAATGCTTCACAAATAGCCTGATGCCCCAGGCAGATGCCGAGAATATTCTTTTCTGCAGCCCACATGCGGATGAGTTCAAGGCATACACCTGCTTCTGAGGGAATGCCTGGACCAGGAGAAATAAGTATCCTGTCATATCTTCCTGCTTCTTCGGCACTTAATTCATCATTCCTGAATACATCAGGTCTCTGACCGGTTATTTTTTCAATATAATGAACCAGGTTGTAAGTAAATGAATCGTAATTGTCAATTACCAGTGTTTTCATATCAGTTCCTCTGCCATTTTTACAGCGTTTTTCAGTGCGCCAAGTTTGTTATTAACCTCATGGAGTTCTTTTTCTTCGTCTGATCCGGCAACGATTCCGGCTCCTGCCTGATAAAAGAGTTGGTTGCCTTTACTCAGAAAGGTTCTTATTATGATTGCATGATTAAGAGTGCCTCTCAGATCTATGAATCCTATTGCACCTCCGTAAAATCCTCTTCTGGTGGGCTCGTATCTGTCGATGAGCTGCATAGCCATATGTTTTGGTGCACCGGTAAGCGTTCCTGCAGGAAATGTGGCTGTAAGCATATCGGCCATAGTTGTGTGTTCATTCATTTCCCCTGAAACGGAAGAGACCAGATGAATAACATGGGAATAAAACTGTACTTCTTTGAGGTTTTCAACTTTGATGTTTGTGGCATAACGACTGAGGTCGTTGCGCGCAAGATCAACGAGCATTATATGTTCGGCATTCTCTTTCTGGTCGTATCCGAGCTTCTCAGCCATCATTTTGTCGGCTTCGTCATTACCCGAACGCCGGTATGTGCCGGCAATAGGATTGATATATGCCTTCCTGTTCATTATTTTAAGATGTGCTTCAGGAGATGATCCAAAAATCTTATAGTTCCCATAGTCGAAGAAAAATAGATAAGGCGATGGATTAACAGACCGTAGCGTCCGATATACATTGAGTTCGTCCCCTTTGAAGAATGTCGAATACCTTCGTGAAAGAACAACCTGAAAGACATCACCCCTGAAGCAGTGTTCCTTTCCTTTTTTTACCATCTGTTTAAATTGCTCATCGGTAATGCTGCTTTTTTCTTCCCCCAATGTATGAAATCTGTAAACTGCGAAGTTTCTGTTCCTGAGCAAATCCCTGATTATATCGGCCTCGCTCATTTCATCATTACTGAAAAGATTTTCTATAATATAAAGTATATTTTTTTGATGATTGATGGCAATAATAAACTTAAAGAAGTTATAGTTGATATCAGGTATCAGGCTTTCACGGTCAGAGGGTGCATTAAGTTTTATTTTCTCCATATATTCAACAGCATCGTAAGAAATATATCCGAATATGCCATTGACAGGTATCTCATCATCAGCCTCTGACAGAACAAAAGAATTAATAAACTCTGAAAATCGGAGTGAGAAGTCATCTTTACCCTTTAATTCATAATTTTGTACATAACCGTCAGGAAATGAAGCAACTACATTTCCTTTACTGACAGTAAAACCTGCTACGGGCTTTAGGCAGATCAACGAATAACTGTTTTCTGTACCATGGTAATCTGAGCTTTCGAGAAGAAGTGTGTTAGGAAATAAATCTCTAAATCTCAGATAAATGCTTACCGGGGTTATAGTATCGGCAAGCATTTTTTGGCATTTTGTTTTTACCAGATATTTTTTCATTCTTATTAATTTTTATTTTGTACATTATAATCTGTTTGTTACATTATTTTTCTTTTCATTGCTTTTTCATCCTCCCGAGTTGCATTTGCTTCTTCCGATAAATTTGTATTCGGCGAAGCGAAGGAATTTATCGGGTTAAAAACGACAGCGGTCTGCCGTGAGTACGGCAGACCGCTGTCGAAATCCTTCCAAAAAAAGTAAACAGGTGCCTCTACTCACGTGGTTTAATAAACCATGCGGAACACCAGCACCAGTTTGTGAAGAAAACTTTCATCCTGAAACTAAATCATGCAAATATATAAAATAGTTTTCAAAAAATCAAAAAAAATTTTATTTTTTTAATAATTTCTGCTATTTTGTTATAATTTTCTGATGATTACTTCCTGCAGGAGGTTAACAAAAAGATAACGCACCGGGGTGGTTCACCTGATTCTGGCTTCAGCGAGGGATGACGTTTTTGAGTGTTTTCCATTTTAAGTCATTGTTGCTTCAGGCAGGATGCAGTCTGTCTGATCTGTTACACTTGAAATAAGAAAAAGTCAAAATTTGCTTTGGAAGCACATTATTGATTGAAAAAATTGGATTAGTAAAGCTATTATGAAATTTGTATTTTCATTTTCAAGTATTGCATCAATATATATGGAAAATAACAAATAAAATAATAAGATCTGCTGTATTGGGTCAGATGAATTAATTCACCACCGGTATTTATTAAAAGTGTTTATATTTTGGAAAATAAGCAATAGTGATAGTGATGTAATAATTATATTCATTCAGTGGGTTACCGGGTAGAATATTTCGGTATGAAATTTGACTTTGCTGAGTGCTTCGATTGGGGATGCGGCATTTCCGGCAGCTGATTGTACGAACATTGATGCTCCGAGCACTGTTGTTTCGGTTTTGTCTATGACTTTCACCGGAACGCCTGTAAAATCGGCTCTGAGCTGGTTCCAGAGGTGGTTACGGGATCCACCTCCTACGCAAAGTATAGAGTCGGTGTGGAAACCTCCGGCCGTTTCAAGTGCTTCTTTCCCTTCGCGGAGTCTCTCAGAAAGGGCTTCAAGCATGGCACGGTAAATCTCATCACGTGTTGAATCCATGGTCAGACCAAGTATCTGACCTCCCGGTTTACCTTTAAGTTCTTCATAGAATCGGGGAATTACTTTTATACCTCTGCTACCGGGAGGAACTTTTGAAGCTCCTTCAATCATTACCTCATATACATTTTCTTTCACATCGGGGTAGAGAGTTCTTCTAGCCCATTCAAGCATTCCTGATGCGATCCATTGATTCCCAATATTGAAGAGCCCCGGTACCGGATCAAGTTCGGTGGTTATTCCTTTTTCGAGTTGTTCTTTACCTGCTTTGAAAGAATGGGCTCTCACCATAAGTATTTCCCATGTCCCTGAGCTAAGGACGGGTTGGTTGATGCCTGCCCCTGAGCCGAAAAGAGCAAACTGGGTGTCGTGGCCGGTAGCCACAACGGGCACTCCGGCAGGCAATCCTGTCTCTTCAGCAGCTGAGGATGTTATGTTACCGACTATCGTGCCCGGATCTACAGGAGTTCCTAACTTTTCAGCGGGGAAACCAATCTTTTGCAGAATCAACGATGAGAAAGTACGTCCTCTCTGATTCATAAGCATTGAGGTGCCGGCCATTGACATATCGTTAACCATCTCTCCGGTGAGACGCAGAATAAATATTGATGGCATAAAAAGAAAAATGTATGCCTTGTTAATGAGGTCGGGCATGTTTTCACGAAACCAGATAAGTTTGTTAATCGTGTTGAAGTTGAATGGCAGTACACCGGCTTCGGAATAAAGCTGTTCGACAGGAATATACCTCCCGATGTTTTGCATTATCGGAGTTGTTCTTTCACATTGCCAGGATATCACAGGATAAAGCATACGGCCGTTTCTATCGAACAATGTACCATCTACGCCAAAGGTAGTTATTGTGATTCCGATAATATCATTTTTGCCTACTGTAGCAATCACCTTTCTGCAAGCCATGCACATTTTATTCCATATCTGGTCGGCATCCCAGATACGACCACCTGTGTAAAAAGGGTCAGGACTGGTGTTGTTGGGAAGAGATTCTGATGCCATCACTTCACCCTTTTCATTAAGTGCTGCTACTCGTACATTGGTTGCGCCACAGTCGAATACTATTACTATGTTTCCTCGGGACATTGGTTTATTAATTTATGGTTAAAGATATGAAATCAGTAGAAAATTTAAGTTTAAAGCTCAGGGTTAAAAGGTAAAAGGTTGGAAGGGTGAAAAGGCGGAAGGCGGAAGGCAAAAGGCAAAAAGTTTTTACTTCTACGGGGAAAAGCTATATTATTTAGACCTGAATGGGTCGGATACCAATCGCTTGCTTTCAGCAAAAGATTCTGTCGCTTACGAACGCCATTAACATGGAAGGAATTGAATATCATATCAGAAAGTTCCGAATATAGAATATTTCTCAGTATTGCAATAAATTGACGAATAAACATACAAACCTGGAACATTTGTCTCCATTTTTCTTTCAAGATGCAGAACCGGACTACCTTCCCTGATTTTCAGGAACCTGCTGATTTTCTCCACTGCAGGAATAGCCCTTATTCTCTGTTCGCCCCTCTTTATTTCAATATTGTAACTTTCACGCAGGATTTTAAAAAGTGATTTGTTTTTAAACTGACGTGATGTAAACCTTGGCAGATTGATGTTGGCAATATAATTGATGTCATAAAAAACCGGAGTACCTTCAAGCAAACGTAAACGCTCCATATATATGCATCCCGACTCCTTTTCGGTTTCAGAAAGAGGAAACATGAAATTCTCAGGCCATGGTATTATTCGAGGTTTGACAATAATGTCTGTCTGAAGTCCCCTGCTTCCTACTGCTGAGGTGGTACCCGAGACCGAAAGAATGCCTATCTCCCTTGACAATCTGTGTACAATACTGCCCTTTCCCTGATGCTTTCGTATCAAACCGTCGGTAGCCAGAGCTGCTAGTGCCTGCCTTACAGTCGGACGTGTCATACCATAAATACTGCAAAGCTCATTTTCCGATGGAAGCAGATCGCCTTCCTTATATATTCCTTCAGTAATATGCTTTCGAATTATTCTGTATAACTCCTTATACCTCGGAAGTAATTTCATTTTCTATTGTTTCAAAGTGTAAATATATTAAATTTTACTTGTAAATACAAGTTAAATTAATTATTTTTGCAGATGACATAATATCAAAAATTGGTAAATTTTTTTGTGAACATATCTTAACAAGTTAAAAAATGGCTACTCCGGTAATTATGCCCAAACAGGGTCAATCGGTCGAAACGTGTATAATAACGACATGGTTCAGGCAAAAAGGTGATGAAGTAAAAACAGGGGATATACTTTGTTCATATGAAACAGATAAAGCTTCTTTCGATCTTGAATCGCCAGCCGATGGAATTCTTCTCGATATCTTCTTTTCCGACGGGGATGAGGTACCGGTTCTTGAAACCATTGCCGTGATAGGAATGGAAGGTGAGGACGCAGATCAATTCAGACCGGGAACATCTCCTGAAGAAAAATCCATGGAGAAAGAATCTGAAGTAAAACCAGAACCTGCCATGCAAGAAAAGATTCCTGTGGCTGGACCGGTTGTTACTGCTACAGGCAGGATAAAGATTTCTCCCAGGGCAAAAATGCTCGCAATAAGTAAAAATGTTGATATTGCATCATTAACAGGCTCAGGCCCTGGTGGAAGAATTATTGTAAGGGATGTGGAAAATGCCCTGAAAACAAAACCCGTTTCAAAAACTAAACCGGTCCCTGCTATGACCACTGGAGAGGTAACCGGGAATGAATATATCGATAAACCTCTGACAAATATTCGAAAAATTATCGCAGGTGCAATGCATACCTCTCTGCAGAATTCAGCCCAGCTTACACATCATATGAGCGCCGATGCAAGAAAAATTCTCGAAGCGAGAAAAACGATTAAAGAAGAAACAAAAACAGGGCAAAATATTTCAGACATTACACTTAATGATATTATCTGTTTTTGTGTAATAAAAGCTCTGAAAAAATTTCCGGAAATAAATAGCCATTTTCTTGGAGAGACTATAAGAATTTTCAACAGGGTACATCTGGGACTTGCCGTTGATACTCCGCGCGGGCTGATGGTACCATCTGTTAGAAATGCCGATACCATGAGCCTTCCGGAACTATCAGGAAAACTCAGAGAGGTAGCTGAGGCATGCCGTAAGGGAAGTGTAAATCCCGAACTGTTAAAGAGCTCTGCCGCTTCATTTACAGTAACAAACCTCGGGGCATACGGAGTGGAAATGTTTACTCCAGTTCTTAACCTGCCGCAGGTTGGCATATTGGGAGTATGCACAGTAATTCATCGTCCCGCCGACCTGGGAAATGGAGTAATGGGATTCATACCTGTTATAGGGCTGTCACTCACTTATGACCACAGGGCAATTGACGGAGGACCAGCTACTCTGTTCCTGAAAGAGATAAAGGAGCAGATTGAAATATTTGATTTGAAGGAGATGTTAGGATAATCGGATAAATGGAATGGTTAATAGACTGAATAGACTTAAGGACTGAGAGACTCAGAGAATCAGGGACTAAGGGACTAAGGAACTTAGAGACTAAGGGATGAAGGGATGGGGAGGTATTGGGATAGTTTTGTTTTATTGTGGTGCAGAGTTTTTAGGAAACTGTTAATAGTGAGTCGACTGATTAAGTTAATGAATATTAGAAAAATTTAAACTGAATATTAATATGCCAAAGAGTCAGAACATTAATCCGAAAGAGGTTAGAAAGCCAGGGTTTATCACATTCGGTAAAATACCTGTAAATCAGTATAATAAATTATTACAGGAAGAGAGAGGAGTAAATTATTCAGATGCTGATCTGGTCAGGATTTATCGTCACATGGTCATCATCAGGGAGTTTGAGATGATGCTAAACAGCATAAAGACGAAGAATGAGTACCGGGGGATACAGTATAATCATCCGGGCCCGGCGCACCTCTCCATTGGTCAGGAGGCTGCTGCGGTGGGGATGGCATACACCCTCGGAGTTGATGATTATATCTTCGGGTCACACCGCAGTCATGGCGAGATTATTGCCAAAGGTTTGTCGGCAATCAACTCCCTTGATGAAGAGACTCTTTACAGAATAATGAAAAGCTATTTTGGTGGGGCCACTCTGAAGGTTGTTGAGAAGGGATTTACAGGTGATTTAAAGGAATTAGGCATTCATTTTCTTTTATATGGAGCTCTGGCGGAGATTTTTGCCCGCGAGAATGGTTTCAATAAGGGACTCGGAGGCTCTATGCATGCCTTTTTCACGCCCTTCGGCATATATCCCAATAATGCCATTGTAGGTGGCTCGGGCGATATATCTGTTGGTGCTGCCCTTTACAAGAAGATTAACCGCAAACCTGGCATCGTTGTAAGCAATATTGGGGATGCTTCGATGTCCTGCGGGCCGGTATGGGAGGGTATATGCTTTGCAACGATGGATCAGTACAGAACCCTGTGGAGCGGGGAATACAATGGTGGTTTACCTCTGATTTTCAATTTCATGAACAATTTCTACGGTATGGGAGGTCAGACAGCCGGTGAAACTATGGGTTTCGGCATTCTGGCCAGGGTTGGTGCCGGAGTGAATCCTGAGATGATGCATGCTGAAAGAGTTGACGGCTATAATCCGCTTGCAGTTATTGATGCTTTCCGGCGGAAAAAGAAAATCCTCAAAGAAAATAGAGGTCCTGTGCTTCTTGATACACTAACATACCGCTTTAGCGGTCATTCCCCTTCCGATGCATCATCATATCGTACAAAGGAAGAGATTGATGCATGGATGCAGGAAGATTCCATAGTAGCATACGGACGCTCTCTGGTGGAAGCCGGTGTAACACCTCGCGAAACTCTTGATGAAATACGTGAGAACACAACGGAACTAATCACGCATATACTCAAACTCAGCATTGATCCTGATGTCTCGCCGCATATCGATCTCAACACCAACAGCAATGTCATCGGGAAAATGATGTTTTCAAACGAATCGGTTGACAGGTTTGACCGACGTGAGCCTGAAACACTTATTCCGCTTGTGGATAACCCGAGGGTAAAGGCACTAAAGAACAAGGAAAGGTTTTATCTGGACCGGGATGGTAAACCTGTATCGAAGGCAAAACTTTACCAGTTGCGCGACGGTATATTTGAAGCAATCATCGACAGGTTCTATAAAGACCCTACTCTCGTTGCATGGGGAGAGGAGAACCGCGACTGGGGAGGGGCTTTCGCCGTTTACCGCGGGCTTACCGAAGCCTTACCCTATCACCGGCTCTTTAATTCGCCCATTGCCGAGGGTGCGATAGTAGGAGCGGCAATAGGCTACGGAATGTGCGGTGGAAGAGTCATTGCCGAAATAATGTACTGTGACTTCCTTGGACGTGCGGGTGATGAAGTGTTTAACCAGCTTCCCAAATGGCAGGCAATGAGCGGCAATCTGATCAGGATGCCGGTTGTGGTTCGCGTCTCAGTCGGTTCAAAATACGGAGCTCAACACTCTCAGGACTGGTCATCACTCGTGGCACATATTCCCGGTCTTAAAGTTGTATTTCCTGCAACCCCATACGATGCAAAAGGACTGATGAATAGCGCTCTTCAGGGAACCGACCCTGTAATATTCTTCGAAAGCCAGAGAATATACGACGTTGGTGAAATGTTCCACGAAGGTGGCGTGCCTGAAAATTATTATGAGATACCACTCGGCGAACCCGACATCAAAAGAAAAGGAAAAGATATTACTATCCTTACTATTGGTGCAACACTATACACTGCTGTAAATGCAGCAAATATCCTGAAGGAGAAATATAACCTCGAGGCGGAAATTATCGATGCCCGCACTCTGGTACCGTTCAACTACAAACCTGTTATTGAATCGGTTAAGAAGACGGGAAAGATTGTTCTGGCAAGTGATGCTTCATCGCGTGGCTCTTTCCTGAAAGAAATGGCTCAAACTGTTACCGAACTGGCTTTTGATTATCTCGATGCTCCTCCGGTGGTCGTAGGTTCACGCAACTGGATTGTTCCGGCATTCGAGATGGAAAAATATTTCTTCCCGCAACCTGGATGGATCATTGATGCAATTCATTCAAAGATAATGCCCCTTCAAGGCCATACCCCGGTAATGGATTTCTCTGAGGAAACCATAATAAAACTTTCCCGACAGGGAGTTTAGTAAAGATTAATATCTTTGGTTTCTGTTATGGATTATTCAAATAAATACAAACCTGAGCGTAAGGAGGTGGCTCGTTTTATGCGCCGCCTCTATAAACAAGGATTGACCACTACATCAGGAGGTAATATCAGCCTTAAAATAAATGACGACATTATCCTTATTACACCTTCTGCTACAGACAAAGGCAGGATGAAATGGGAGGAAGTTGGTATTATTTCTCCTGCCGGTAATAATTTCACACCGTCGTTGAAGCTATCCATTGAAACAGGAATGCATCTAGCTATCTACAGGAGAAAAAAATGTCGTGCAATAATACATGCTCATCCGGTATTTGCAACAACATTTACAGCGCTTAAGGAGAAAATTGACACCACTCTTACTGCGGAAGCAAGCGTAATTCTTGGAGAGCCGCTATTTGTACCCTATGAGATTATGGGGTCGGGAGAACTTGCCGAAAAGGTGGCAGAGTACATTGAGAAATCTGATATTTTACTCCTCGAAAACCACGGTGTTCTGGCAGTGGGTGAAACACTTCTGCAAGCTTTTGATAAAATAGAGGTTCTCGAAAATGCAGCCAGAATGAGTGTCATTGCCAGAATAATGGGAAAGAAAAAACCTCTATCAAAATGGAGAGTTGAAGAACTTAAACAAATGTTCCGATGATTGTTGAAGATAATATTCTTAAAACCTATCCCTCAACAGAAGAAATTCAAAAAATTTTATCATCCGAAAATCTTCCTGCCTTTCGTGAGGTTAACGGACATATTCATACACCTTATTCATTCAGCGCCTTCAGCGGAATGGAAGAAATTTTCTCAAAAGCAGACGAAGAAGGAATAAAAATATTGGGGATAAATGATTTTTATGTTGCAGATGGCTATGACGATTTTTATAAAGGATGTCTTGCAAAAGGTATCTTCCCGCTTTTCAATATTGAGTTTATAGGGCTGATGAAAGATTGCCAGAAGTCGGGTATCAGGATCAATGATCCCAATAATCCGGGAAGAATATATTTTTCAGGCAAAGGACTTGATTATCCGTTTCATCTCGACGGACATTTGCTTGCAGAGCTGGCTAAAGTAAGGGAAAAGACGCAGGAGCAGCTCAGGAAGATGCTTGAAAAGCTAAATTCTATTATTGAAAAGATTAATCCTGCTTTTGTCCTTAATTTTGAAGAGATTAAGAAAAGATATGCGAGAGAGCTTGTAAGGGAGAGGCATCTGGCAAAGGCGGTGAGGATGCTTGCCGTGGATAATTTCAGCGAACCTGATGAACAGATACGGTTTATTGAGGCTCTTTGCGGAGGGAAGAAACTGAAGGCCGGCATGGACAAGCCTGCAGCTCTCGAAAATGAGATACGCTCAAATCTCCTGAAGGCCGGAGGTGCTGCGTTTGTTGAAGAAGACGAGGAGTCGTTCCTGGATCCAGGGAAAATTATACAAATTATCAGAAATGCTGGAGGAATACCGTGCTATCCCGTTCTTCTCGATGATTCTTCGGGAAACTTTACAGAGTTTGAGAAAGATTACGAAAAGATGTATGAATCACTTATAAAACTTGGCACAGTTTGTATTGAGCTCATTCCCGGAAGGAACGATCATGATATCCTCTCGGGTTTTGTAAAATTCTTTTATGAGAGGGGTTTTGTGATAACTTTTGGTACTGAGCATAATACTCCGGAGATGGAACCTCTGAAAGTTAGGGCACGAGGCAAAAAGGAACTGAGTGATTTATTGAAGGAAGTCTCCTGGAAGGGTGCCTGCGTTATTGCTGCTCATCAGTACCTGAGGGCAAAAGGGGAGAAAGGGTATGAAACAGGAGGTTCCCCACAGCTGAATATCAGAAACGATTTTGAGAAACTGGGCAGGTATGTAACGGAATATTATTTTAAAACGATACGACAATGAAACCTGAGATTGATGAATTACTGAAAATATCGGGGTTTTATGGCGGAAGCAAAGATTACGTAGTTGCGGGAGGTGGAAATACTTCATTCAAAGATGATAATACCATCTGGGTAAAAGCCAGTGGATATCCCCTTGCCGGTCTGACGGAAGAGGGACTGGTAGCCCTGGACAGGGAAAAGCTTAATATTATATCCCTTAAACAATATTCCGAAGATGCACTGAAAAGGGAGGAAGAGGTTAAGGAAGACCTCATTGCTGCTGTCCTCGATGAGTACAAAAACAGAAGACCGTCGGTTGAAACATCTCTTCACGATCTTATCAGCTACAGGTTCGTGGTACATCTTCATCCTGCAGTGATTAACGGCCTGTTGTGCAGCAGAAATGCTGCAAGCTTCTGTTTAAAACTTTTCGGTGATGAGGCTCTTTTCATCCCCTATACCGATCCCGGGTATACACTTTTTAAGTATGTTGAATCAGGTTTAAAAGAATACCGGAATAAAAAAGGACATGATCCAAAAATTATCCTTATAGAAAATCACGGCAGTTTTGTAAGTGCCGATACAACTGATGAAATTATTTCTATCTACAACCGAATAATAGCCGATATTTCAAAGTTTTACGATCCCTTACCGGATATTGAACCGCTTCCTTTCAATCCTGTACTTGAAAAAGTCATGCCAGCATTGCGAATGATTCTGAGTGAGGATGAGCCTAAAGTGATATGCCACCGAAACAACGCCCTGTTTAATATGTTCAGTATCAATCAGCAGGAGTTCCAGAAAATATCACACCCTCTCACACCTGATATTATCGTATATTGTAAATCGCGATACATCTATATCGAGCAGTCATCTTCGGCAGAAAAAATAGTTGATTCATTCAGAAATCAGCTTGAGAAATTTATCGCTGAATACGGTTTTCCACCTAAAATAGTGGCAATAAAAAATATGGGCGTTCTATCGGTTGATGACAGTTACAAATCGGCCCAACAGGTTCTGGATGTTTATGAGGACCTGGTGAAGATAAGCTATTATGCTTCATTCTTCGGGGGGATAAAGTTACTGACACCGGAACAGGTGAGTTTTATTGACCGCTGGGAGGTTGAGAATTACCGTAGAATGGTGGCAAAGGGAAAGGATACGGGAGGAAAGCTCCTTAACAAAACAGCTATTGTTACAGGAGCGGCACAGGGATTCGGTGCAGGTATAGCCGAAGCACTTTTCAGACAAAAAATGAACGTTGTGATTGCCGACATCAATGAGGAGAAGGGTAAAAGTTTTGCCGATTCACTGAATAAACAGGGCAATCAGAACCATGCACTTTTTATTAAAACTGACGTATCTGACCCTGAATCGGTCAAGAATATGGTAACAACGGCAGTGAAGGAGTTTGGCGGACTCGATCTGATGATTAGTAATGCGGCAATACTCAAAGCCGGCTCTCTTGACGAGATGGACCCGGAGACTTTCAGAAAGATGACAGAGATTAACTATAACGGGTATTATTACTGCGTGAAGTATGCCTCGGCAATTATGAAGATCCAGAATAATGAAAAACCGGGCTATTTTACTGATATTATACAGATCAATTCAAAGTCGGGACTTAAGGGGAGCAATAAAAATTTTGCCTACGCAGGCGCAAAGTTTGGAGGCATTGGTCTAACACAGAGTTTTGCCCTTGAGCTTGCTCCATTCAGAATAAAGGTCAACAGCATTTGCCCGGGGAACTTTTTCGACGGGCCACTCTGGTCCGACCCGCAGACAGGACTTTTTATACAGTATCTAAAAGCAGGTAAAGTGCCTGGTGCGCGAACAATTGAAGATGTCAAACGTTATTATGAAGAACAGGTACCTCTCGGAAGAGGATGCAGGGTGGAAGACGTGGTGAAGGCGATCTTTTATGTTATTGACCAGGAATATGAGACCGGTCAGGCAATACCGGTAACAGGTGGACAGATAATGCTGGGATGAGGCATTACGAAAAAAATTTATTGTGAGTTTTGTGTCATTTATGGTCTGACGAAATGTTAATATTTTAACCTGCCGGGGCATAGAGGTTATCACAAAAAAATCATAAAGTGTGAAATATTAACTTTAAATTATGTTTACAAAGGCTGTACGGATTTACGGCAAGAGAGATCTCAGGCTTGAGGAGTTTGAGCTTCCGCCGTTGAAAGATGACGAGATACTGGCACAGGTGGTATCTGACAGCATCTGCATGTCGTCACACAAGGCAGCTCTGCAGGGCGCTGAACATAAGAGAGTACCTGATGATGTTGCTGTTAATCCCACAATAATCGGGCATGAGTTCGCAGGCCGTATCATTGAGGTTGGGAAAAAGTGGGAGCATAAATTTTCACCCGGACAGAAATTTGCCATTCAGCCGGCCATGGCTCATATGGGGACACTCGATGCGCCGGGTTATTCATTCCGCTATATTGGTGGTGATGCCACATATATAATTATTCCTGATATAGTAATGGAGGCCGACTGCCTTTTGCCTTATGAAGGGGAGGCATTTTTCCCAGCATCGCTGGCCGAACCAATGTCATGCATTGTGGGTGCTTACCATGCAAGTTTCCATGTTCCTCCTGGTACTTATAAACATGAGATGGGTATAAGAGAGGGAGGAAGGCTTGCATTACTGGCCGCAACCGGACCAATGGGACTTGGTGCAATTGATTATGCCCTCCATGGCGGGAGAAAACCTTCACTGCTTGTTGTAACCGATATTGACGAACAGCGCCTGGCAAGAGCTTCATGCCTCTTTCCTCCTGAAAAAGCTGAAAAAGATGGCATCAGGCTTATTTATGTGAACACGGGCAAGATAGATAACCCAGCCGGATATCTACGAAGCCTTTCTGATATAAGGGGATTCGATGATGTCTTTGTTTTTGCCCCCGTGCGGCAGGTTGTCGAACAGGCTGATGCAATATTAGGGTTTGACGGTTGCCTTAACTTTTTCGCAGGGCCAACCGACACTGGTTTCAGCGCCTCTATAAATTTCTATAATGTTCATTATGCATTTACTCATCTGGTGGGCACTTCAGGAGGAAATACAGATGATATGAGAGAATCACTCCAGCTAATGAGTGAAGGAAAAATCAATCCGGCTGTAATGATAACACATATAGGGGGACTTGACGCCGTAATTGATACAACTCTTAATCTGCCTGCTATTCCCGGAGGGAAAAAACTTATATATACAAATATATCAATGCCACTTGTTTCGCTTTACAAACTTGAGGAATTGGGTAAAGAAGATCCGTTTTACAGGGAATTGCATGAGATTGTTGCCAGAAATGATTACATCTGGAACCTTGAAGCCGAGCGGTATCTGCTGGCAAATGCAAAGCCGATATAATTATCATAACTCATACAAACTTCGGTGGCAAAATCGACGGCTGTGGCAATTATCTCCTCCCACTCACTTTTCCCCAGGTTAGGGATATCTTCCGTAGTTATATTCTTCATGTAAAATGCAGTTATAAGTCCGGCATTGAAATTATCACCGGCACCAATCGTACTGACAGGTGTTATCTTTTTTACAGGAAATTCTCCTGAAAAAGAAGGTGTTCTTACAGAAATTCCATGAGTATCATAAGTGTAAATAATACACTTACAGATACTGGAAACTGTTTTCCATGCTTCATCAGCGGAGACTGAACCAAAGATATTCCTGAAATCCTCATGGGAACCCCTTGCAAGTGTGGCATTACTGAAATTTTCTATTATCATGGGTTTCAGTTCTGCAAGTTCATGAAGATGAGAGGCTCTGAAGTTGGGGTCATAAATAATGAGGGCATTGTTTTCCCGGGCTCTTGCAACTAATTGCATAATCTTGTTTCTGATTTCCCTTGTGATGGCATAGATTGAACCAAAAAGGAAAATATCACCGGAGGTTATTTCAGGAAGTTTTATATTGAGCCGGTTTGAAGGGTAATTTTTATAAAAAGTGTAGTGTGCATCATTGTTCTGGTCGAGGAATGCAAGTGCAAGGGCTGTTTTTCCTTCGACATACCTGTACACATATGAGACGTCAACTTCATTTTCTATCAGGAATTGGTGGATAATCTCTCCCGGATCGTCAGCTCCATATTCGCTGATAAATGAAACGGGCAATCCTGTTCTACCCAGTGAGACAGATGTATTAAGCATTGCTCCGCCGGCTTTTGCCGCCCGGGGCTGGCCGTTGCTGAATATGATATCAATCAGAGC
>DYKN01000003.1:0-54988 GCA_020722575.1 Rikenella microfusus | reverse complement strand
CGCCGGCTTTTGCCGCCCGGGGCTGGCCGTTGCTGAATATGATATCAATCAGAGCCTCTCCGGCAGTATAAATCTTACGCATAACATTAAATTATTAAATTTTAGTTGGTTGCCGGAATTACAATAATCAAACTCTATTTGGACGAATGACCAGATAGAGGTAGATTATATTAATATGTTTATCCGTAAAGTGGTCCATATGTTGCACAGGCTCTGTAATCCGAGCTTTCCTTATCCATTCCGAAGGCGTTCCATGCGCTGGGGCGGAAGATTTTTTCTTCGGGCACGTTGTGCATACAGACGGGTATTCTGAGCATTGATGCCAGAGAAATCACATCGGCTCCGATGTGGCCGTAGCTTGAGGCGCAGTGGTTTGCTCCCCAGTTGGCCATTACTGAATATACGTCGGTGAAAGCCCCTTTGCCGGTAAGCCTCGGGGTAAACCATGTTGTAGGCCAGGTGGGGTTGGTGCGGTCGGAGAGGATTTTATGCATTTTTTGGGGAAGCTCAACGGTCCATCCTTCGGCAAGCTGAATTACAGGGCCAAGCCCCTTTACAAGATTAACTCTCATTATGGTTACTGGCATTATGCCTTTTGTATCGAACTGTGATGAGAAGCCTCCGCCCCTGAAATATCCGGTGTCGGCCGGTGGCCATACGGTAGCTTTCAGACACTCTTCAACGTCTTTTTGTGTAATTTCCCAGAATGGTTTGATCACACTCTTGCCGTTTTTCGTTTGTCGTCCTGAGAAATCAAGCGATGATGCGCCTGAGTTTATAAGGTGAATAATTCCGTTTTCTGCCAGGCCTGAAGGCTTCATACCTGTTACTCTTTTTATTGCAGCCGGGCTCCAGTAGGTTCGGATATCTGAAAACATCTGTGCGGTATTGGTGAGAAGGTAACCAAAGAGCATCGGAACGCCATTCATTGCATCGTTTTCAGTGGCTACAAGATAGGGAGGTCTGATGCCATTCCAGTCGAACGATGAGCAGAGTATTGCCTCAAGAAAATCGCCGTTGGGCATGAAATCTGTCCATTGCCTTTGTCCCTGAAAGCCTGCAAGGATGGCATTATGACCGAGGGCTTCTTCACCGAAGCCGAGTTTTTTAAGTTTCGGATTGCCTACCATCAGATCGCGTGCAATGATTGACATTTTTACAACCGTCTCCCAGTCTTTGTCCTTTTGCTGGCGGCTTCTTGGTCTGGAGTTGATGTCTATTCCCTCCTTGCAGTATTTTTTGGTCCAGGCTAATGCCTTTTTATATTCTTCTTTATCGAATATTTCGAGTTCCATCCGGCGTATGAATTCCGACATGTCAACATATTCGTTTCGCATGCCAAGATAATCCTGGAAGAAGTCATCACGCACAATTGACCCGGCTATACCCATTGATACTGAGCCCATTGAGAGGTACGATTTGCCTTTCATGTATGAGACGGCGAGGCCTGCTTTAACAAAGCGAAGTATCTTTTCACTGACATCGTCTGGGATTGTTTCATCATCGGCATCCTGGACATCGTGGCCGTATATTCCGAATGCAGGCAGGCCTTTCATGGTATGTCCTGCAAGGGCTGCAGCCAGATATACAGCACCGGGTCTTTCTGTGCCGTTAAATCCCCAGATGGCTTTAGGTATCAACGGATCCATATCAATTGTTTCGGTACCGTAGCACCAGCAGGGTGTTACGGTAAGGCTTACACCAACGCCGTTCTTTGAGAATTTATCGGCACACATAGCGGCTTCCGCAACACCACCGATACAGGTATCGGCAATAACGCATTCAACCGGCGAACCGTCGGGATACCTGAGGTTCGATGAAATTAACCTGGCAGCATTTTTTGCCATGTTCATTGTCTGATTTTCAAGAGATTCCCGTACACCCATCATACGACCGTCGATGGCAGGCCGGATGCCTACACGGGGAAAATCACCTGATACCCTGATATAACCTGAGTGTTTATTTGTTTCTTTTTTTGCCATATAATTGATTTTTTATTTCGGTATCAACAAATATAATTCTATTTAACGTGAGTTCGGGATAAAGTTAAAAAAAATAAAGCTATTGGTTTATCAATTATTTCCAGATTAAGTGATGATTTCTCTGGAAAGTAAGAGTATGCAAGTAATCCGGATAAGAGATTGATAATAAACCCTTCCTGACTTCTATGATGAGTATGTTCAATCTGACAAATATTTTTAAGTTCATCGCAAACTGCCTCAATAAGAGCGCGTTTACGTAATAAAATTTCGTCGAGGTTATGTCATGGTTCCCAAATTTAATTAGACCTAATTTATTTTTCAAATTATGTCCAGTTATTTGGGGGGTTAAGACAATAGAATGCCCATAGCAAAACCCGGCTTAGTCCAACTCAGTTTTTAACACAATCTTATTTTACACAAATATAGCTACTACTATAATTTTTATACCTTTAACCGGCAAATTATAATAAGACTGTGTATAAAACACTATTAAGTTAGTGTTCATTGGAACAAAATACAGCGACAGGATAAATTAGATAACTAAAATGACTATTAACAATTAAAAAAGGAGGTCAAAAATGCGACACAAGAAGTTAAAATTAAGTGCCGTACTCTTGTTAGGACTTGGACTAATAGTATTACAAGCACAAGAAAGCGTTAACATCACGGGAGGAAATGCTTCGGGTAGCGGAGGCTCGGCGAGTTATTCCGTTGGTCAGATTGTTTACACCACCAATACAGGAACAAACGGTACTGTAGCGAAAGGCGTACAACAACCTTATGAAATTTCGGTAGTAACAGGATTAGAAGAAGCTAAAGGTATAAACCTTTCGGTTATAGCTTATCCTAACCCTACTACCGATTATCTTACATTGGAAGTTGATTCTTCGACTACGCTCAGCATCCAATCAATGTCGTATCAACTGTACGATATTGACGGAAAACTTTTGCAAAACGAAAAAATTACAGGTACCCAAACAAGTATTGTTATGAGCAATCTTGGTTCTGCTACCTATTTTGTAAAAGTCGTTCAGGGAAACAAAGAGGTAAAGACGTTTAAAATCATTAAAAACTAATTGATTAGTTGATTAGTTGATGTGATGATTAGTTGATTATGGAAATAAGGAATGAGATTTTGGAATTGAGTTTTGAGTTTGCTTTGCAAATTATTGCCTTTTGCGAACTGCTCGAAGAAAAAAGAAAGTATGTTATTGCTCGACAGTTACTGAAATCAGGAGCTTCGATAGGAGCAAATGTTCGAGAAGCTCAAAATGTAGAAAGCAATCAAGACTTTATCCATAAACTTAAAATTGCAGCCAAAGAAGCAGATGAAACGAAATCTTGGCTGCTTTTATTTCAGAAATCATCGGATTATCCTAAAACAAATAATTTAAACACATCATTATCAGCATCAAAAAATTGTTAAATACAATAAATACAACAATTAAAATAAAAATTATTTATAACAATTAAATTTTTAATTTATGAACAAGATATACAAATTCAGAGCAGTGTTAATCATAGCATTAGCTCATCTGCTCATCAGCTCATCACTTTGGGCACAAGCACCCGAAAAAATGAGCTATCAAGCAGTAATACGCAACAGTAGCGGTGCCTTAGTTGCAAGCACAAATATAGGTATGCAAATCAGCATTTTGCAAGGTTCTGAAAGCGGAACAGCTGTTTATGTTGAAACTCAAACGCCAACCACCAATGTCAATGGATTAGTGAGTATCGAAATTGGTGCAGGAACTGTGGTAATCGGCAATTTTGCAACCATTGATTGGGCAAACGGACCCTATTTTATTAAAACCGAAACTGACCCAACAGGAGGAACAACTTACACCATTACAGGCACCAGCCAACTGTTAAGTGTACCTTATGCTTTACATGCAAAAATTGCTGGCACGGTTACGGGTGGAATTACCGATTTTACTATTGGGCAAAGTTATGGCGGTGGCATCATTTTTTGGTTAGATGCAAGTGGACAGCATGGATTAATAGCAGCCACAGCCGACCAAAGCACAGGAATACAATGGTCTAATGGGAGCTATACAACAACAGGAGCTACATTAGATGGTGTATATGCAGGAAAAACAAATACAGACTTAATTATTGCGAATCAAGGAGCCGGGAGTTATGCTGCTCAAATTTGCGCAGATTACAGCGTTACAGTAAATAATGAGTATTACGACGATTGGTACTTACCATCAAAATATGAGCTAAATTTATTATACCAGCAAAAAGATGCGGTTGGCGGTTTTGCTAGTGCCCCCTATTGGAGTTCTACCGAGTACGATAGCGACGATGCATGGAGACTGGACTTCCTCAGTGGCAGCCAGGACATCAACGGCGATAAGAGCTATCTGTATAAAGTGCGTGCGGTTCGGAGATTTTAACTATTTAACTATTTATCTATTTGGGGTTCGGTGGCTTGCCCCTGACGAATTTTTTTTGAAAAAAGAGAACTATAAAATAGTCATGAGAAAATATTCATACAATCCGATAATGATATTTCATGGCGTATTCCCTGTCTGCCGATATGCAGGCATCTGACCATAATCAAAAAAATAAAAAATAACAGATGAAAATATAAGATATACTACAATTGGAAAAGAATAATACGAATAGTATTATTTTGCATAAAGAAGGTATTTTTTGGAGTGATTATGAAAAATCGGCATATTTGTTTATTATTCACATTAAAGAATTTAAAACAACCAAAAAAAGGTTCAATAACATCAATTCCGATGTAGTATATCTTGGTTTTCCTGCAAATAGTTTAGATAATTTATTACAAATTGATGAAAATTATGAAATAATCAAAAACTGAAAAAAATAACAATCAATAATTTTGAACTTGAAACTGAAAAATTTGTATTATGGAAATCAGAAATAGAAATACAAAACAAATCGGTTTCAAATGTTCAAAATATTGAAACACAAATTATGAATTTTTCGGTGGCAAACAAAACACCTGTCAAATGTCAGCAATTTATAATTGAATTGCAAAAAGAAATTCAGGCATCATAAAAAATATAATTTATAAAAATAGCATTATACGAAGAGTTATGGTTTGGCCCCCTATAAATCGGACAATTGTATAGATGGTTAAACAAACATATTATTTTTTATTTTTCATTTAAATTTGCAACAGCAAAGGACAACCGAGGGCGATTTTCGACCGATAGTTGTTGAGATGTTTGTTGAGATGTTTCGGCGCCGGACATTTCTTTTAAAGTTTGATTTACTCTGTCAACCTCAACCCCATCGAGGGGTTTCGGTTGAAGCAAAGGACTCCTCAGGCTCAAATCTCCCGATAGTTTTTGGTATGAAACCAGCAGGCGGAATCTTATTTTTCGTTTTTTCTCATCCACTTTTGTTTCTACCAGTCCTTTTTCGCAGCATTCCCAGAATACCATAGGTGGCAGGTATAATGTTGCCGAATGTAAGCGTTGGTTGTTATACTTATCGTAAAAAAGGGTCAGACATTGTTCCAAATCACCCAATGACCAGAAGTTATAACGCCCGAGCTTTTCTGAAAGTATAGCATGAAAGCTTTCGATATGGCCGTTTTCCTGAGGCGTGTAAGGATGTGTAAATACCTGCCCCAGATGATTATCGCGGAAGAATTGTTGTACCGACCGTGCCACAAAACGACTGTCGTTATCGTTACGTATTTCGATGTTCATTTGCCTTTTTAGACAATCGTGAGGTTGTAGATGCGTTTCAATAATATGTGACCAAAGCTGTTTTACCGTTTCCTGCTTTATTTGAAAACCTACCCTCCAGCCCAATACAACCCTGGTAAAAGTGTCCAAGACCGTAAGAACAAACGCATGGCGGCGGTGTTCTTCCACCCAAACAAATTTTATATCCATCTCTAATACCTGTAAAGGAGCAAGTGGCAATACTTTCAGATATTTAACAAAAGTGCGTACAGGTTTTTGGCATTTCTCTTTGAGCAATTGAAACAAATCCATTAACCGGTAAACTTTTTTGTGGTTAATAATAAACCCAAGCAACATCAGGGCAAACGTCATTTTGTGATAACCATAATCAGTATCCGGGTCGCTTTGTAATTCTTTTATATGCGCAACCACTTCATTGTTACTTACACTTTCAACCTTGTTGTCATCTATAAGCCGCAGGGTCTCTGTTGAATGTAACCTCCCTCGTTTTCCCCCTTTAGGTTTATAATAGTATTGATGTTTGGATACACCTGTTATTGAAAGAGCCGTATCTCTTTTCATGCCTTGGAAAATGTAGGTGTTTACGAGTTTCTTCTTTTCTTTAGGGCATACTTCTTTTTTAGCAGTTCGCTTTTAAGTCTCCCTTCCAGCTCTTTTTCTGCAAGTAGTTGCTTTAATATCCGGTTTTTTTCCCCAGTTCCCTGATACGTTTAAGGTGCAGGGGCGTCATGCCATGGTCAAAGCCCTCTTCGCCCATTTGTTCAAACTTCTGCTTCCACGAATAATAGGATGCACGATATACCTCTTATTTTTCAAGTGTCGGGTTCACTCCATGCTCGGATGCTTCTTTGATAATCCGAAGCTTTTCTTCTTTTGTAAAAGTTCTTTTTTCCATAATGATAAAAGTACAGATTTTTATCTATACTTTCGTCCGATGATTTAGGGGGCTGAGACATGGATAACGTGATAAATCAATATCTATTTTAGGATTACCGCTTGATTTATCATAAATTAGATTTCCATTGGAGTTAAGTATTTGGACTCTATAGTTATCAAAAACTGTTCTTAATTGGAATATGCCTCCATTTGGATTTGGTACTAGTAAATTCGTTCATCCTCAATCTGAGGCTCAACTGGATCTGAACCTGCAATAAAAATCTGAACAATTTTTGTCAAATCATTATTCATCGGAATATTTGCCATCGCTCCTCGAGAAAATGCTTACAGCTTTTTTTAAGATGTCACGCTCTAATTGGGCATCTCGTAACTCTTTCTTTAACCGGGCTATCTCCTTTTCCTCCCCGGTCATTATCTTATTACCCTGGCCCGGGAAGCTGGCACGATCAAATGCCAGAGCTTCCCGTCTCCAACGATAGATCAGCTCTGGTCGAAGATCCATCTCTGCAGCTAATGCAGAAATATCTTCTCTTGTGTTTGAAAGCTCAACAACCATCTGTTTGAACTCTCGATCATACTTTCTTTTTTTTCATGTCCGTTAAATTAAACATTTTTAGCTTAACTTACTGTCCGGATAAAGGTAGCGGTTCCTTGTTCCGTGTAATCAATATTGGCTAAATACCAAAGCCGTTCCGCTATAAAATAATAAATCCTGATTCTTGGGATTGTCTCGCTTCGCTCGTCAAAATACCCTCCTGATTCTCGGGATTATCTCAAGACTTTCACCAAATTCCTAAAAGATAACAATTCCAATTATGCTATCTTTGTAGATTGATCTGAAATATTATGGGAAATGCCAGAAGACTTCCTCCATGGCTTAAGATGCAAAGGGCCAGCGGGGAAAACTACTCCAGAATAAAAAATCTTACAGGTAAATATAACCTTCATACCATCTGTTCAAGTGGCAACTGTCCAAACATAGGGGAATGCTGGAATGCAGGGACGGCAACCTTCATGATTCTTGGTGATATATGTACCAGGGCATGCAGGTTCTGTGCAACAAAAACCGGTAAACCGCTTCCACCCGACGAAAATGAACCAGCCCGCCTTGCTGATGCAATAAAAATTCTTAAACTATCACATTGTGTAATAACATCTGTCGACCGCGACGACCTTCCTGATGGTGGAGCTTCGTTCTGGGCAAAAACCATCAGGGAAATAAAAATTACCAACCCGGACATAACAATCGAAGCACTGATACCCGATTTTGACGGAAAACCAGAAAATATACAAAAGGTTATTGATTCTGCTCCCGACATTCTGTCGCATAACCTTGAAACGGTTAGACGTCTGACACCCCTTATTCGCACAAAGGCTAAATACGAAAGGAGCCTTTCTGTTATTAAATACATTTCATGCTCCGGTATCCCTGCAAAATCAGGTCTTATGCTCGGATTAGGTGAAACCGAAAAAGAAGTACTGGAAACAATGGATGACCTGCTGAATGCGGGTTGCTCTATTCTTACGCTCGGGCAATATCTCAAACCTGCCGAAGGATATATGGAACCAGTCGAATACATCACACCGGAAAAGTTTGAAGAATATCGCCAGACTGCACTTGTCAGGGGTTTCAGGTTTATCGAAAGCGGTCCTCTTGTAAGATCTTCCTATCACGCGGAAAAGCATGTTAAAGGAAGATAAAATTACATATCTTTATATGTTCTTTAAAACTGTTTCGTGTTGAGTTATAGTGTTAAATATCAGGATATTGGCTTAATGGATTTTAAAGAGGCATGGGATTACCAGAAAGAAATTTTCAACCGTCTTATTGAAGAGAAAAAAAATGCCAGACAATCTTCAGATAACTATAATATTAAATCTCCCGGTACTTTAATTTTTGTTGAACATCCTCATGTTTATACACTTGGGAAAAATGGTTCAGGAGATAATCTTTTGCTTAACCAGATGCAGTTAAAGGCAAAGAATATTTCGTTATGGCATATCGACAGGGGAGGTGATATAACATATCATGGTCCGGGGCAAATTGTGGGATATCCTATTTTTGATCTTGAAGCTATGGGGGTTGGCCTTAAGGGCTATATTCATGGACTTGAAGAGGCTGTGATAAGAACTCTTTCTCTTTATGGACTTAAGGGCGAAAGGATGGAAGGAGCAACAGGGGTGTGGCTCAATAGTGAATCGGTGGAAAAAGCAAGAAAAATATGTGCAATAGGTGTTAAAGTCAGTCGTTATATTACAATGCATGGTTTTGCTTTAAATGTCAATACTGCGCTTGAGTATTTCAGTTATATTAACCCTTGCGGCTTTACCGACAGGGGAGTAACCTCACTTCAAAAAGAACTTGGAGAGCCTGAGGATATGGAGGAGGTGAAGAGACATTTGAAGGATAAACTCAGGGAAGTTTTTAATCTTGAATATATAAATTAAGGAGGGGATATGGAAAAGAAATGGGTTTTGAAGGAGAGAGGTGACAGGGAGGTTGTCAGCCGGCTTGCCGCGGCACTTAGAATATCGGAATCGCTTGCCAATCTGATGGTACAGAGAGGTATTTATACCCCTGAAGATGCAGATTCATTCTTCCGTCCCTCACTTGATAACCTTCATGATCCTTTCCTGATGAAAGATATGAATATTGCAGTAGACCGTATCTCATCAGCCCTCGGGAAAAATGAAAAAATACTCGTTTACGGTGATTATGACGTTGACGGAACCACTGCCGTGGCAATGATATATTCATTCCTTCGTCAATTCTCTCCTAACATTTTATATTATGTTCCCGACAGATATAAGGAAGGATATGGAGTATCATTTGAAGGCATTGATTATGCCGCAGGCAATAACTGCAAGTTGATTATTACGCTCGATTGTGGCATAAAGGCGATAGATAAGGTAAAATATGCGAGAAGCAAAGGGATGGATGTAATTATATGCGACCATCATTATCCCGGGAATGAAATACCAAATGCTACTGCTGTTCTTGACCCTAAGCAACCGGGTTGCAACTATCCGTACAAAGAACTTTCAGGTTGTGGTGTGGGTTTTAAACTCATTCAGGCTTATTCAAGAGTTCACGGTATTCCATTCGATGAAATAAAAAATTTATTTGATCTGGTTGCGGTAAGTATAGCATCAGATATTGTACCTATTACCGGCGAAAACAGAATCCTTACATATTTCGGGCTTAAACAATTGAACCAATCACCGAGGATTGGCTTGCGTGAGATTATAAGGGAGTCGGAGATAAATAAAGAACTTGTGGTTGAGGATGTAGTGTTCAGGATCGGTCCCCGGATTAATGCAGCGGGACGCATGGAGACAGGAAGCAAGGCTGTTAACCTGCTTATTGCGGAAGATCCGAGACTCGCCGCTGAAATAAGCCGTCAGATCAGTAATTTTAACACCGAACGCCGAACCGTTGACCGTATCATTACCAACGAGGCAATGAAAATGATATCTGATGACCCTCGTACTTTGAACGCCAGGACTACAGTTCTCTATAATCCCGAATGGAAAAAAGGAGTAATCGGTATTGTTGCATCCAGACTTATCGAAATTTACTATAGACCTACCGTTATACTTACAGAATCAAATGGATTTGCCACTGGCTCTGCCCGTTCAGTTCAGGGATATGACCTTTATCAGGCTATTGAAGCCTGCAGCGACCTCCTCGAAAGTTTCGGCGGACATATGTTCGCCGCAGGTTTGACACTTAAAAAGGAAAATATTGAACCCTTCAGGCAAAAATTCGAAGAATACGTAAGCAGAACAATAACCGATGACCAGCTAATTCCGCATATTTATATTGATTCTGAACTGAGTTTTAATGAAATAAATGAAGATTTTTATAACGGCATAAGTCTATTCCAGCCTTTCGGACCTGAGAACATGCAGCCTTTATTCATGGCAAAAGGTGTATGTGATACAGGTTCGGGTAGAATGGTTGGTTCTTCTGGCGAACATTTAAAACTTGAACTTTTTCAGATAGGTGCAGATAACAAAACCATACAGGCAATAGCTTTCGGACAATCGAATCACTTTGAATATATACGCAACGGCAAACCATTCGACATCTGTTTCTCAATAGAAATGAACGAATTCAGGAGTAACAGAAGCCTCCAGCTTAATATAAGAGACATAAAAACATACAATTCATAAAAGTAACCTGAACTGAAATTTAATTTCATCCGTAAATTGTTCTTCAACAGGAGTAAGGATTTTTGAGGTAATGCTATATTTAACCCTTAAGCTGCAACGGTTCCCTAATTTCAATTCAGCCATAATATAACTTCTGCTTCCCTTTCCAGAAAGAGCTGGAATGCTGAAAGAATTTCTCAGGTCATACTCCCATGCATATAGTCTTGTATTCCAGCTGCCGGTACTGAAGAGTGAATGCCTGAACCATATCCTGACGGGTATTGATTGAGGGCTCCAGATAATATCCTGACTCATCATCACACCTGCAGAAACATCTTCATTGAAGGTTTTAAAACCAATGCGGGTTATGGATGTTAAATTATCAGACGGCAGAAATTGTATCCTGAATGAAACGGTGTTTGTAATTGTCTCTCTGATTTCTGGCATGCCTGTATCGTTGCTGAGGTTCGATTCTGAATGCCTGAAGTTATACATTCCTTCAATGTTTATTTTTTTTGAGATGAACTTTAACTTCAGTTCACTTTGGACCGATTCAGATGGGAATGTGATAAGATATTTTGCCCATGGATATCTTTTTACTTCACTTCCGGCCAGTATAAAAAAATTTTTGGCAGCTTCAAACTTTACATTCCCTGTTAATGACTCTTCGTTTGATGGTTTTGTGCCTGAAAGCACTCCTTTTCCATGAAAACTGACAAAAGCAGGTGAATAGTTTCTATAAATAAAACCGAATGAAATTCTATCACCCGGAACAAAAGAAACCGATTGAGTTATAGCCATGTTATAATCGGAGTCTGAGTCGGCCTCTCCCGACAGAATAAACCTTCCGGTTGCAAGACTGTAATAAATTCCGGCAAGTAAATGTCGTCTCCCTTCAAATTCAAAAAGATTCTCAGGTTTTGATCGGTCAGGTAAAAAAGGTGCTGAAAAGATATTTTCCGTAACCAGGAAGCCAGCAGTAAGTTTCCGGAAATAACCTGCAATATTTATTCCCCATGTATATTCAGTTAGAATATCTTTTTTCATTATCGTACCTGGTGTATTATGAAGTCCCGCTGTATAAAGGTTTTTGATAAATATTTTCTGGCTGTCACCGGCAGGCATAATTGTTGCATCGATCTGGTTTCGGGAACCGAAAAGAGTTGTTTCAAACTTTCCTTTTCCAAGAACAATTGCTGCTCCCCTGAAGAAGTTGTTTTCGTCGGTTGAAGTGTACGGATTTATCTTGCTTTGAGAGGTAACCGTGGCCAGTTCAGCCACTGAAAAACCGGTCATGAATGATGTATTGATCAGGGTTCCGGTACCGAATTGCATTGAATAGTCTCCAAGAATCACTTTTTGCAGAAATCCTGATCCGTTATAGCAGAAATATCCCGAGCAGAAGTCGGGTATCGGAGGTTTGCCGCTCAGGAACTTTTCATCCGTATCCTTTTCGGCAGTGAAGCCTGCGCTGAATCGGCCGGTTGTCATTTTATATTTTAACAGTATCCTCCATGGGGAGCCGGGTGCAATTGTATCGGCAGTTTCGGGTTTAAGGGCAAAATTTGCCAGCAATGAGTGGCTGAGCCGGGCACGGTTACCTGAGAAATAATCTGGTCGGTCATCAAGTGTTATAAAAGGAGCCATCCAGTTTGCAGTTTCAATATCGAATCCCTCAATGCTGGATAACTCTTCTAATGATATTATTTTCCCATTTTGTCTTACATATTCTGAAAGGTTTCTTATCTGATATTCCGTAAGAAAGAAAAGACGCCCCAACTCTTTAATGTTTCCGGAATTGATACGGACAGGATCATTTTCCAGTTCATAGATTTTATCGGCAAGTGTTTCGAGATTGACACCGCTGGCCTCTTCATTGAGAGATATTTCTTCGGCGAGAGACCGGGCTATTTCCACACCCGTATTTTCCTGAGCATTAATGATTGAGGATAAAAATAATATCAGAGATAACGAGATCAATAAAATTTTGCAATATTTTTCAGGCGATCTATTCATTAAAGATTTTTTTGTTTTGCAGCGGTAAGGTGACAGATAAAGCTGATGTTATTCCAAGCTGAGGATGTGTTGTAAAGGCCAGGTCAATGAGTGCCCGACCTGTAATCCAGCCCGCCCCGAATGAGAAAGTATGTTTGGCAGTGCTGTATCCTCCTCGCAATTTGAATTTTTTACCGGCGGTATATTCAAAGCCCGACCGAAAGCAAATGTTTGACCCGGCAGTCATTTCAGCCAGAATACAGATGTAGAGATTTGAATGCAGAAGCATTCCTGCACCTGCACTTATTGAAGAGGGGACAGGTATCTTTCTTATGGAATTCGGAACAGGATTAAAAATACAGATACCCGCCTGAATATTCTCGTTGAAACTAAACAGTATTCCTCCTTGAAATGATATCTGGTAATAATCTTTAAAGTTGCCTGCACTGCGGGTGGTGAAAAGATCGGTCTCTATTCCTGCAGAAAGGTTTGGAGAAAGTTTTACTCCGCTGGCCAGTCCGATTGTCTCTCTTTTGAAATCGGAAAAGCCAAAACAGGAATAATATATACCTGCTGCAGAATGACCTGAAGGAATTGCAAGGCAAACAGATCTGGTTGATAGTTCACTCAGGCCGAAACGGTTTTCGATGCTGAATGAGAACATGCTTTTACCGAGGAGGGGAAGCAGAGCCTGGTTCTGGAATGAGGACCATATGCCTGGCTTCATTATTCCGGCAAAGGCCATTCCTGCTTCACCAGCTCCAGCAGAAGGCCGAACCGGAACAATTCCACTGGCAAAGTAAGATAAAAACAGAAAAAAGCCTGAAACAGTTATATTTTGCAGCGAGACCAACTGTTTCTTTAATTACAGAGCTAATATAGAAAAAAAATAATTCCGCCAAATTGGTTATTATTTTTTCAAAACAATTATTAATTTAAATTCAGCTAACAAAAAATTGTTAATGATTTATTTATCATATTGTTTTATCATAGAAATAGATTGTTAAAAACTTTTTATATTTTGAAAAAGAATAGAATTTATTAACCTATAAATTTGTAAAATAAAAAGAGGAATTTGAAAAATGGAGATAAGAACAGATCTATTTTTGGGTGACTGTAAGGAAAAATTAGCATTACTGCAAGACAATACGATAGATTTAATTTTTACTTCACCTCCCTATGCAGATCAGAGAAAAACTTCATACGGTGGCATACATCCATACAAATATGTTGAATGGTTTTTACCTATTTCATTACATCTTCTAAGAGTTTTAAAACCAACGGGTACGTTTATTCTTAACATAAAAGAAAAAATTGTGAAAGGTGAACGTAGTACGTATGTTATTGAACTTATTCTTGAGATGAGGAAACAAGGATGGCTTTGGACCGAAGAATTCATTTGGCATAAAAAAAACAGCTATCCCGGGAAGTGGCCTAACAGATTTAGAGATGCTTGGGAACGTTTACTTCAATTCAATAAAAGTCGAAAGTTTAATATGTATCAGGATGAAGTAATGGTGCCGATGGGCGATTGGGCAAAAACACGGCTGAGAAAATTGTCAGAAACAGATAAAACTAGAGATAACTCAAAAGTGGGGAGTGGGTTTGGGAAAAATGTTTCAAATTGGTTGAAAAGAGATAAGGCTTATCCAACAAATGTCTTGCATTTAGCAACTGAATGTAGTAATAAAAATCACAGTGCAACTTTTCCAGAAGAACTACCAGAATGGTTTATTAAACTTTTTACAAAGGAATATGATACCGTACTTGATCCATTTATGGGTTCTGGAACAACATTGATTGTTGCAAATAGGATGAAAAGGCATTCTATTGGTATTGACATAGTACCTGAATATTATCAAATGGTTAGAAAAAGACTTATGCCTATTGAACTGGTTTTATTAGATCCAAAAGATGAATATGAAAAAATTAAACACGAACGACGTACTGAAGTACGTTGAAAAAAACATAAACATCTTTCATCAAAAACGTATTCAAAGCCTTAATAACTTAAAGCTTTCACAGGTTTTAAAGCGCAAAAACCCTTATCTTTTTAAGGCGAAAAATGTATTGACAGCAGAACAAATAGTCAGAGGAATTATTGATGCTCACATCTCTTCAAATGAAGAAACTATTTTTGGTGATTGGCTTGAGGGTCTCGCCATTTTTATTAATAATAAGGTTTATGGTGGTTATAAATCTGGTATAAAAGGGATTGATTTAGAATTTGATAAAGAAGGCATAAGATATATTGTTACCATTAAATCAGGACCCAACTGGGGTAATAGTTCACAAATCATAAAAATGGTTGAATATTTTAAAACAGCAAAAAAACTTTAAGAACCAGCAATTCTAATCTTAACATTATTGCTGTCAATGGGTGCTGTTACGGGATAGATAATAAACCAGATAAAGGCGATTATTTTAAATATTGTGGACAACAATTCTGGGAATTTATTTCAAATAATGGGACTCTCTTTACAGAAATAATTGAACCACTTGGGTATAAGGCTAAAGAAAAAAATGACGAGTATAATAAACTGTATTCCCAAATTGTAAATAAATTTACGAAAGAATTCATGATTAATTTTTGTAAAACTAGCGGAGAGATTGATTGGGTGAAACTAGTTAGGTTTAATTCTGCTAAGAACAAAATAAAATCAAAATAAAAAAATTAGTAATTGATTATTTATCCATCTAATTCTAACAATAAAATTTTTGATTAGTTTGTTTTATAAGGGTACTTAATATTTTTCAGTTCCTCATTTGCCTGAACAACTTTTTTCTTCAGGTTTTCTTTGAATTTCCTTAACTCTTCAGATATTGCCGGGTCTCCGTTAGCTAAGATCTGAGCTGCCAGTATGCCTGCATTCTGGGCAGCATTAATTCCTACTGTTGCCACGGGTACACCGGAAGGCATCTGGAGTATTGACAGAAGCGAATCGAGCCCTTCCAGTGATGCTTTTATCGGGACGCCAATAACAGGCAGGGTAGTCATGGATGCGATAACGCCCGGAAGATGAGCTGCCATCCCTGCACCTGCAATTATAACCTTAATACCACGATCGGCTGCACCTTTCGCAAACTTCTCCACTTCTTCAGGCGTACGATGAGCCGACAGAGCCTGAATTTCAAAAGGTATTCCGAAATCGTTCAGTATCTTTGCTGCTCCTTCCATCACCGGCATGTCAGAAGTGCTACCCATAATAATGCTTACTTTTGGCCCCATATTTATTTTCTTAATATTTTTTCTCTAAAGCAAATGTAAGTATTATTTTCTATTATTTTCGCAGTGCTAAACGGTAATTGGAAACCGGCAATGAAAAAAATAACCATACGCGGAAAAGATTTTACCGAGCTTATTTGCTCTGAAGATATTGAGAAGAGAATAAGTGAAATGGCGGAAGAAATAAACCGTGATTATAAAGGTAAGGAGGTTATTTTTCTCGGCATTTTAAACGGAGCCTTCCTCTTTGCGGCAGGATTATTCAAAAAAATAAATCTTGAAGCCAGAATATCATTTGTTAAACTGGCATCATATCAGGGTACTGATTCTACGGGAACGGTAAAGGAACTTATCGGATGGAACGAAGATATAACCGGGAAAGATATTGTTGTGATTGAGGACATAGTTGATACCGGTACCACACTCGAAAGAATTATTGATGAAGTTAGAATAAGAAAGGCAGGTTCGGTAAGAATTGCGGCCCTCCTTTTCAAATCCGACGCTTATAAAAAAGGTATTCCGCTTGACTATGTAGGTTTCAAAATACCGAATAGTTATGTGGTAGGCTATGGGCTTGATTATGAGGGTTATGGAAGAAACCTGCCTTCAGTTTATAAAATGATTGATTAATAATTAAAGATTGTTTGAATTATGTTGAATTTATTAATTTTTGGTCCTCCAGGATCAGGCAAAGGGACCCAATCGGTACGGCTTGCTGAGAAATTCAATTTGATTCATCTGTCAACCGGAGATATGCTCAGGGCTGAGATAGCTTCCGGCACCGAGCTCGGGAAAAGGATGAGCGCTATAATGGCAAAAGGTGAACTTGTTCCCGATGAGGTTGTTATTGAGATGATTGCAAGTAAAATTGATTCGGCAAAGGGCTTTTCAGGATTTCTTTATGATGGCTTCCCGAGGACGGTTGAACAGGCTGTCGCTCTTGAGAAAATGCTTGGCAGGAGGGGGATGAAGATTGACAGTATGCTTGTACTCGAGGTCGATCATGATGAGCTTGTTAAAAGACTTATTCTCAGAGCAGAACAATCAGGCCGGCCTGATGACAAAAACCCTGCAGTTATTGAAAACCGTATTGATGTCTACAAAGAAAAGACAGAACCTATAATAAATTATTTCAAAAAGAAGGGAGTTTATCAACCGGTTAACGGCGTGGGTGCCATTGATGACATTTTCATGAGGCTCTCAGAAAAGATTGAGATCTTCTTCAAATAATATGGCATTTGCCTGTTAAGGTTTTCCTGCCGGTTTGCCTTAAAATTCAGGGTAATTATGGCAGAATCGAATTTTGTTGATTATGTAAGGATTTTCTGCCGTTCCGGCAGGGGAGGTGCTGGTTCTGTTCATTTCAGACGCGAGAAATTTGTTCCGAAAGGAGGACCTGACGGAGGTGACGGAGGAAGGGGCGGTCACGTCATACTCAGAGGCAACGATCAGCTCTGGACACTTCTTCACCTTAAATATAAGAGGCATTTTTTTGCGGGCAACGGCAAACCCGGAGGGGCACAACAAAGCTCAGGAGCTTCCGGAAAAGATATTGTTATTGAAGTCCCTCCCGGCACCGTGGCAAAAAATGCGGTAACGGGAGAGTTCATCCTCGAGATAACAAACCATAACGAGGAAAAGATATTGCTGGTTGGTGGCAGAGGAGGATTTGGTAATACACATTTCAAATCACCGACAAATCAGACTCCTCGATATGCACAACCCGGAGAACCTGGCGCTGAGGCGGAAATTATCCTGGAACTTAAAATACTTGCCGATGTTGGGTTGGTCGGTTTTCCGAATGCTGGCAAATCAACACTCCTGTCAGTTGTTACAGCCGCAAAACCCAGAATAGCCGACTACCCTTTTACTACTCTGGTCCCTAACCTGGGTATCGTGAAATACCGCCATAACTACTCTTTTGTTATGGCCGACATACCCGGTATTATTGAAGGTGCACACGAGGGTAAAGGACTTGGCCTGCGCTTCCTCCGGCATATCGAACGAAACTCTGTATTGCTCTTTATGATACCATGCGATTCAAAAAATATCGCACATGAATATGACATTCTTGTAAACGAATTGAGATGTTATAATCCAGAATTGCTTCATAAAAAAAGAGTGCTTGCAATTACTAAATCCGATCTGCTGGATGAGGAACTGACACAGGAAATTAAAAGGAACCTTCCTGACATACCGTGGATCTTTATATCCTCTATAACAGGCAAAGGACTTGATAAACTTAAAGATATGTTGTGGAACACCCTTAATTCATAAAAATATGCTCGAAAATCTCGATCAACAACTTTTTCTCACTCTTAATGGATGGCATTCCCATTTCTGGGATCAGGTGATGTACATAATAAGTGGCAGAGTGACATGGATACCTTTGTACCTGGCGATTATCTGGGCTTTGTGGCTTAAATACAGGAAGAAACTCTTAATAATCCTTCTTTTTGTTGTGCTGGCAGTTACTATGAGCGACCAACTTTCGGTAGCCGTTAAAAACAGTGTCAAAAGACCCCGTCCATGCCACGAGAAAGAACTTGAGGGCAGGGTACATACTGTTAAAGGAAAATGCGGAGGGATGTACGGCTTCGTGTCATCACATGCCTCCAATTCATTTATGGTTGCGGTTTTCAGCCTTCTTCTGCTGAAAAGTAGATGGTATTCAGCCGTAATCCTATTCTGGGCATTAATTGTAGGTTACAGCAGAATTTACCTTGGAGTCCATTACCCGGGAGATGTCATCGCAGGCTCTTTCCTCGGAGCACTTATCGGATGGTTCACCGTTTTCCTGTATAATTATGTCTCCAAATGTTATTTGAAAAAACAGAATGTTCCGAAAAATGAATAAGAAGCCGTAAATAAATGACAGGGGCACTTCTTAATACAAACGACCCTTTCTTCAACCTTGCGCTGGAAGATTACCTTCTCCACAAAGGAGAAGAAGAATCCTGCTTTATTTATACCAATAATCCTTCTGTGATGGTTGGCCGGCATCAGGTTATTTACCTCGAAACCAATGTTTTCGAAGCATATAACCTCGATATTCCGGTAATTAGAAGAATTTCAGGCGGTGGTACAGTTTACCACGACAGAGGTAATCTGAATTTTTCATTTATTAGAAATTCAGAAGCAGGAATGCAGGTTGATTTTGCTTTTTATACAAAACCCATTATTGAATTTCTTAACCAATACGGTATACCTGCAGTTTTTAGCGGTAAAAGTGATATTACGGTTGAGGGCTTTAAAATATCAGGCAATGCCGAACATGTTTACAGAGAAAGGGTGTTACATCACGGCACACTTCTGTTTAACACCTCACTGGAAACCATGAAAAGACTAATAAGAGAAAGGAGTGTTTTCTATAATACAAAGGCTGTGGAATCGAACAGAAGCAATGTAATAAATCTTAAAGGCAAGATAAAAGGTATCGAAAGTATCGATAAACTTGCTGAAAAACTGTTTGAGTTCATGGTTGATTATTTTAAGATAACAGGTACTTTTGAACTTACCGGTGAAGCAATAGCTGAAATAACCTCCCTTTCAGATTCAAAATACCGGACATGGGAATGGAATTACGGATTATCGCCAGCCTATGAGTTCAATAGCTCATTTGAATGGGATGGAATACCTCACAGCGTCAATATGTATGTAAGAGATGGAATAATCTGGAAATGCAATATTGAAGGCAGTAATGAAATGTCAGTGGCCGGTAAGGAGTTGATTGGCTGCCGTCATATGTATGAGGATATTAAGAAAATTTTATGCGGAAAATTTGCCAATATTGATAATTCGATTATAATCAGATTTTTCTGATGAGAAGATATTTGATTTCTGGATTGCTGTGGCTTGCCAGTGCATCATTTGCCATAATATTGCTCCCATTCTCTTTTATTCTCTGGTTCTTAGTCTGGCCTTTCGATGAAAACAGAATAATTTTTCACCGGTGGCTTGCTTTTCAATCGATTGTGATTACAGGGCTTTTCCCTGCAGGGAAATTCAAAGTAGAAGGGTGCGACAGGATAAAAAAAGATCAGGCTTATGTAATCATATCGAATCATCAGTCGGCACTCGATATTCTTGCACTTTACCGACTTAAAACAGACTTCAAATGGATATCAAAAATAGAGAATACAAGGGTACCAGGAATTGGATGGTATCTGAAGATGGCAGGTTATATAACTATTGAAAGAGGTAACAGCGAAAGCAAGGCAGTTATGATGAAATCTTCGGTGGAGGTGCTTAGAAAAGGTATTTCGATCATGATCTTCCCTGAAGGAACTAGATCGGTTGGCGGCGAGATAGGACCTTTCAAAAAAGGAGCATTTGAACTGGCTATGATGACCGATAAACCAATATTGCCGGTTGTTCTTGATGGCACCTGGAAAATGCTTCCGAAACATTCGAAAATACTTTATCCTGTCGAATATGTTATAATACGGGTGCTTGATCCTGTCTTTCCCGGCATGTTCGGGACTTCGAGCCCTGAAGAACTGGCAGAAAAATTCAGAACACTGATTTCTGGAGAACTGAAAAAGATAAGAAGTGGCATTCAGTGAATCATATAGAAGAATTTTATATAAGTTTGGATATTACTCCTATCAGGAAGGGCTGATTTACAGATATATAAAGCAGAAAGGAGGTTGGGATGACCATCTGGCAAAATGCCGTTCATTCATTTTGAAAGCAGTTGAACGTATTAAACCGGAAAAAGTCACTGTGCTGGGTAGTGGCTGGCTGCTCGATTTTCCCCTTGCCGAGCTTATGGAAAAAGGCTTAAATATTACACTTATAGACCTTGTTCATCCTCCTGATGTGAAGAAGCAACTTGAAGGAAACCGTATGGTAAGGCTTCTGGAAGATGATCTGACCGGTGGATTAATTGAGGAAATATGGAAGAAAGCAGGCACTCTGCCGTTTTACAGAAAACTTCAGTCGCCTGAATCCATCAATATACCGGAATATTTTCCAGAGGGTGATCCAGGACTGATGGTCTCGCTAAATCTGTTAAGTCAGCTTGATGTTCTTCCTTTGAAAATCCTGAAAAGAAAATCATCGTTTTCTGAAGAAGATATTCTCAGATTACGGAGTGAAATACAGGCAAAGCATATTAATATGCTTAAAAATTACAGCTCAGTTCTGATTACTGATGTTGAAGAAATTTATCTGGAGAGGGATGGAATTGAATATGGGGAGAAAACGGTTGTTGTTCAACTTCCCGATGCAGAATACAGGGAAGAATGGGTCTGGGATTTTGATCTCACCCATACAGATTATTACAGAAAAAACTCGGTTTTGAAAGTTGTTGCAATGATTCTTAAAAGATCCTGTTAGTGGTTATGTTAAGAATTTCATATGTTTTTTCTTAATCTCTTTCAACATAATTAGCCCGACAATTAGTTGGTGGTTAATAAACTGGTCATAATTAACCCTCAATTGTTAAAAAAAAGGTCGGGAGGGCCTTTCCATAATGATTATATTTGCGCAAAATTTTTATAAATGATGATGTCGGGATATACAGAGGAACACATCAGGACTCTTGAGTGGAGGGAGCACATAAGGTTAAGGCCCGGGATGTATATTGGTAAGCTGGGTGATGGTTCATCACAGGATGATGGTATTTACGTACTTCTCAAGGAAGTTGTTGACAACTCTGTTGATGAGCACATGATGGGTTTTGGCAAGAGGATAGATATTACCATTACCGACAGGGAGGTAAGGGTGAGGGATTACGGGCGGGGTGTCCCGCTTGGAAAGGTTCTTGATGCCGTTTCAAGGATGAACACAGGTGCCAAATATGATTCAAAGGCCTTTAAAAAGAGTGTGGGACTCAACGGAATTGGAGTGAAAGCTGTTAATGCCCTCTCGAGCAAATTTATCATACGATCGGTACGTGATGGGAAAGTAAAGGTACTTGAGTTTGCACATGGCAATCTTTTGAAAGATGCACCGCTTGAACCATGTGATGAGGAAACCGGTACCGAGGTCATTTTCCAGCCTGATACGGAATTGTTCGGAAATTACCACTATATCTCAGAATATGTTGAGAACTTGCTCAGGAACTATGTGTATCTCAACTCAGGCCTGGTAATAAATTTTAACGGTAACAGGCTCTTCTCAAAAAACGGGCTTGTTGATTTGCTTACCGACAGCATGAGCAAGGAAGGCCTTTATCCTATTATTCATCTTACCGGTGAAGACATTGAAGTGGCTTTCACTCATGGGTTACAGTATGGCGAGGAATATTATAGTTTTGTCAACGGGCAGCACACCACGCAGGGAGGTACTCATCTGGCCGCCTTCAAAGAAGCTGTTGTCAGAACTATCAGGGATTTTTATAAAAAAGACTTTGATCCTACAGATATTAGAGCTTCAATAATTGCCGCAATTAGTGTTAAGATTGAAGAACCTATCTTCGAATCACAGACAAAAACGAAACTGGGGTCGAAAGATATTGCACCCGGAGGGCCCTCGGTCAGGAATTTCGTTATGGAATTCGTCAAAAAGAATCTTGATGATTATCTTCATAAGAATTCAGAAACAGCCAGAATTCTTCTAAAAAAGATTCAGGATGCAGAAAAGGAGAGGAAGGCTATTTCATCAATCCAGAAGCTTGCAAGGGAGAGGGCGAAAAAGGTGAGCCTGCACAACCGTAAGTTGAGAGATTGCAGGGTGCATTATAACTCAAATGAACCAAACAATCTCGATTCTACGTTGTTTATTACCGAAGGTGATTCGGCCAGCGGTTCAATAACCAAGTCGCGCAACGTAGAAACACAGGCTGTTTTCAGTCTCAGAGGCAAACCACTGAATACCTTCGGACTGACTAAAAAAATAGTTTATGAAAATGAGGAGTTCAACCTTCTACAGGCTGCACTTAACATTGAGGACGGAATCGAAAACCTGAGATACAACAATATCGTCATCGCCACCGATGCTGATGTTGACGGAATGCATATAAGGCTTCTTCTTCTCACCTTCTTTGTCCAATTCTTCCCCGAGCTGATTAGGAAAGGACATCTTTACATACTTCAAACCCCGCTTTTCAGGGTAAGGAACAACAAAGAAACCAGATACTGTTACAACGAGGAGGAGAAGAAACAGGCAATAAAAGATCTGGGCCCAAATCCTGAGATTACAAGATTCAAGGGATTGGGAGAGATTTCTCCCGATGAGTTTCGTCATTTCATCGGGAAAGATATGCGACTTGAACCGGTTAGGATGAAGAAAAATGATTCTCTTAACGGATTCCTTGAGTTTTATATGGGGAAAAATACTCCGGAGAGGCAGGAATTTATTATTGATAACCTGCGGGTGGAGGAAGATATTATTGAAGAGGAACAATAGTTATTAAGGGTGTGAAATATGGAAGAAGAACTGGAATATGAAGAGATGACAGGTTCTGAAGAAGAGGGGGCTGAGTTTCTCGGCGGAGAAGCGGCAGGTATGTCGGCTTTGCATTCGGTTACTGCTCTGTCGGGGATGTATCGCGATTGGTTCCTCGATTATGCATCTTATGTAATCCTTGAAAGAGCTGTGCCTCACCTTCTCGACGGCTTAAAACCTGTGCAGCGAAGAATTCTTTACTCGATGAGAAGAATGGATGATGGCAGGTATCACAAGGTGGCAAACATCATCGGACATACAATGCAGTTTCATCCGCATGGAGATGCCTCAATAGGAGATGCACTTGTTCAACTCGGTCAGAAAGAACTTTTGATAGATACACAGGGTAACTGGGGTAATATATTTACCGGTGACAGCGCAGCCGCACCGAGATATATTGAGGCAAGGCTATCGAAATTTGCTCTTGAAGTACTCTTTAACCCGAAAACAACGGAATGGAAACTTTCTTATGATGGCCGAAATAAGGAACCGGTGACCCTGCCGGTAAAATTTCCCCTGCTTCTTGCACTTGGAACCGAAGGTATTGCTGTAGGCCTTGCTTCAAAGATTTTACCCCATAACTTCAATGAACTGATAGATGCCGCGGTGAACTACCTCATGGGCAAAGATTTTGTGATCTACCCCGACTTTCCCACAGGAGGTATGGTAGATGTATCAAAATACAATGACGGTCAGCGCGGAGGGGTGGTAAAAATAAGAGCCAGAATTGAAAAGCTCGATAAAAAAACCCTGATAATTAAAGAAATACCATACGGAAAAACCACAACGACACTTATTGATTCCATTATTAAGGCCAGCGAAAGCGGTAAAATAAAAATCCGCAAAATTGATGACAATACCGCTGCCAGTGTAGAAATAGTCATCCACCTCATGCCAGGTGTTTCACCCGATAAAACTATTGATGCCCTATATGCCCTTACTGACTGTGAATATTCTATTTCCCCGAACTCATGTGTTATTTCCGAGAGAAAACCCTCATTCATGGGCGTTAGCGAAATGCTGAGGCACTCGGTCGATCATACCGTGGAATTACTGAAAGCTGAACTGACCATCAGAAAACAGGAATTGCTTGAAGAGTGGCATACGATGTCACTTGAAAAAATATTCATTGAAAAGAAAATATACCGCGACATCGAAGATTGTGAAACATGGGAATCGATAGTCGAAACCATAGAAAAAGGTCTGGAACCCTACAAATTGAATTTTAACAGAGAAATTACATATGAAGATATTGTCAGGCTTACTGAAATAAAAATAAAAAGAATATCCCGTTATGATTCTGTAAAGGCTTCTGAACATATTAAGAAGATTGAAAACGAACTGGAAGAGGTCAGAAACCATTTGCAGAATATTATTCCCTACACCATTAACTATTTCCGTCAGATAAAAAAGAAATACGGCAAAGGGAGGGAAAGGAAAACAGAGATAAGAAATTTTGATTCCATTGAGGCAGTTAAAGTTGTTGCCGATAATGCAAAACTTTATGTCAATTACCGGGAAGGTTTTATCGGAACCTCACTTAAGAAGGATGAGTTTGTATGCGAATGTTCTGATATTGACGATATTATCGTAATACACAGAAATGGTACGTATCTGATTACAAAGGTGGCGGAAAAAGTATTTGTAGGTCAGGATATTATTTATGCAGGAATATTTCATAAAAATGATGAAAGGACTATATATAATATTATTTATCAGGATGGGAAAGATGGGCCACTGCTGGCCAAAAGATGTGCAATAACCGGAATTACGCGCGACAGAGAGTATAATCTGACAAGGGGTAAACAGGGCAGCCGAATTTTGTACATTAGTGCCAATCCGAACGGAGAGGCTGAAATGGTCAAAGTCTTTCACAAACCAAGGCCGCGGCTCAAAAAAACGGTTATTGAGTTTGATTTCGGAAAACTTACAATAAAAGGTAAAAATTCAATAGGAAATATTGTTACAAAATTACCTGTATTGAAGGTTTCTCTTAAAGAGAAAGGTATCTCGACACTCGGTGGCAGAAAGATATGGTTCGACGACACAGTTTTGAGACTGAATGCCGACGGCAGAGGAAAACTCCTCGGTGAATTTGCCGGTGATGACAGAATACTTGTAATAACCAAAAACGGCACTTTCAGAACCACAAATTTTGATCTTTCAAACCATTATGAAGACAACATACTTCTGATTGAAAAATTAAGGCCAGAGACAGTATATTCAGCCATATACTGGGATGCTGACATGAAATATTATTATGTCAAACGTTTTATGGTAGAATATACTGAGAAACCTCTCAGTTTCATTGGTGAAAATCCCGAATCAAAGCTTGTGAGTATTACAGAAGTTGAATATCCCAGATTTGAGATAAGATTCGGAGGGAAACACAGTAAAAGGAAAAACGAAATAGTTGAAGTTGAAAGATTTATCGGAGTAAAAAGTTACAGGGCAAAAGGTAAAAGGTTGACGCAGTATATAGTTGAAAACATAAAGGAACTTGAACCAGTTGTCAAAAAAGAGACTACTGAGTTTAAGGAACCTGATGAAAAAAATGAAGAGAAACCTGCGGTTCATGAAATCAGGTCCAATCCTGCACAGATGAAACTTGAACTGTAAGACTTTGAATTACAGAGTATATCTGATAGGTTTTATGGGCTCCGGCAAAACCACTACAGGGAAGAAGCTTGCTTCACTTGCCGGTTGGCATTTCTTTGATCTTGACAGTGAAATAGAAAAAAAAGAAGGTAAAACAATACCTGAAATATTTTCCCATTCTGGTGAAGAATATTTCAGGAAAGTTGAGGCAATTGCTTTGCGTGAACTGAATCCGGCAGTTAATTCGGTTATTGCAACCGGAGGAGGTGCTCCCTGTTACCATGGGAATATTGATTATATGCTCTCTGCAGGAATAGTAGTGTACCTTGAACTTATCCCCCTGCAGATCATGCAAAGGCTGGAAACCGACAATACTGAGAGGCCTCTTTTAAAAAATATTCCGGAAGAAAAGATACTGAACTTCATTGAACAAAAACTTAAAGAACGCGAAAAATATTACAACCAGGCACACCTGAAAATAAATGGCCTGAACCCAGATGTTGATCAGCTTTTATCGGCAATTTTAGAGTTTAAAAAATGAAAAATAATAAATAGCTTTATATTATTCGTTATAATATATGCTTAACCAATGACAATTTCTATATTTGATTCCATTAGAACTGTTAATTTTGAAATTTAAGGCGACATTGATATAGATAGACAATACCATACCATAAATATATGACCAGTAAGAAATTTTCTGCTTATCAGGTGACTTTTCCAGGACTCAGACCGTTTTCCACCGAAGAAAAAAAGTTCTTCTTCGGAAGGGAAACGGAAACTCGTGAAATTCTGACAAAGCTTCTGAGCAACAGGTTTGTTGCAGTTATAGGAAATCATGGTTGCGGTAAGACTTCAGTCATAAACTGCGGGGTGTTGCCGGGACTTATGGAGAAAGAGGAGATAGAAGGCACAAAATGGAAGGTCATTTATCTTACACCAGGTAACAATCCGTTGGGCAATCTTGCTGAAGCAATTGCAGCTAAGTCAGGTAAGACTGAAAACGTCGATTCCCTTAAAATAAGTATTACAGATGTTCTGCGATCGAATCCTGATTCCCTGAGCATGATTCTTAATGACTTGATTGTGAGGAATAGGGAAAAAATATTAATTGTGGTTGACCAGTTTGAGGAACTTTTCAGGTATAATCAGATAACTACTGTTAAGGATGCAGGAAATGAGGCAAAGGTTTTTGTTAACCTTGTGATGAATGCGGTTGAACAGGAGCATGTCCCGATTTATCTTGTGGTATCTTTAGATTCTGACTTTATTTCGGAATGCACTGTATTTTATCGATTTACACAATCAATTATTATTAATAGAAGTAGTGTCCTGATATCGTATTTCGACAGAGAGCTACTAAGAACAATCATTGAAAAGCAGACAGCGGAAGCTGGCTTTAAACTTGAGCCAGGTTTTGCTGAGGCGGTAGCGGGCGAAGCAGAAGAAAAAAATATGTCATTACCGGTGGTTCAGCATGCTTTGATGAGTTCATTGGTATATTACAGGAAATCAGGCGACTCAGGAAGGCCTGTGTCATTGTCTGACTTGAAAGCTGCAGGTGGCCTTACAGGTGCTATCAATAAATGGTGTGAGGAAATATACAGCAACCTATCCGAAAGACAAAAGTATGCTTGCGAAATGATTTTTCGGACCATTACTTTTAAGGGACCTGGAAGTATCAGGATTAGAAGACCGACATCGTTTGGACTGATTAAATCGATAACCAATTTACCGATAAATGAATTACACGATCTGATAAAGATTCTAAGTGATCCAGAGGCTGGTTTACTGAAGTGTACCGGAAACCCATCCGAAAATGAATGTATGGTCGATGTTTCGTACGAACCAGTCTTTAATATGTGGGAAAGACTGAAAGGGTGGATCGATAGGGAGTCGGAGTCAGCAGATACTTATTTAAAACTTGTTGAAAAATCGCAATTGTATTATGATGGTAAAAGTGAGCTTCTTAAGAAGCCTGAGCTGGATCTGTACATTAATTGGAGGAATACTCAAAAACCCATATTGCAATGGGCGGTAAGATATCATCCGGCTTTTGAAAAAGCTATGGAATTTCTCAGGGCAAGTGAGGAAGAGCAGAAACAAAGAGAGGAAAAAGAAAAAACAGAGAAAAAGAAAAGATCAATATTCAGACGGTTTTTTATACTTTCTCTGGGCCTTACAGCAATGGTACTGGCGGTTATTGCCATAATATTATCACATAATCACAGGATAAAGGATAGAGCGTTACAGAGGACAGAACTCGAGAAAGAAGCTGCCAATTCTGCCGCCCGGGCACTGCTTGAGAAAAAATTATTGGCCGATTCCCTGGCGGAAGTCGCACTACTTAAGGCAGACGAAGCCCTTAAACAAAAAAGAGAAGAGGAAAGGAAAAAGCTTGAGGCAATTATTAATGCAAGAGACGCATTGAAGCAGAAAGAGTATTTTAGGCATAAAGCAGATTCGACAGTGATTGCCTTGGCTGAAGCTGAAACAAATGTTAAAAAAGCAATAGCAGATCATAATGAGGCGAAGAGACTTAAAATGATTACTACTGCAAAATCTCTGACAGTCAAATCATTACAGTTTAACGGACAGAAAGATTTACAGACTCTTCTGGCATATCAGGGATATATATTTAATAAACGCTATGGAGGCAATACAAATGATCCTGAAATTTATAACGGACTTTATAATATAGCCCGGCAATATGGTAATGTGAATTACAGGGTTATGAGCGGACATGGTGCGGGTATTAAAAGCCTTGTGTTTGTACCCGGAAGTAATGAATTTTATACGTCAGGTGCTGATGGGAAAGTTTTAAAATGGGACATTGCCGGAGGCCGGCAAAATATCCAGGCAATCTATTCTGGAACAGATATTATAACAGTCCTTTCTTTAAGCCCCGATGCAGACTGGCTTGCCTGTGGAACAGAAAATTCAATCATCAGGATGATTCCACTTAAATCCGGGATTGAACAACAATATGTTCTGGAAGGTCATAACGGAAAGATAAATTCGATTGTTTTTTCATATGACGGGAAGTATCTGTATTCAGCTGCAATCGATGGGAAAGTCCTGAAATGGGATCTTTCAGCCCGAACCAGTGTCGACGTCATAACAGGTGACCTGAAGATCGACCGTATTGATATCTCTTCAAATGGAAAATTCCTTGCAGGATTAACAACCGATGGTAAGGCACTTGTCTGGGATACAAAGTCAGGAAAAAATCTGTTCAGGATTGAAAAACCTGACAAAAATATAAGAATTATAAGGTTTAAACCATCGGAAGACATTATTGCTACGGGATATTCCGATGGAAGTCTCGAGTTATGGGATATCGGCAAGGAGAAGCTCCTTACGGAAATTAAAGCTCATGATGTTGATGTAAATAATATAGAGTTTAACGTTCCTTTCTCGCAAATGGCAACAGCAGCCTCTGATGGAACACTTAAACTATGGGATCTAAATGATCTCAGGATATTTCCGGTTACCTTCAACGATAACGAGGATATGGTTGTTACCATTGCATTTAGCTCCGATGGACACCTTCTTGTCGCATGTACAGCCGGAAGCACAAACAACATTGTCGTTCGCCCCTCCAGTGCTGATCTACTTGCTGAAAATATTTGCAAACTCGTAACCAGAAACCTGACACCTGATGAATGGTACAATTATGTAGGGAAAGATACTGAGTACGAAAAAACCTGCTCTGAAAAAGAGCTTAACATTAAGGTAAAGGTTTTAAAACAATAAAAAAATATGATAATTAACCAATAATTGAACAATTCTTAATCTAATTTGTCTAATTTTGCCAATTGTTCTTTAAAAATATATAAAATATGGCAAAAGAAGACAAAAAAGTTCTGTTGATGATTCTTGACGGTTGGGGTGTGGGTGATGGTTCAAGAGCAGACGTGATAAGTACGGCTCCAACGCCAAATCTGGATTTTCTGAAAAGTAAATATCCTAATTCAATTCTTCAGGCATCGGGTGAAAATGTAGGGCTGCCTGATGGTCAAATGGGAAATTCCGAAGTAGGTCATTTAAATATTGGTGCTGGAAGAATCGTTTACCAGGATCTTGTTAAAATCAATATCGAATGCAAAACAGGAGAGATAAGGAAAAACAAAATTCTTGTTGATGCATTCACCTATGCAAGAGATAAAGGCAAACAGGTCCATTTCTTCGGACTTCTCTCTGATGGGGGAGTTCATTCCCTCGACAAACATCTCTATTATCTGTGCGACATGACGCGTGATTATGGAATTAAAAATGTTTTCATACACGGGTTCGGTGATGGTCGTGACACTGACCCTCGAAGTGGACTTGGCTATATGCGTAATCTACTTGAACACCTCAAAAACTCCAGCGGAAAGGTAGCCTCTTTTATTGGAAGATATTATGCAATGGACAGAGATAAAAGGTGGGAAAGAATAAAAGTGGCATACGACCTTATTGTCAAAGGTATCGGAGAAAAAACGACAGATATTCTGTCGACAATCAAGAAAGCGTATGACAATGGCATAACCGATGAATTTATGACTCCAATTGTTGTAACTGATGATAAAGGAAATCCAGTTGGCTCTTTGAAGGAAGGCGATGTTGTGGTGTTTTTCAATTTCCGTAACGACAGAGCACGCGAACTAACCATTGCCCTTACACAGAAGGATATGCCCGAGGCAGGAATGCATACCATACCTTTATATTATTGTACTATGACTCCTTATGATGCAACCTTCACCGGGCTTCATGTTATTTATCCAAAGGAAAATGTGGATAATACTATTGGTGAAGTACTGAGCAGAGCCGGGAAGAAACAGCTTCGTATTGCAGAAACTGAGAAATATGCTCATGTAACATTCTTCTTCTCAGGTGGCAGAGAGGAAGTATTTCCCGGAGAAGATAGAGTCCTTATTCCATCGCCCAAGGTTGCAACATACGACCTTAAACCTGAAATGAGTGCTTATGAAGTAAAGGATGCAATCATTGCAGAAATAGAAAAAAACAAATACGATTTTATTTGTCTTAATTTTGCAAATTGTGATATGGTAGGGCATACAGGTGTTTATGATGCTATCTGGAAAGCCGTTGTTACAGTTGACGACTGTGCAGGGCAGGTTGTTAATGCTGCCAGAAACAACCATTATGATGTGTTGATTATTGCTGATCATGGCAATGCCGATATGGCAATTAATGAAGATGGGACACCCAATACAGCCCACTCACTTAATCCGGTTCCTATCATCCTTGTGAGTGATGATTATTCTTCAATAAAAGAGGGAATACTTGCCGATGTAGCTCCAACCATTCTCACAATAATGGGGTTGGATATCCCTGAAGAAATGAAAGGAAAGATTCTCATTTAGATATCTGATGCTTCAGATAGGAGATTATATTATAAGTCTCGATCTTCTTCAAAAGAAATTTTCATGTGATTTGCAGGCATGTTATGGTAACTGCTGCAGATATGGTGATGCAGGAGCGCCCCTTGAAGAAGAGGAAGTTAAAATGCTTGAAGAAATAAAAACTTTAATTTACCCTTATCTGAGGGAAGAAGGCAGAAGGGCAATTGATCAGCAGGGAACAAGCTTGAAGGATATTGAAGGAGAGAATGTTACTCCCCTTATTGAAGAACAGGAATGTGCATATACTTATATTGAGAATGGTATTTTTAAATGTGCCATTGAAAAGGCATGGAATGAAGGTATTATCAATTTCAGGAAACCACTTTCGTGTCATCTTTTTCCTGTAAGGATAAAAAAATACAATGGTTTTACAGCTGTAAATGTTGAAGAATGGACAATCTGTTCAGGTGGAAGGGAAAAAGGGAGGAAGGATGGAATTTATCTGTACCGGTTTCTTGAAGAGGCTCTGAAAAGGGCTCTGGGCGAAAATATCTATGAACAGATATGTATAGCAGCCGACCAGATTAAAACTCTTAAATAATAAGTAAGCTTATAAATTAAAATCTTCAGATTGTGCCGATAAATTTGAGAATGAAAAATTTTGGATTAAAAGTTTTGTCAGTTTAATAATAATTTTTATACATTTGCAACTAACAGAATTATTTACCTTAAACCAGAAAAGTATGAAGAAACTATCATTGTTGATTGGTTTGCTTGTATTAAGTGCTTTTTCACTTTTAGCACAGCAAACAAGAGTTATTACAGGTACGGTAACTTCCAAAGAGGAAGGGATTCTTCCCGGGGTTACCATTCAAGTGCCGGGTACCACGATTGGAACTACGACAGATGTAAATGGCAAATACTCCATTACTGTACCTTCGGATGCTACTACTCTTGTTTTCAGTTACATTGGTATGAAAAAACAAGAGGTACAGATTGCAGGTCGTTCTGTAATCGATGTAATTATGGAGTCTGAAACACTCGGGCTAAGTGAAGTAGTTGTTACAGCACTGGGTATCTCGCGTGAGAAAAAGGCCCTTGGCTATGCAGTTCAGGATCTTGGAAGTGACAAAATTGAAAAAGTAAAAGTTTCAAATATTGTCAATGCTCTTCAAGGTAAATTATCAGGTGTTCAGATTACTAATTCTGATGGTGGAGTTGCTTCTGGAGTCAGAATACTTATCAGAGGTGTAAATTCTCTTTCTGCCAGTGGTAATAACCAACCATTATTTGTTGTTGACGGGGTGCCTATAAATAACTATACTACTGATGTAGGTGCTTATGGAGGAAGAGATTATGGCAATGCTGCCAGTGATATCAGCCCTTCGGATATTGAGAGTATCAGTGTTCTCAAAGGCGCAAGTGCTGCAGCTCTTTATGGCTCAAGGGCTGTAAATGGTGTAGTTATGATTACTACAAAATCCGGAAAGTCAACTTTAGGTAAAGCTGGGCTTGGTGTTACTGTTGAGCAAAGTATGATGTGGGAGGATCCACTTGTTATTCCTAAGTACCAGAATTTATATGGACAGGGTTCAGCAATTGATCCAGACGCAGGAATTTATTCATTTGCTTACGTTGATGGTGCTTACGGAGGAATAAACGATGGTGTTGACGAAAGCTGGGGTCCGCGTCTTGATTATATTGTTAAAACGGAAGATATTGTTCCCGGCGGAAAACTTTATTGGGCAATAGAAGCTGGATATCCTCAAACGGCTGGTGAGATATTAAAACTTCCACAGTTCGATAGCCCTTATGATCCCGAAACCGGGGTTCGTACTCCAACACCATGGATTTCACATCCTGATAATGTAAAAAGTTTTTTCGAAACAGGGTTGAGATCGACAACCAACGTAGCTGTGGCAGGGGCTAAAGAAGGTGCAAATTTCCGTCTTTCGCTAACGAATCAGAACATAAAGGGTATTCTTCCAAATACTGATCTTAGAAGAATTAACATAACACTAAATGGAGAATTGGAAATTACCAAGAACATTACAATAGGCGCCGCCGCAACTTACATTAACAATAAGAGTGATAATATTGCAGAAAATGGATATAACGGGGGTAATCCAATGCAGTCACTTGGACAATGGTTTGGACGTCAGGTTGACATGACCGTTCTTAAAGAAAGGTGGAATGAAATTGACCCGGTAACAGACATCCCTTTTAACTGGAATCACAGCTATCATAACAATCCATACTGGAACCTTTACAAAAACACCAACTCAAGAAACAGGGACAGAATGATTGGAAATGTCAATTTTAGATGGAAGTTTACTGACTGGCTTTCGTTAAAGGCAACAGCTGGGACTGACTGGTATATTGAGGACATTATGGAAAGAGTTGCACAGGGAGATGTTGGTATTGGATATCCGAAAGGTAGCTTTAATAGCTTTTCTAACCGCAGACAGGAATTAAATGCTAATGCCATCCTTGATTTTAACAAAACATTTGGCGACTTTGGTCTTTCTGCAAGTTTGGGAACGGAGATTAACCGTTACAATTCCCAGTATCGTAATACAAATGTGGCAGAGCTGATTATTCCAGATCTTTATGCTGTTAGTAATGCTGCAGTTCAAGCTACTACAAACACAAGTGAATACCACACCGAACTGCACAGCGTATTTGGAATGGCAAACCTGAGCTTCAGAGACTTCCTTTTCCTTGATCTCACCGGAAGAAATGACTGGTCATCCACTCTTCCCATAGATAATAATTCATATTTCTACCCCTCTGCTTCACTATCATTTGTTGTTACTGATGCACTTGGTATGAAATCGAATGTACTTTCATTCATGAAGCTCAGGGCAAGTTATGCTGAGGTTGGCGGATCTGCTGCTCCATATTCTTTAATGGGTACATATAGTTCATCACAGCCATTTAACGGACAACCTTCTCTTTCATATACAAACACAATACCACCTCTTGGACTAAAACCTCAGAGAAAACGTTCAAAAGAGGTCGGTATTGAAGCAAGATTCTTTCAGAACAGACTGGGATTTGATGTTGCTCTCTATAGAGAAAATACAGTTAACCAGATAATGAATATTGCTGTTTCAAATACAACAGGGTTCAGCTCAAAAACCATCAATGCAGGGAATCTCCAGAATAGTGGTATTGAAGTACAGCTGACTGCAACTCCAGTGGAAAAACCTAATTTCTCATGGGATATCACTTTGAACTGGTCAACTAACAAGAACAAAGTTGTTGAGTTGTATGGTGATATGAAATATCTTAATCTTTACAATCTTAGCTGGGGAGGCTATGTATACGCTTTCCCGGGACAGGAATACGGAACTATTTTTGGATATGCAATTGTACGTGAACATGCAGAAAATGTATATTACGATGAAGCAAAAACGCAATTTGCATATACTAAATATTCTGGCAGACCAATTATTAATCCAAATACCGGGTTGTATGTACGTTCCGGACAAAGAACAATATTGGGGAATATCTTTCCTGACTGGTTCGGCGGAGTTAATAATTCATTCAGATATAAAAATTTCGACTTGAGTTTTCTTGTTGACTTCCGTAAAGGTGCAGACATATTCTCGGTAACACATATGTTTGGAATGTATACTGGTGTATTGGCTGAAACCGCAGCAATAAATGAGAATGGGAAAAATGTCAGAGATGCACTTAGCGAAGGAGGAGGAGTCTTGATTAAAAATGCCGTCTACGGTAAAGTCAATACTGATGGTACTGTTGTATATACCGATGCAGATGGCAACGTGGTAACCGAACCGGTTGAGAATACAACTTATGTAAGCGCCAATGATTACGGATACAGTTTCTATGCAAAACATGAACTGTCTTTGTTCGACGGCAGTTTTGTCAAATTGCGTGAAGTTTCTGTGGGATATACATTTAACAAGATTGGTGTGATCAATAAGCTGGGGCTTAAAGACTTAAATATTTCTTTCGTTGGACATAACCTGTGGATCATCCATAAGAATATCCCTGATCTTGATCCGGAAATAAGTTCAAGTGCCGGAAATAGAAGTGTCGGAATGGAAACGAATGCTATTCCTTCAACAAGATCCTATGGATTTAATGTAAAGTTTAATTTCTAATTTAAACTCATTTCAATATGAAATACTTATTCAAATCTCGTATGATAATTTTGGGATTATTATTAATAGCTTCAGGATTAATTTGGTCATGCACCAAAGATTTTGAAGAATTAAATAAAGATCCAAATAATCCCGTTGATGTACCTCCTATTAATATTTTCACCAATGCCCTACAAAACGCAATTAACCGTCAATTGGGTGGTTGGATTCAGCATACTTATCTGGGTGTATGGAGCCAGCAGTGGTGTAAAGTACAGTATATAGATGAAGATCGTTACATGCCCCGTGATATGTCGGGAGAATTTCAGGCACCTTATATAAGTGAACTTAAAAATCTTACCATTGTAATTAGAAAAGCTTCAGAGGAAGGAAACAAAAGACTTGAAGCAGCTGCCAGGATAATGAAAGTATGGGTGTTCCTGTACCTTACTGACTGCTGGGGAGATATTCCTTACTCAGAAGCATTACAGGGATTCGACATTAACGGAACGATAACTCCTAAATATGACAAGCAGTCAGACATTTATGCCGATTTTCTGGCTGAACTGGATAATGCCAACACATTACTTGAAGGTACAACTGTGAATTTTGGTACAGGAGATATTCTTTATGGTGGCGATCCGACCTTGTGGAGAAAATTTGCCAATTCTCTCAAACTGAGAATCCTTAACCGTACTGCAGGAACGCCCTGGTCATTTACATATGATATGGCAGGGTCTCAGCCCGATGTTGTAACATCTCCAGGGCCCGCTGCATTGGCTACAGCTGATGCCCAGATTGCTGCCATTCTTGCAGACCCTAACAAATATCCAATCTTCGAATCAAACGAAGATAATGCATTTCTTACTTATCCCGGTTTACCTTACCGTAATCCTATTTATAACACACTTTACACAAGGACTGACCAGGGTATATCTGAAACTATGGTCGACTGGCTAAAGGCAAGGAACGATCCGAGAGTGCATATTTATGCTCAACCTACCCCAAACTCTGTTGCCACACCTCCAATTGATTACGTTGGATTTCAGAATGGGCGTGGTATAACATCTGCACCTTTTCCCGAAATTTCCTTGCTTGGAACCAAAATAGCTTATGATGAGCATGCTCCCGTATATCTTATGGCGTATGATGAGGTTGAGTTCATTAAAGCCGAACATTATCTGCGTAAAGGAAATGATGGTGCTGCCAAAACTGCTTATGAAAATGGGATTAAAGCATCAATGGAAAGATGGGGACTCACAGATGGCAGCGTAGTTAATCCTACATGGTATGATAAGAAAAATGATAAAATTGTTACCGAAGAAAATTCCCCCCAAACTGTCAACTATGCAGATTACCTATCTAATCCGCTCGTAGTTTGGAACGGTACAGATGACCACAAATTTCAGCTGATTTGCGAACAAAAATGGGCAGCAATTTTCGGTCAGGGTATTGAAGCTTATACCGAAATAAGAAGAACGGGCTTCCCCGAGAGAATTTTTGAATACGAGCTTGAGGGGTCATTTTACCCAAACCTGGGTCTGCCGATTAGACTTCAGTATGCACTTAGCGAAGATACCTATAACACAGCTAATGTCGCAGCTGCACGACTCGACCAGCATATCGAATCGATTAATGAAGGCATGTTCAGCACGGATGGTACAAAAAGCCAGGTGTGGTGGCATACCAGAAAGAACCCAATACCGACTGAAACTGACGTACATTAAACTTAAATGGCAATTTATAACAAAAGGAGAGCCCTGTGGTGGCTCTCTTTTTTGTTTTATAAAATATGGCAATGATGAAAAATTAAATACCTAAAATGATTATGGAATTTCTGATTTTCAGTTAAATAATTTATTCAAAAGCATCTATCATATTATTTACGTAATAATTACCTTATTTTATGGTATGTTAGTGCTTAAAATAGATATAATCATTTACCAAAAAATCTAACCCTGATTACATTTCTGTTCTATTTTATTATTTAAAAATTTATTAGACTAATAAAAATTATAAAAAATAATTATATTTGAATTTTTTAAAGCTAAAACCTTAAATTAAATCTTATGAAGAAACTATCATTGTTGATTGGTTTGCTTGTATTAAGTGCTTTTTCACTTTTAGCACAGCAAACAAGAGTTATTACAGGTACGGTAACTTCTGCGGTTGAAGGAGAAGGAGTCTTACCTGGAGTTTCAGTTACAGTTCCAGGCACAACCATTGGTGCTTATACCGATGCTAACGGTAAATACACATTGAATGTTCCTGCAAATGCAAGGACACTGGTCTTTTCATTTATTGGGATGAAGGTTCAGGAGGTTGAAATAGCAGGAAGGAGTGTTATTGATGTAGTGTTGGAGCAGGACGTTATGAACCTCGACGAGATTATTGTTACCGGTGTTGCTGCAGGAACCCCAAGGAAAAAGATGGCTGTAGCAGTTGACAAAGTTGATGCAGAGAAACTTAAAGAAGTTACTGCAGGTTCTGCGTCAACAGCTCTTCAGGGCAAGGTAGCCGGTCTTACAGTTGTTAATCCTTCAGGTGCACCGGGTAGGTCATCAACCATACTTGTAAGAGGTGCAACTCAAATAACAGGTTCTCAGGATCCGCTTATCCTACTCGATGGCGTTATTATGGAAGGTACACTGGCCGATATAAACGTTGACGATATTGAATCAATTGAGGTTGTTAAAGGTGCCTCGGCTGCTGCACTTTACGGCTCCCGTGCTGGAAATGGTATTATTGCTGTAACAACCCGCAGGGGAACTAACCTGATGGAAGGCAAAACAGAAGTAATTGTAAGAAACGAATACGGATTCAACCAGCTTGCAAAGAAATATGATCTTGCAACCCACCATGCATTCGTTCTGGCTGATGACTACCAGAATTATTCCTATACAAAATATGCAGGTGTTACATATCCCTCAAACTATCATGCAAGCGAAGGTGGTATCTCAGGAACTCGCTCCTACGAATCAAATCACTATATGGATAATCCGTATATGACAACTTATGACCATGAAGGAGATCTGTTCGCAGGAAATGATTTCTATACAAATTACATATCCGTAGGTTCAAACCTCGGAAAAACAAATTTCCTGGTCTCATTTGAAAACAACAAACAATCGGGTCTTATTGTTGAAACTACAGGATACAAAAGAAATAGTTTCAGACTGAATGTTGATCATAAGATTTCTCCAAAATTATCCGTTTCAGCAAGTAACCTTTATGTAAGATCAACAACTCAGGACCCTGGAGGTGAGAATGCTTACAACGGAGGAATTTTCTTCAACATACTTCTTATTGAACCTGATGCAGATCTCAAGTATCCAAATCCAGATGGACAGCCGTATCTCTTTATACCAAACGTATGGCAGGCAGAGCAGGAAAACCCGCTTTACAACGTCTGGAAACTACAGGAACTAACAGTTCGCGACAGAATTCTGGGAACATATCAGTTGAAATATAATATGACTAATTCCCTAAACATTGAGGCAAAATATGCATTTGAATATACCCCCAACTCGTACAGGAATTACTCACCGTACGATACATATACTCGTTCGGGAGGTGCAGCAGTTTATTCAAAAGGTTACCTGCAGTTATCAAACTCATATCTCTTCTCAAGAAATGCACAGGTTACAGCTAATTACAGCCGGAAATTTGGTGATTTCAACGTAAGGGCAAAGGCAAGCTACCTCTTTGAAAAGTCAACATACGAAAGCAATACAACTACCGGATATGACTTTTCACTTAAGGGCGTCCCTTCATTTGACGCTATTGCAGGGAATAAAAATATAACCAGTTACAAAAATGCCATTCTGGCAAAAAATTATTTTGGAATCCTTTATATTGATTTTCGTGATAGGTATATATTCGACGGTATGATTCGCTACGACGGTTCTTCCCTTTTTGGTTCAGAATCAAGATGGAACCCTTACTACCGTGTATCAGGAGCTTATCGTTTGACAGAAGATTTCAAGATTCCTGGTATTCAAGAACTAAAATTACGTATAGCTTATGGTACTGCTGGTCAGAGACCTGGGTTTGCTGACCAATATGAGGTTATGAGTATTTCAGGAGGAAACGTTGCAAAACTTCAACTCGGCAATTCCAAACTTAAACCATCTCTTTCAAAAGAATTTGAAGTGGGATTGAATATTGACTTCCTCAACAGGTTTAGCTTTGAAATATCAAGGTCTGAAACCAATACTACCGATCAGATTATCTCAGTACCACTTGCTGTTCAATATGGTGGATGGCCAAGCCAGGTACAGAATGCGGGATCACTTAACTCAAAAGTTTGGGAGGCATCTCTTAATACTCAGGTAATCAAAACCAAAGGAATAAACTATAATATCAATTTGATTTTCGACCGTATAAGAACAAAGATTACCCAGCTCAATGTTCCACCATTCCAGACTGGCCCGCAGGGACAGGAAGCCGACAAATGTTTCTACGTCAGAGAAGGGGAAACACTCGGTGCAATGTACGGATATAAATTTGTAAAGACACTTGATGAATTACAGGAACAGCTTCAGGAAGGTGACAATTTAGATAACTACGTGGTCAATAGTGATGGTTATGTAATTGTCAAAGGTACTGAAGGAACTACAATTGAAGCCCCAATAAAAAAGAGAACTCCTGATGGAAAATTATGGTACGGGAAAATTGGAGATTCAAATCCCAAATTCAAACTTGGCATGACCCAAACTTTTACTTATAAAGGCATCGGACTTTATGCCCTGCTTGAATGGAAAAACGGCGGAGATATCTATAACAAATCAGCCCAGTGGCTCACAAGAGATGACAGGCACGGAATGATGGATCAGTACGGAAAGCCCGATTATCTCAAGAAAACCATTGAGTATTATAAAGTATTCTATGATATAAATGATTTCAATGACTTCTGGGTAGAAGACGGCAGTTATCTCAAACTGAGAGAGGCTTCAATTTCATATACCGTTCCTTCATCAGCACTTAAAAATGTTGCTAACGGGTTTGTTAAGGGTGTCAAAGTTGCCCTTATCGGCAAAAACCTTTTAACAGTTACAAATTACTCAGGATATGATCCCGAAGTTATGACTACCAATAATGTTCAGTATTTCTCTTATGACTTTATGGGCTATCCAAATTACCGGTCATATTCGGTGTCACTTGAAATTAAATTCTAATGCGTAAACTTATAGTTGCTATGAAGACAATGAAAAATTACTTTATATTAACAATCCTGCTGGCTTTCTTCCTATCTGGCTGTGAAAGCCTCGATGTTAAAAATGAGAATGATCCTGACTTTGCTACAGCATTTTCAAATCCTTCAGATGTGAAAGGTGTTGCCAGTTCACTTATCAATTCCTGGTTTCAAATAACACAGCAATATGATGGACCTGCATTGATGCTCTGGGTTGGAGCAGACGCTGGAACCTGCTCCTGGGGAAATGCGGCAATGAGAGATTTCAGCTGGGAACCGAGACAAACATGGGACAATACACCATCATATGGAAATGCAGTTGTTACCGAGAACTATTACAAAACTCTCTATTCTATCCTTTCATCTTCAAATGAAGTTGTCAGGAAATTAAAATATGATGGGATGGTTATTACAGCTGATGACGGAACCGATGAAACAAAAATGATTCAAGCTGTTGCTCATCTTGCACAGGGTCTTTCACTTGGTTATATAGGCCTTGTTTTCGATAAAGCATTCATAGTTACAGAATCAACCGACCTTACTCAAACAATACCTGTTTCACCCTATAAGGAGGTAATTGATACTGCTGTAGTATGCCTTGATAAATGTATTGCAATATGCTCCGCTAATACTTTTACTCTCCCGTCTACATGGGTTCCGGGAATTGAGATGACAAATACAAAACTTGGAGAACTGGCAAATACTGTTGCAGGTTTGCTTCTTTCTTATTCTCCGAGGAATAAAGCAGAGAATGATGCAGTTGATTGGGATAAAGTGTTAAGCTATGCAAACAAGGGACTTACATACGATTTCGCACCTGTTATGGATGATATCAACTGGTATACCCTTTATCATACTTACGCCAATTACTCTGGATGGGGTATGACCGATATGAGAATTGTAAACATGATGGACTCTCGATTCCCATCAAGATGGACAGATGAAAACACCTGGAATATTCTTCCCACGCCGGTAACTTCCCACACTGATGGAATTGACGACCGTATATTTACAGATTTCCAGTATATGTCATCATGTGGTTTCAAGGTGGAACGGGGATATTATCATTTTTCTTGCTATCGTTTTAAGAGGCGTGATACTTACCTGAGTACATGGACTGAACCGGCGCCTGTATTCTATAAGGCTGAAAACGATTTACTTAAGGCAGAAGCATTACTGAAAAAGTCAGGTCCTGACCTCGCTACAGCTGCCCAGATTATTAATGATGGAACAAGGGTGACCCGCGGAGGTCTCTCACCTGTTGCAGCTAATGCCGGTGAAATTGAAGCAGCTATCTTCCATGAAAGGAATATAGAACTTTTTTGCAGTGGTATTGGTATAGAATTTTTCACCATGAGGAAGGCCGACAAACTTCAGCCCGGAACCCCATTACATCTGCCAATCCCCGGACAACAACTCGAAGTTAATTTAATGGATTACTATACCTTTGGTAAAGACCAGGGTGTTGCCGGACAGGATTATTCTAACGGTGGATGGTATAAATAGTTAAATAAGTGAAAATTACAAAAAGGTAATTATTATGAAAAAAAGTATAATTTTCGGAGCTTTCCTGATAACCCTTGCCATGATAATTTCTTATTGCGGCAAAACCTATATGGAAGAAAATCAGGAAAAATACAAGGCATCAGATGTAATACCTGTTGTGATAAAGGCTGAAGGACCTGAACTTGTTCTTCAAACTAAATCATACAAGTTCAAAATATTATACGACAGGGCAGGTTCCACATGGAATTGGTCAGCTGTTGATGCAACAATTACAGAAGTGAGTGAAGGTACCAAGGTTGCCACAGTGCAGTTTAATGTTTTACCGGCAAATGATACTGCATTCGTGAAGGTAACTGAGACCACAGCAGGAGGTGTTACCTCTCCCGAAAAAGTATTTAAGGTTAAGGTGAAACCATTTTGCCCGCTTCAAAATGGCATGAATGACCTTGTGGGATCGTGGGTAGGTGATGATGCTTACTATTATGAAAGCATCATTGAAACGGTGGTTAATGATGAAACATCCCTTAAAATGACGGGTATAAGTGTACCTTTTATAGAAGACTGGTGGGCTGAGACAGTTATTGAAGGAGGAACCTGTATAATTAATATTAATGATGATGGTACAGTGGAAATACCAAGGCAGTATATCTATACTACAGAATATGATGGCGAAGAATACCGTTATGAGATTGCTGGATCAGGTACATGGGATAACTGCGGAGACAGTCCGGCAATGGTTATAAAATATGATATTTATTATGAAGGAGCTTCAAAAGGTATTGCAGCGACTTATTCAAGTTATCTACCCAATCCATACTTGCTGGCTGATATAACCCTTGGTACTGTAAAAAAGTCGGGTGATAAATCAGTAAAAAAAATTAACTCCTCAATTACAAGGCCAAAAAGATAGTCTTTTTTGATGATTTGTTTGCTAAAAGGGCGCTCTTTAAGGGGCGCCCTTGATCATTTTCTTTTTAAAAATGTCTAACATCTTATTTAAAGATTAATATATCAGGGAAGTATCATTTTTATGATTTCACCGTTACCCTTCATTACCAGAATGCCCATACCTATACCTCCAAGTAAAAGGGATTTTGCTTCTGCATCACGGGCTTTGTTTTGGCTAATAACCGGTAATTTTTTGTCATTATCAGATTCTTTCAGATTTCTTTAACAGGAGATGTCAATAATTATTAATACAACTATAATTCCAGGTTGCAGAAGTTTATATGTCATGCCATGAAAATATTATTCTATCTTTAGATTGATAAGATCAACTCTTGTTGAAGTGGCTTTGAGTATTTTTATTGAGAAATTCCTGATCTTAATTACATCATTATTTCTGGGGATACTGCCGTGATGGTACAGTATAAAACCGGCGAGAGTCTCATAATCTCCATCTTCCGGAATATTAAGATTGTATTTTTCATTAAGGTAATCTATTTCGAGCCTTCCTGAAAAGATAAATTCGCCTGGAGCCGTTTGTTTTTCAATAAGTTCGTATTCGTCGTGTTCGTCTTCGATTTCACCAACAATCTCTTCAAGAACGTCTTCAAGGGTAACCATACCTGAAGTACCTCCGAATTCGTCAACCACCAGAGCAATATTTATTTTCTCATCAACAAATTGTTTAAGTAATCTGTTAGCAGGCATTGTTTCAGGCACTATAATGAGTTTTCTGAGAATGGTTTTAATGTCCCGGGGCAGTCTGAAAATATCTTTAAGTTCAACATATCCTGTAACCTGATCAATTGAACCTGAATAAACAATTATTCTCGAGTATCTTGTTTCTATGAATTTTTGTTTCAGTTTCTGAATGTCTGTGTTAATTTCAACTGCCTCTATTTCAGTACGGGGTACCATGCACTCCCTTACTTTAAGATTTGAGAAATAAAGCGCATTCTGAAAAATTCTTATATTCTCCTTTTCTGATTCGTCTTTTATCTCTTCGTTAGCCATAAATTGAACGAAATGATCAAGATCAGCTTTGCTGAACACAATATTTTCCTCATTTTTAGTTTTCCAGGATTGTTTACCGCCCGGTAAAATGCCTAATATTGCATTGGAGATAAAAATTATAAACCGGGATATCGGATAAAAAATCATAAAAAAGAAATATGTAGGAATACTGAACAGTTTTAGAAAGAAATTTGGACTGATTCTGAATAGTATTTTGGGTATAAATTCAGCCAGAAAAAAGATTATAGCTGTGGATATAATTGTATTTGAGATAAGAATAAGTGGTTCTGAAGCAAAAAGAGAGCTCAGCAAAGGGGATAGCATTCGTGAAATGATAATTCCGTAAACAACAAGACTTATATTGTTTCCAATAAGCATTGTTGCGATAAACTGGCCAGGATTATCAGTGAAGATTTTAATAATATGTGAGCCGAAAAATCCTTTTTTTCTATCGAGTTCAATTCTCAATCTGTTGGAGGAAATGAATGCAATCTCCATCCCTGAAAAAAATGCTGAAAAGATTACAGCCAGTATCAGGATAATCCAGGTATTCATGCCACAAATTTACATCTTTTTTCGCTGCAGATGTCGTAATCTGGAGAATGCAAATGAAACAAATGCAATAATAAAAAAGGTAATGGCTATTTTTGTGTTTCCGGCCCTGATATGATTAATTCCTGCCAGAGTTGAAACAACGCCAACAATTATCCATACTATTTCAAGAATGAATGGCAGGTACTTACTTCGCATTTTCAAAATATATTGTGGCACTTACATTTCGTATTTTCCAGCGTGTAAAGCGTGAATTTGCTTCAAGTCCGGTACCCATAACTATCTGGTCTTCACTTGTTATCCTGACAAATCTATCAGTATAGACAAGATCTTTTTCCTGGTCCCAGTAAAGAAGCTCAGTTTCTAGTGTTTCTCCCTTCTCATTAATTGCGGTAACACTGTCTTTAAGTTCCCACAGCTTCTTTTCTTCAAGATAACGGGCATATTTTGAATTAAGTGATGCAATAGGTTCCGGGTGACCGTCGTGAAAAGCAACATTTATTCCTTTCCTGAATTCTGAATATTGTGGTTTGCGATCAGTATATCTCTCCAGAAGGGGTGAACGCATTACAAACACTATTCTGGCCGAATCGGAATAAACTGTTTCAAAATCCCTGACCGTAAGTGATGGCATTGATTCAATGTCAGATTTACGGATGGTTTCGATCTTATTTTCACATGCAAACATTAGGATTAAAAGTGCTGAAGAGACAATAACAGCACCACGGTAATTCAAAAGGGTTGATTTTCCTTTCAGATAGTTTTTAACAGTTGTAAAAAGATCAATCATACTGGCGTTTTCTGAACCAGAAGTCGTAAAGATTTAAGCTTAGCCCTGCTGAAAAGATTTCTTCATTATGAAGCCCTCTGGAAATATCTCCTGTCCGTCTGGTATAATCAAGATAAACAGTAGCTTTTGAAATTGAATTTTTAAGTCTGATAGCAAAGCCTCCGGTTAAACTGAATTCTTTAAGCTGAACACCGTTAAGAACAAGATAATTGTCGGATATACGTGCTCCAACCCGGTATTCAATCCTTTTTAGAAAGCTGGTGTTTGAATATTTTTCGGGTATATATTCGATACCAAACATTAACGAACGGGTATTACCTGTCATAGGGACACTGCCATGAATTTTTGCATTACTCCACTCCGTCATTACATAATCAATTCCAGCAATGAATTTGTCTTTTTTTCCGAATATTATTCCCGCTCTCAGAGAACCTGGAAACCTTGTAGAATCAGTAGATGTGAATATATAACTGGCTAAAGTATCAGGTGCATATGGTGGGTAATAATATACAGTATTTCTCTGTTTTAGCATCTCATGTGTGGAAGAGTAGTTTTTTGGTGCCATATAAGAAATTCCGGCGTTGACAAAAAAGTTTTTTTTAAGACTCTTGCGGTACTGAATGCCATAATCAAGATTGAAACCGCTGATGTTCAGGTTTTCTACATTATTAAGGCTGAAGGTTGTTTGGTAATCAGATAGTTCAATCTGATTCTGGCGTTTTAGTGAGCCAAAGAGAATATTCAGGTTGATACCGAAAGAGATATTTTTTGTTATTTCAATGCCTGTTCCGGCAAATAATGTTGTCAGGCTTCCGCTCCCTTTATGAATTGAGATGTAATCGCCTGTAAGTTCATTCCATTCGGGGTGACCTTGTGTTATTTTTTCTGCGATATAGTAATAGCCATTACTGAAAGGGACGAGGCCGGCAGCTACGCCAATTTTTTTGCTCAGGGGGAAACCAAGCAGGATGTGCCTGAAGTTGATGTCGGTGGTGGTGAAACTATTAATATCGGATCCGGTAAGTTTAAGTGTAGTAAGGTCAAGTCCCATATCAAATATAAATGATGTGGTGTCGAAAGAGGTGTATGAAGCGGGATTTGCAAATGAAATTGTGTTATTGTCACTCATGGCAGTGATTATCCCTCCCATTGATAGGCTTCTGAAAGACCCGGGCTGATTGAGCGTACCGAGGTTGAACCGTGCATAGGGTGAATTAACAAGCTTCTGTCCATTAAGAAAATTGATTACAATAAAAAATATTAAAACTGTGGTGAATAGTCTTTTATGCATTGTATTCAAGAATAAAATTAAGTCCGTCAATTACAAGGTCAGGCATATAATACGGTTTCCCCAATACCTTTTCACTAAGGAATTCCCCGTCGCCGCCTGTAATTATTATGGAACCCTGATATTTTTGTTTAAACGTGCGAATATACTCATTTATTTCAAAAATAATTCCACTTATAACACCTGCTGTAATAGCATCGATGGTATCAACTCCAGGGAACGAGAATGAATCTCTTCTGTCAACAAGCGGCAGCCTGTCAGTGAACGAATGAAGAGCCATAAATCGCATTTCAATTCCAGGGGAGATATTTCCTCCTTTAAAGTGACCATTTAAAAGGAAATCGAATGTTATTGCACTGCCGGCGTCTATGATCAGACAGTTTTCACCGGCGAAAGCCCTGAAAGCTCCAGCAACTGCAGCAATACGATCACTGCCCAGTGTTTCAGGAGTCTGATAATCAACTATAAAAGGGAGTCTTGAATTGGATGACAATATCTGTATATGTTCTGCTTTTTCTCGTATAGATTCTTCAATATAACCGGGTATTTCTTTAACTGATGAAATGATTGCCTTATTGAAAGAGGCCTGCCTAACAAACTCTCTGAATTCTTTTTCTTCATCAAACGAAAACCTATTGAAACCGATTTTTCTTCCTTTTTCATAAATTGCGGCCTTGATTGCCGAATTGCCTATGTCTGCAACAAAGTTCATTTTGTAAATTCCAGAGCAAAAATATTAAAAATTAATTAATTATCTGTTATTCTGTTCATTCTGGTGGTTCAATTCGGTAAGTATTTCAAAAGCTTCTTCAATTGATTTTACATCTGAGATGGTGAGTGTCAGGCGGAAATCTTTCTGTTTAACTTTCATTCTTTTTGGGTAATGATTAATTCTGGAGATAATATTTGCAAACTTGTTGCTTCTATAGAATGGTGAGGCAGGATCGGAAATGAAGTATGCGATCAGGGTATTGTTTTTCAAAATTATTTTTTCAATGCCGGTTTTCATGGCTGCCCATTTCACTTTAACCAGTTCAAGAAGTGATATGGCAGGAGGGGGAAGAGGGCCGAACCTGTCAATGAGCCTTTTTTCATATTCTTCAAGTTTCTCAGAGGTATCGATCTCATTTAGTTCTTTGTACAGCCTTAATCTTTCGGATATGTTTGAAATATATTCATCGGGGAACATTATTTCAAAATCTGTATCGATCTGGCAATCTTTAGAGATTGATTCAGGGACTGAAGTGGTTCGGCTGGGTATTTCTTCCGGCTGGTTGAATGGTGTTTCAGTTTGCCGGATTTCTTCGAGAGCCTCATTCAGAATCTGGCGATATGTTTCGAAGCCGATATCGGCTATGAATCCGCTTTGTTCGCTTCCAAGAAGGTTTCCGGCGCCTCTGATATCAATATCCTGAAGTGCAATGCTGAAACCAGATCCAAGCTCAGAAAATTCCTCTATAGCTTTAAGTCTTCTTCGGGCTTCGGTTGTAATCGATTCGAGAGGGGGTGCGAGAAGATAACAGAAAGCTTTCCTGTTTGATCTGCCTACCCTGCCTCTGAGCTGATGAAGTTCGGAAAGACCGTAATGGTGGGCCTCATTTATAAAAATGGTATTGGCATTGGGTATGTCAAGTCCCGATTCAATAATGGTTGTGGCAATTAGCACGTCGTAATCGCCGCTTATAAAATCTAACATTGTATTTTCTATTGTGCGGCCATCCATTCTTCCGTGAACAACAGCTGTTCTGACCTGTGGACAGAGACGGTTAATCAAGAGCTTTATTTCATCAATGGTATCTATACGGTTGTGAATGAAAAAAACCTGTCCGTTCCTGCTGACTTCATAGATAATACCTTCTCGAATAATATCTTCATTGAAAATATGCAGTTCGGTAGTTATTGGTGTTCTGTTTGGTGGGGGAGTATTGATAACCGATAAATCGCGTGCCCCCATGAGTGAGAACTGGAGAGTGCGCGGAATTGGTGTAGCAGTAAGGGTAAGGGTATCAACGCTTGTTTTGATCTTTTTCAGTTTCTCTTTGGCAGCTACACCGAATCTTTGTTCTTCATCAATAATAAGCAGGCCAAGATCTTTGAATTTTACATTGTCGCTGATGAGTTTGTGTGTTCCAATTATAATATCAATCCGGCCATTTCTGAGATCATCGAGAATTTTTTTCTGTTCAGAAGGCTTTTTATGACGGGTAAGGTATTCGACATTGCAGGGAAATTCTTTCAGTCGTTCGCTGAATGTCCGGTAATGCTGATAGGCGAGTACTGTAGTGGGAACAAGTACGGCAGTCTGTTTATTGTCGGCAGCAGCTTTAAAAGCTGCGCGTATAGCTATTTCTGTTTTCCCGAAACCAACGTCGCCGCATACCAATCTGTCCATTGGATGAGGCAATTCCATGTCTCTTTTGACATCAACTGTTGTTTTTAGCTGATCGGGAGTGTCTTCGTAAAGGAACGATGCTTCAAGTTCTCTTTGAAGATATGAGTCGCTCGAGAAAGCAAACCCTGGAGAAGCCATCCTTGTTGCATAAAGTTTTATAAGGTCTCTGGCAATATCCTTTACTTTTTTCCGGGTATTCTCTTTTATTCTCTTCCAGGCTGCTGATCCCAGCTTATTGATCCGCGGCTCCTGTCCGTCGCTGCTCCGGTATTTGGATATACGGTGCAGAGAGTGAATAGGAACAAATAAAATATCATTGTCTTTATAAACAAGTTTAATTGCTTCCTGTATTCTTCCATTCACCTCAATCTTCTCAAGTCCTCCGAAGCGACCTATACCATGGTCAATATGAACTACATAATCCCCCGGATTAAGTCCGGTAATTTCCTTGATAGTTATGCTCTCCTTCTTTAAAAAATAACCCTTTATTCTGAACTTATGATACCTGTCGAATATCTGATGGTCGGTGTAAATAGCAATTTTAATTTCGTGATCGGTAAAGCCGCCATGAATACTTGCAAGAACAGTATTGAACGTAATACCCGGGCTAATTTCCCGAAAAATGTCATTTAATCGGTCTATCTGTGATTGGTTTTCAGAAAGAATATAGGTTTCGTATCCTTTAAGGGTGTTCTCTGTGATCTGATGGCTCAGCAGTTCAAAGTTTTTATTGAACGCAGGCTGGGGCTCAGTAGAAAAATTAATTGTAGGAGATTTTTCGGAGACTGTGACAGGTCTTCCTGCTTCAATTACCATGAATTTTCGAAGCTCTTCTTCAAGCATAAGGCCTGAAATAAAATTGCTCGTTATTTCTTCAGATAATGTTTCGTATTGCTTCCGGACAACCTGCCGGTAAAGTTCATCAATTTTGCCTGTAATGAGAATTTGATCATGAACCCAGATAAGGGTGTCGTCGGGAAGTAATGCAGTAAATGGAATAGTTACAGTGCTCCCCGGCAGCTTTCCTGTATCGGGAATAATTGTGATTTCATCAAACATGTTCACCGAGAGCTGATCATCGGCATTGAATGACCTGATGGAATCCACCTCATCTCCGAAAAAATCTATACGGTATGGAATCTCAGCGGCATATGAAAAAACATCGACTATGCTTCCCCTTATGGCATATTGACCGGGTTCATAAACAAAATCAACCCTGTCAAAATTATATTCCTGTAAAAGTTCTTCCAGAAATTCGAGTGAAAGTTTTTCCTTTATCCTGATTTTGAAAGTATTTTCTCTGAGGGTTTTAAGGTTTGCAGTTTTCTCAATAATTGCTTCGGGAAATGTGACAATAGCTCCTTTTTTTTCACCTGAGGCAAGAAAATTTAAAACTTCTGTTCTGAGTAATATGCCTGAATGTTCTGGTTGACCGGTAACAGGAGATCTTTTGTATGATGAAGGAAAAAAGAATGTCGAACTTTCGCCCTGCAGTGATACAAGGTCGTTATAAAAGTATGCAGCATCTTCTTTGTCGGGTAAAATTACAAGATTAAGTTTATCAAATGATTTACAAATTGAAGCAACCACAAAGGAAGAAGATGATCCGTAGAGGCCATTTATCAGTACTCTGGAAGAGCCTTTATAGGATATTATACTTTTCAGCCGGTCAATACCGGGATGATTTTCAAACAGATCTGGAAGCTTATGAATTGCCATTGGTTTTAATGCGATGCAAATTTACAAATAGTGTAGAGTATTTTGTTTATAATTAATAAATATCTGGGGCATGGGAGGAAAATCATATAGATTTGTATCAGAAAGTTTTAAATTTGGTCAAATTTCAAAATATGGTAGTATATAAATTTGGCGGCGGTATTCTTAAGGATGCAGAAGGAGTAAGACAGATCGTAAAAATTGTTTCGAGGGTAAAAGAGGAGATAGTTATAGTGGTTTCGGCTTTTGGAAAAACAACGAATGCATTTGAAAAGGTGCTTGGTGAATGGTTTGCAGGAAATAGTAATTACGAAAAATCTCTTGAATTTTTGTTTCAGAATCACATTCAAATTGCCAGTAAGCTATTTCCAGCAGGTAGTGATACAATTGATACTTTAAATCAGTCTTTTGCAAAACTCAGGGATTATCTTCTTACGGAGCAAAAGAGAGATTTTGATTATGAGTATGACCAGATAGTATCTTATGGTGAAATATGGTCAACACTCATTGTTGCCGGATATCTTTTGCAGAGCTCTTTTGATTCTGAGTGGGTTGATATCAGGAATTGTCTGATTACTGACGACAATTACAGGGATGCCAACATTTTGTGGGGTGAAAGTAATGCAAGAGTTTGCAGGAGGTTCGATTCGGGCAGGAGGCAGATATATGTCACTCAGGGTTTTATTGGAGGAACGGCAGCGGGGCACACCACAACACTCGGCAGGGAGGGTTCGGATTATACGGCTGCGGTACTGGCAAATATGCTTGATACTGAAAAAGTGATTATCTGGAAAGATGTTCCGGGAATCCTTAATGCCGATCCGAAATGGCTGAACGGTACGGTCAAACTTGATGAACTTTCATATAAAGAAGCCGTTGAGATGACTTTTTCAGGTGCCAAAGTTATTCATCCGAAAACGATAAAACCTCTATATAATAAAAATATACCATTATTTGTCAGATGCTTCATTAATCCAGATGATCTTGGAACTCTGGTCACTTCAACAGTCAGAGCATCACTTGATGTGCCGGTCTTTGTGAAGAAAGAAAAGCAGATGCTTCTTTCAGTTCTTCCAAGGGATTTTTCTTTTGTGATGGGAGATAATCTGGGTATGATTTTTCATTTGTTTATGATCCATAAAATAAAGGTTAATCTGGTGCAGGCCAGTGCTGTTAGTATTAATGTTTGTGTTGATGATGAGAGAGGGAAAATTGAGAAGCTTGTTGAAGAATTAGGCAGGGATTACAGGATTCTTTATAATGAAGATGTTGAGATTCTGACAATAATGAGACACACCCGCGAAGCCGTTGCAAAAGTTTTGTCGGGGAGGGAGATATTACTTGAACAGAAAACCAGAAGGGTGGTAAGGTATGTCGTGCGCAGTATTTAATAAATGAAGAAAGGAATTCTTCATTTTTGTTCAGGCTTAACCTGAAAATAGGGCAGATAAGCCGGTGGTAATCCTTCTTCCCGTTTTGATTCATAACCCAGTGAGATGGACTTTACTTTCTTTATGATTTCATTTGTTGACGGATTAAAAAACCAATCTTCGATAAATTGGATCTTGCCTATTTTTGAAATATCCGAGCCCGTTTCCCGGAGTAGTTTTTTGGCTTCTTTTTCTGTTAATCTATTTCCTTTAATGCAATCGTAAACATTAATTGCATTTTGAGTAATTTTATTTAAAAGATCAAGGAACATCGGTTCTCCGTTAAAACCTTTCAACTTCTCAAGTTCCCATGGATCACCTTCGGGGTCAGGCTTGATAACCACCTCAGTAATAATGTCTTTTCCTATAATAATGAGGCCTTCATCCGAAAATTCCGTAACAATTGTTGAAGCAGGAGTTATCTTCTCTTTTTTATTACCTGTACAGGTAGACAAAAATAGAGATATAATAAATGGTATCAGACCAATAAGTATCTTTTTCATATACATTTATTTATTGAATAGAAGTTTTTCTCCCCTGCAGTCATCCGATAATATGCCTTTATTGTAAACGATATTTCCGTTAACGATAGTATATTCCACACGGCTGTGAAATGTGACTCCTTCGAGGGGTGACCACCGGCATTTGTAAAGAATGTTTTTTTTCTCAACTGTCCATGGTTTATCGGGATTGATTATGCAGATATCGGCTTTATAGCCTTCCCTGATAAACCCTCTGTCTCTTATTCTGAAAATTTTTGCTGGATTATGGCACATCTTTTCGACGATTTTTGCCGGAGAAATTAAACCTTTATGGTAAAGTTCCATCATTGCAACAAGTGAGTGCTGAATCATCGGACCGCCTGAAGGAGCTTTAAGATAGGGCAATCTTTTTTCCTCAATTGTATGTGGGGCATGATCAGTTGATATAATGTCAGGAGTGTCGTCGGCTATTCCACTGATAAGAGCTTCGCGGTCGTATCTGGTTTTGACAGAAGGGTTCCATTTTATCAAATTTCCAAGCCTGTTATAATCGGTATCGTCGAACCAGAGATGGTGAATACAGGCTTCAGATGTAACATTTTTACGCCCCTCATGATTCTTTTTTTTCAGAAACCTTACCTCATCGGCAGTGGATATATGCAGAATGTGCAATCTTGTTTCAAAATTTTCTGCAAGTTCAGTTATGAACATTGTTGCTTTCAGGCATGCATCTCGATCACGGATTAGGGGATGAACAGAAGGGGGAAGGTTATCCCCATATTTTGCACGGAAAGAAGAAATATTTTTGTTGATAATTGCTTCATCTTCGCAATGGCATGCAATCAGAAGGGAACTGTTTTTTAAAATTTCCCGGAGGATTTTTTCGTCGGACAGAATCATATTACCTGTTGAGGCCCCCAGAAATATTTTTATTCCGCATGTTGTTTCAGGATCAGCATTAAGTATTTCATTGATATTGGTGTTTGTAGCTCCCAGGTAGAAGGAGTAATTTATGAGTGAATGGTCGCGTGCGAGATTAAACTTTTCGTTGAGAAGCGAAAGGGTTGTTGTTTGTGGAATTGTATTAGGCATATCCATGAAGGAAGTAACTCCTCCTGCAGCTCCGGCCATTGATTCGGTCAGGATATCGGCCTTATGAGTGAGACCTGGTTCCCGGAAATGGACATGTGCATCGATTACACCGGGAATGACGAACAATCTTTCAGCATCTATTATTAAAGCATCAGAGGGGACCTTAAGGGGTGGTATGTCACCGATAGCATTTATTCTATCATTAATGATCAGAATATTACCTCTGAATGTCTTCCCTTCATTGATAATATTTCCGTTTTTAATGAATATGGAGCTCACGAAAGTCAGGTTTTTAACCTTTCAGGCATTAGCATGGCTGTCCTGAATAGTTTTGCGGTAATTAGTAAAGTAACTGCGGAGTTTCATTCTGAGCACTCCCCAGAAGGCTTCGTTAAAAATGCCGCCCGACATTTTTGATGTACCGCTGCGCCGGTCGGTAAAAATTATTGGTACTTCTACGATGTTATATCCCAGTTTCCATGCAATGAATTTCATTTCGATCTGGAAACAGTAGCCGACTGATCTGATTCGATAACTAAGTATGTCTTTGAGTGTCTGTTTTCTGTAACATTTAAATCCAGCAGTGGTATCTTTTATTTTCATCCCTGTTATCAGTCTAACATATATTGAAGCAAAGTATGACATCAGAATGCGCGACAGTGGCCAGTTGACTACGTTTACACCGCTGATATACCTTGAGCCGATAGCAAGATCGGCACCCTGGTCATTGCAGGCATTGTAAAGCTTCACAAGATCTTTAGGGTCGTGTGAAAAATCAGCATCCATCTCATAAATAAAATCATACCCTCTATTGAGAGCCCACTCGAATCCTGCAAGATACGCTGCTCCCAGACCCATTTTAGCCGGTCTTACAATAAGATGAAGATTAGGGAAAGAAGCCTGCATCTTCCTGACAATATCGGCAGTTCCGTCTGGAGAGCTGTCATCCACAACAAGAATATCATACTTTATCTCAAGAGAACTGATTACAGGAACAATCCGTTCGATGTTTTCCTTTTCATTGTAGGTTGGTATTATTACCAGATTAGTCATTTCAAACAATTACCGGATACGAAAATAAAATATTAATTTAAGAAAATATAATCGGGTATTAATAAATTAAAATTTTTATAGATTTGCACCCGCTTTGAGGGGTTACGTTCTTTGTAAGGGAATTTGAATAAAGGTTG
>DYKN01000052.1 GCA_020722575.1 Rikenella microfusus | reverse complement strand
ATATTTGTATTATAAACAAACAAAAACAGAAAGAATCCATGAAAAATTCTGAAGATAAACTTATAAAAATTTTTTGTAATGTCGATGACATACACCCTCTCTCAGGAAGCAACCTCCTTCAAAAAATCTATGGTAAGTTATATGGGGATAAAGGATATATATCACAATCTCTCTTTGAAAAACTTTTCATAGACGGCATACACATGATTACCAGACTGAGAAAGAACATGAACCGAGCTTGCGGGCTCACCGAAGGTAAAAACTCCCTGATGCTCCTTTCAGACAAGATTTTGCTACGTAAACGCGCTCTTATTGAGTTTGTTTGCGATGAACTTAAAAATATTTGTCAGATTGAACATACTCGTCATAGAAGTCAGGAAGGGTTTATTATTAATCTGTTATCCGGATTAATCGTATACTCTTACTTACCAGAGAAACCATCCCTTAATCTGGAAATAATTGATCAAACTATGGCTTTATATTCTTAACTTTATGTGGAACTCACGTTAATTTAAATTGAACCTGTTCTTTATTAAAGTTTTTAAAAAATTAAAAATTTTATATGATCCGTTATTTTTCATGATATTGTTTACATAAAACAATGAGGTGTACTTTAAGAGAAAATCTTTTTAATCCGGTAGTTTCAGTTTAAAACCATCCCAGACAAAGAAATTTCCCTTTGGTTTTCCTGCAACAGAATAACATTTATTAAATAGAATTTTAGCTTCATCATCAATCCATACCTTGATACTGTCAGGAAGAAATAAATGAGCATTTAAAAATGATCCGGACCATTTATATTTTTCAGGTATTTCGTAGTACTGATCGACATATAATGTATCGCTGGAATATCTATAACCGAAGGAAATCGATTCTGCTTTTTTAACCGCATCCTGCAATGAATTACCGAACATTATTTTTTCAATTGAAAATGACATATTATTATCATATAAGGGTAATATATTGATTTCAGGTTTACCATATAATCTTTTCCCCCGGTCTGCAACAAAAAGAGAATAATTTGTTCCTGGAACTGAAAGTTCCTTTATATAATCAAGTTGTGAAAGCTTTTTCTCTATTTTAATGTATAATGTATCAGTATCATTGTCAACAATAATTTTCTCTGTGACTCTGCCTTTTTCTGCAAAATTTATTCCCTGAGAAAATAATATCATTATAAGAGCCGTGAAACTCAGTACCCATACAACTAATGAAATTATACTTATCCACTTTGCATTGGAACTGAAACGGAAGATCATCTTCAAGCCCCAGAAAATAACTGCTGCAAGGGGAAGAATCACTGATAAGGATAAAAGAATCATTATCCAGAGTGCCAGTGAAGGATATGTTACTAACCGGAGGAATTCCGATATACTGAATATTGCAGGATCACTACCACCGGTGAGAAAGGAGAAGGGGTATTTAAAATAAAAAATCATTACAAACGATAATAACATTATGAACCCCAATACAACTAATGCTACACCAGTAATTGCAATTATTACCCGGAAACAAATTTTTAATATTGTTCCAATGACGGTAAAAAAAGAATTAAGAGCACCTGTAAGTTCTCCTGAATGACTTTTGCTCCCTTCTCTTAATCTTGAATAATAGTTCTCACCATATAACTCTCTTTTTTGTATTTCTGTAACAGCAACAGGGAGGGCAATCCATAAAATGACATAAATAATCAATCCGGCTGCATATGTGAACGCAAAGATTAAAAATAAAACCCTGATCCATACCGGATCAATATTAAGATATGCTCCTATACCGCTACATACTCCACCAAGAATAGAATTGGACTTATCCCTGTAAACTCTTCTGCGGTAAAAAGCTCTTGAGGATTTAACAGTTGCATCATCCTGCAGGAATTCTTCAGGATTTCCAATGATATTCTTAACTGCTTCAACATCTTCCGATGTAATAATATCCGTTACGCCCTTTGAAGACTGAAATATTTCAGCTATCCGTGCTTCAATATCGTCAAGAATTTCATTACTCCCCGGAATATTTTTCAGATTATTTTCAATCTCCTTTAAATAATTCCGCAGTTCAAAATAGGCCTTTTCATCAATATTAAAAAGCTGACCGGCCAGGTTTATTTTTACAGTTTTATCCATTATTGCAATATTTAAATTATTTCAAATTTTTTCTGATAAGATTAACTGATTCAACAAGTTCATTCCATGATTTATTAAGGTCTTCGAGATATTTTCTTCCCTCTTCAGTTAGCTGATAATATTTCCTTGGTGGGCCCTGTTGTGATTCTTCCCATCTATAGCTGAGCAAACCCGCATTTTTAAGTCTTGTCAGTAAAGGATATAAAGTCCCTTCAACAACTATTACCCTGACCTCCTTCAGTTCCCTTATAATATCACTGGCATAGCATGAATTACCCGATAATACCAGCAGAATGCAATATTCGAGTATCCCTTTGCGCATCTGCGCTTTTGTGTTTTCTATATCCATAGAATAAATTTTTATGGTATTGGACGTTAATATGTTACAGGTTCATTCTTTTGCGTACCTTATCAAATTCTCTTCTGACAGCCTCTTTTATATTCTGGATATTTACAGGTTCTCCGCGCATTTCTATTTTCTGTGCTGTCGTACGTGCTTCAGGCAGAACTATCCACAAAATCAGATAAACCATTAATCCAAATCCACCAGCAAAAATCAGTACAGTAAATATTATCCTCAGAATCCATGGTTCAATATCCCAGTAAGCTCCCATACCGGCACAAACTCCGCCGAGAATTCTGTTGTCAGGATCACGATAAATCCTGTGATACCCACCAGTAGTTTGCTTCTCCCTGTTTTTACTTTCCTCTTCACCATAAAAATCCTCCGGCTTCCCCAGAATCATTATCACCTCCCTGACATCCTCAATTGTAATAACCTGTTTGTAACCAGAAAGCTTTACCCTGAAGAGCTCTGCAATTCTTGCCTCAATGTCATTCATTATTTCAGCCGCACCTTCCTCTCGAGCAAAATGCACTTCAAGATTCTCAAGATATTTTCTCAATTCATCATAAGCATCTTCATCAATGTTGAAGGAACTTCCTCCAAGATTTATTGACAATGTAATTTTCATCTTTCATCAGTATTTTAATTTATATATAACTTTTCTTTGCAAAGATATATTAATTTTTTAATACTATGCAATACATAGTAGTAAAAATTTTTCTATTAATTAATTCACACTTTTTTAAGATTATAGGTTTTTAGTTTTTCAACCAGTTTCTCAGGAGATCAATTCCATGAGATGTCATAATTGATTCGGGATGAAACTGGACACCGGAAATATTAAGGTTTTTATGACTGATGGCCATAATAATATTTTCGTTACTTACAGCTGTAATATTAAGGCACCGGGGGAAGTTCTTTTCTGATAATGCCCATGAATGGTATAATCCAGCCTCAAAACCAGCTGGCACACCATCAAAAATATAATGATAGTCCTTAAAAAATATTTTCGTCTTTCTTCCATGTTTAATATTTTCCAGGTTTTCAAGTTTAGCCCCGAAGTAAACTCCTATTGCCTGCATTCCCAGGCATATCCCGAGAATTTTTTTATAAGGATAGTTACTTAAAATTGAAAACATCCCCTGAAAATCGTTTGGTAATCCAGAACCTGGTGAAAAAATAATAGAACTATAAAATTGCGGCCTGACTTTTTTCAGTTCGGTTGTTCTTACAATGGTAATTTTTCTTGCGCCAGCCTCATGTGCAAGCTGGTAAAGATTCCATGTAAATGAATCATTATTGTCAAGAATAAGCAGACTCATTTAATCTGTTAACTTTGCAAAGATAATCTCTTTATAAATTATATATGTTGAATGATTCTTATGATGAATTTCAAAAAATGAATTATTTTGGAGAGAAAGGAATACCATTTCTGTTTATTATATCATTCGATGGAACGAAAGTACATGTCTGGCAGAAAGACGAAATTCCAGAATGGATAAAATTTTCCGTACCACTTTTAAAATGTGTCTCGCGAAAAAGAAATTCTCCGAATAATTTTTATTTCAGGGCATTTCCGGTTTCTTTCAATAAATACTCGGAAAGTTTCTTCAAAGCAATGGATCACATAAAGAAAGGCAACACATATCTTATCAACCTCACAATGCCGACAAATATAGAACTCTCTCTCACTCTACCCCAAATTTATGAATATAGTAAGGCTCCATATAAACTACTTTTTGCAGATAGGTTTGTTTGTTTCTCTCCGGAAATTTTCGTAAGAATTAATGAAAACACCATCAGGTCATTCCCGATGAAAGGTACTATTGATGCTTCTTATCCCGATGCAGAAAAAGTCATTCTAAAAGATGCAAAAGAGACTGCAGAGCACAATACAATTGTTGACTTAATCAGAAACGATCTCAGCATTGTAGCAAGGAAAGTCAGTGTAAAAAGATTCAGGTACACTGACCATATAAACACAAACAATGGCAGAATTATTCAGATCAGTTCAGAAATATCTGGTATTTTACACCGAAAATACAGGAAGCAAATTGGCACAATTTTTTACAGCTTACTTCCTGCCGGGTCGGTAACCGGCGCCCCAAAAGAAAAAACAGTTGAAATAATTAAAGAAATTGAATCTTATGATAGGGGTTATTACACAGGAGTGTTTGGATGGTTTGACGGGCAAAATGTTGATAGTGGAGTAATGATAAGGTTTATTGAAAGAGAAAATAATCGCTTTATTTACAAAAGCGGAGGAGGTTTGACTTATTTAAGTGACCCCGTGACTGAATATGAAGAAATGATTAAAAAAGTATATGTCCCTTTTTCTTGAATCGATAAGAATTGAAGATGGCAGGATAATGAATCCTGAGTACCATCTGAGAAGGATGGACGAGACACTGAAGGCTTTTAAAATAAAACCTGCATCAGGTTTCACCAAAGATATTTTCTCTTCTCTGACTATACCTGAGCAGGGGGTATATAAGCTCCGGCTCATTTACAACAGTAACTTGATATCGCGTGAAGTTCAACCTTATGTTATCAAGGAGATTAAATCACTTAAGACAATCCGTGTTCCATGTCTGGATTATTCATTCAAATATGCAGACAGGTCTGTCATTAATAATTTATTTGAAATGAGAAAAGATTGCGATGATGTTATTATAGTTTGCAATAACAGAATTACTGATTCTTCATACTGCAATTTAGCCTTTAAAAAGAACGGGAAGTGGTTTACTCCCGCGCAGCCACTTCTCAAAGGTACCATGAGGCAATATCTAATTGATAGGGGGATATTGAGTGAAGAAGAAATTTTTTTTTCATCAATTAATGAATATGAATCCATTGCTCTGTTTAATGCTATGATCCCATGGGAAAGAGCATTTAAGCTCAATATTTCCTCTATAATGGTTTAATTTTATAAATATTGAATGGATTTAAGTTAAATATTAATCATATAATATCTTTACACTAAAATTTATAATATGAAGAAATATAATTGGGGTATTATTGCTCCGGGCAAGATGTCAGCAAAATTTGTAAAAGGCTTAAAAATTCTAAATAATGCAGAACTTTATGCGGTAGGTTCGCGTGATGTTGGGCGTGCAAAGCAATTCGCCATTCAATATGGATTCAGGAAATTTTACGGGAGTTATGAGGAACTTGCTTCAGATCCTGAGGTTGATATAGTCTATATTGCCTCACCGCATTCATTTCATCATGAGCATACCCTTCTCTGCCTTCGTCATGGGAAAAACGTAATTTGTGAAAAAGCTTTTGCAATTAATTCATCACAGGTCGAAGAAATGATTTCAGAGGCAGAGAAAAGGAATCTCTTCCTCATGGAAGCACTCTGGCCTCCATTTCAGCCCTTTTACAAAAAGGCACATGAAATACTTCAATCAGGCATACTTGGTGAAATAATACATATGCACGGCTGGTTTTCATTTCAGCCTCCCTATGATCCGGAAGACAGAAAATTTAATCTTGCACTTGGGGCTGGATCACTTCTTGATATAGGAATATATCCTGTTATTGATGCACTTACTTTCATAGGTGTTCCTGATGAAATCAGAGCCTTTGCCCTCTTCTCCCCCACAGGTTCAGAAGAATCAATTACTGCAATATTCAGGTATATTAATGGAAAAATGGCCGACATATACAGTTCATTTCGTACCGCTGAGGGAATAGGATGCAAATTATTATGCGAAAAAGGGAATATGATTGTTTCAAGAGGAAGAGACATGAATCAAAGAGTAATACTTGAGATTCATGGCAGAAAACCCGAAGAGTTTGTTTTTGATCCCGATGCCATGGGCTATCACTGGGAAGCCGAAGAAGCAATGAAATGTCTGGACAATGGTCTTAAAGAAAGCCCTGTTGTCCCTCTATCATTCAGTTTAAAACTTATTAAGATCCTTGACAGAATTAGAAAGGAAGCAAAAATAATCTTCCCTGAAGAAAAATGAATCAGGATCAATCTGAAGAAATAAAAAAAGCTCCTCTTCAGGAAACCACTAATGAGGCTGCCTTTTACAGGAAAAAGTTTTTTTTGAGTCTTACTATTCCTGCAATATTTATTTTTTTAATGTGGCTTGTAAAAATAACCGAGTTACTTTTTCAGGCCGATTTTTCAACAATGGGAATATATCCTCTCAGTATCAGAGGATTACCAGGGATATTACTTTCTCCTTTTATTCACGGTGATTTCAAGCATCTATACAGTAATACAATACCCCTTTTGTTTCTTGGCACGGCGCTTTTTTATTTCTATTCTGAGCCAGCACTTAAAATATGGATATGGAACTACCTGCTCACCGGCTTACTGGTATGGCTTTCAGGAAGAGAAGTATTACATATAGGGGCGAGTGGACTGGTTTACGGATTGACATCATTTCTTTTCTTCAGCGGTATCATCAGACGTTATTACCGTCTTGCTGCTTTGTCGCTTCTGATAGTATTTCTTTACGGCTCACTTGTATGGGGTATGTTCCCCGGATTCTACAAAGATGTTTCCTGGGAATCACATATGATGGGTTTTGTTTCAGGAATAATTCTTGCTGTATGGTACAGAAAAGAAGGCCCTCAGAAACCTGTTCCCGATTGGCTTGAAGATGAAGATGAAAAGACTGAATGAAAAAACAAGTTTTATTCTGAACGTTCCCGAATCTGTTAAAAAAAATTAAAATGCACTTCCCGAATTAACCTCATACTGAAAATATTTTGATTTTATCCTACTTTTGCTATTTCAAAAAAAATTCTTAGTGAAAACAACATTATCATTGAAAATCATTCTTATTATTTTAATATTATTGCCTTTCAGAATTTTTCCTCAGGATGTCACCGAAGAGAACGGCAATCTGAGAAAATATGCATTAAAACTTTTTCTTGACTGCCGTACTTGCGATATGAACTATACAAGGGAAGAGATTCCTTATGTAAATTATGTGAGAGATGTCAAAGAGGCTGAAGTGTACGTCCTTGTCACCACTCAAAGTGCTGGTAGCGGAGGGAACATGTACACCTACACCTTTAACGGTCAATTTCGTTTTGCAGGGATGAACGACACACTTACCTTTACAAGTAACCCAGATATGACCAGTACAGAAATCCGGGCAAGAACAACCGAATTGCTGAAACTTGGACTTATGCGTTATGTGGCAAAGACACCTCTTGCCAGCGAAATTGAAATAAGACACAATCCCGCTCTGCAGGCAGAAAAGGTTGAAGATAAATGGAACTACTGGGTATTTGAAATACAAACAACTCCTCGATTCAATGCAGAAGCTTCGAACTCAAGGCTGTTCTTTTCTAATTCTCTTAATATTACACGAATAACCCCGGATATTAAATTTGAATTAGAGATTGAATCAGATAATTCCCGTCAGAAGTTTGTTGACGACGACAACGTAGCAACAATATATAAAAGGAAAGATGAGGGCATACAGCTGCTTCTGGTAAAAAGCTTGAGTGAGCACTGGTCGGCTGGCTCAAGAATTAATGCCCGCACTGCCACAAATCCAAATTACGATCTCAATTTTGAACTGATGCCTGCTATTGAATATGATATTTTCCCATATTCACTCGCAACACATAAACAGCTCAGAATTAATTACAGTGCAGGGTATCAATATAGCAATTATATCGATACAACTCTTCTTAACAAACTAAAGGATAATCTTTTCAGGCACGAACTTCAGTTAGCTTATCAGGTTCAGGAAAAATGGGGTTCTATAAATATTTCTCTGTCAGCTTCAAACTATTTTCATGACTGGTCAAAAAACCGGGTAGAACTTGAAGGTTTTATAAGATTCAGAATTATCAAAGGCCTTTCACTTTCAATTAACGGACAGGTAGCCTACATAAACGATCAGCTGAACCTCAGAAAGGGAGAACTTACTGAGGCAGAAAGGTTATTGCGTCTTAAAGAACAGGCAACCAATTATTCTGTGGGAGGAAGCATTAGCTTAACATATACCTTTGGTTCAATCTACAATAATATTGTTAATCCACGGTTTGGCAGCAGGAGAGTTGGTGGTGATTTCTTCAGAGGATATTAGACAATCTGAAGATTATAATTAATACACGTGACTTTTCGTTAAAATTATTCAATAATCTAAGCAGTTTAAATCATTTTCAATAAGATCTATTTTCTTGTTTCTATTTTGTTAATTACAGCTCTCAATCTTTCTCACCTAAAAGTTGATTACCAAAAAAGCAACCAGGAATCTAAAATATTTTTTAACAATCCTTTTCTCGAATCTCCAGTTAAATAAAGAAACGGTTTAGAGAAGGCTACTCAAATGGGATTCAAATTCCGCCCCCTTACAAAACAGTTCTTATTGTTAAAAATTTCTTTTTTAAGGTAATATACCAAAATGAAAATAAATTTCTTAACCTGAGTTCCTTTAAAATATCGTAATAGGATTAAATTTGCCATCACAGTTAAAAACATAAGAAAGTATTGTCAAGGGGAATAAAAAGCTTAAAATAAATTATTTAATTTTATGCAAAACCGGCACGAAAGATTCAGGTTCAAAAGCAGCGAAGAACTTCTTGAGAAGGTAAAAGAACTGGGGTTATCACTCCCTTTCAGTGAAGATACTAACATACTATTAACACCTGTTTTCACCAATAATCGTAAAATATTCAACAGGTTCGTTGTTCAGCCTATGGAAGGATATGATTCGGAGCCTGATGGTTCACCATCAGAACTAACATGGAGAAGATACCTCAGGTATGCCAGTGGAGGAAGCGGAATTATCTGGTTTGAAGCAGTCGCAGTAATGCATGAGGGTAGATCCAATCCCCGCCAGCTTATGCTGAACAAAAACAATAAAGAAATATTCAAAAGACTCATTGAAAATATGAGGGAAAAGACACCCCTTAATATTCAGCCTTTTATCGTGGCACAACTAACCCATTCAGGAAGGTATAGTAAACCGGACGGTATTCCCCTGCCTCTTGTACCATGTCATAATTCTCTGCTTGACAGAGGAAATGAAACAATACTTACCGATAATGAGCTGGCAAAAATTATGGACAAATTCATTGAATCTGCCCTTATGGCCTATGAAGCAGGATTTGATGCTGTGGATATTAAAGCATGCCACGGATACCTGATTCATGAACTGTTGTTTTCGTTTAACAGGAAAAATAGTATTTACGGAGGCCCTGAACACGAAAAGAGATTCAGGTTCTTACTTGAAACAATTGACCGTATAAGGCAGGCAAAACCTGAAATACAAATAACAACACGTCTGAATTTAAGTGATCTTTATCCGGGTGGTTTTGGCACTACAGCAGACGGGAGGGATTATGAACTTTCTGAATCCCTTATGCTTACAGGAGAACTTGAGAAAAGAGGTATAACAATCATCAATACAACTATGGGCAGTCCATACTTTAATCCTCATGTGGTCAGACCATTCGATAATCCCTTACCGGGTGTAAAACCTCCTGAAGAACATCCTCTGACAGGAGTGATACGAATGATTGAAGGAACAGGAATTATCCAGCATAAATATCCTAACTTGAAAGTAATAGGATCTGCCTATTCATGGTTGAGACAATATTCACTTAACGTAGGAGCTGGAGTTATTAAAGAAGGCATGGCTACCTTTATCGGCTTTGGAAGAAATTCATTTGCTTACCCGCATATGCCGCTTGACCTTATGACAAAAGGGAAAGTAGATCCTAAAAAATTTTGTATTACTTGCTCGGGTTGCACAAGGTTAACAAAAAGCATGAGACCCGGAGGTTGTGTTATCCACGATCGGGAAATATATGGTGCAGAACTTAAAAAACTTATAGCAGATGGAAAGTGAAACAGTTCATCTTCACGGCTTCGTCCTGAGGTGCTATAGCGTGAATACCCTTATTATTGGAAGCGGCGCTGCATCTCTCAACGCAGCAGTGGCTTTGCATTCAAATGGTCAAAGAAACATCGTCATTGTTACTGAAAGATGGGGTGCCGGTACGACACGTAATGCAGGATCAGATAAACAGACTTATTACAAACTTTCTTTTACAGGGGATGAGCCTGACAGTGCACGAGAGATGGCCGAAGATCTTTTCAGGGGTAAATGTATGCATGGTGATATTGCCCTGAGTGAGGCTCAGGGCTCAGTATATTCTTTCCTGAACCTTGTAAGGCTGGGCGTTCCCTTTCCCCAGAATCGGTTTGGTGCCTGGGTGGGATATAAAACCGACCATGATCCCAGAGCAAGAGGCACTTCAGCCGGACCATATACTTCAAAGCTTATGTTCGAAGCACTGGCTGCTGAAGTGAAAAAAAGAAAAATAAAAATACTCAATAATACGATAGTAATAGGCCTCCTCACCGGAAAAGAAAAAGGTATTGATAAAGTTGTTGGTGCCCTTGCAATAGATATTAAAGCCACTATTCCAGAAAAAGCCTTCGTGCTTATCAATGCCGTCAATATTATTATGGGGACAGGAGGACCTGCAGGTATATACCGCGACTCGGTCTATCCTCCTTCTCAGCATGGGTCAATAGGAATAGCTCTTGAAGCAGGTGCATCTGCCCAGAACCTTACTGAATCACAATTTGGAATAGCCTCTGTAAAATTCAGATGGAACCTATCAGGTAGTTACCAGCAAGCCATTCCGAGATATTTTTCAACAGAAAAGGACGGAACAGATGAAAATGAGTTTCTGAATGATTTTTTCCCCAACATCAAAACACTTACCCATGCAATATTCCTGAAAGGTTACCAATGGCCCTTTGACCCAGCAAAAATTGCTGACCATGGTTCATCTCTCATAGACCTGCTGGTTTACAGGGAGATTGTAACCAGAGGCAGAAGAGTATTTCTTGACTATACAAAAAATCCTTCAGGTCCGGCAGGTGAAAAATATTCAAACAAATTACTTGATAAGGAAGCTTACAATTACCTTGAAAAATCAGATGCCCTTAAAGATATTCCCTTTGAAAGGCTGATGGCTATGAACCAGCCTGCCGTTGAACTGTATCTACACCATGGAATTGATCTTGGCAAAGAACCACTCGAAATTTCAGTGTGTGTGCAACATAATAATGGTGGACTTAAGGGCAACATCTGGTGGGAATCGGATCTGACCCATCTGTTTCCTGTTGGAGAGGTAAACGGATCACATGGAGTTTATCGCCCAGGCGGTTCAGCATTAAATTCCGGACAAACTGGTAGTTACCGGGCTGCATTCTATATTGCAAAAAAATACAGTAATGATCCTCCGGATGTTTCAAAATTTCTCTCTTTTGCCAGAAAACAAATTGAAAGAAAACTGGCACTTGCAGATAAATGGTTGCATTTAGAGTGGGGGAAAAAAACTCGTTCCACATTTTTGAACGAAATCAGGCTGAGAATGTCTGAAACAGCCGGAATTATCAGGGAGTATAAGAAAACTACTGAAGAGGTCAGTAAAGCTTCTGAAATGATGAAAAGAATTGATGAAAAACTCTCTGCCAGTAATGTCAAAAGCCTTGCCGAAGCGTTCCGCCTGCGGGAACATTGCCTGACTCATTATGTTTACCTTGAAGCAATCAAATATTATCTTGAATCAGGTGGGCGAAGCAGGGGATCATATATCGTTATTTCCCCTGATGGAATAAAACCTCATGAAAAACTGGAGGACAAATGGAGATACAATATATGCCAATATGATATCCCTGTGGAAAATGAAATTATTGAAATAAAACTGTCAAAAGGAAAAGTATTAATTACACAGACACCTGTAAGAGCGATTCCCGTCCAGGAACTCTGGTTTGAAAAGGTATGGAAAAAAAATCTTGAAGATAAAGTTATTGAATGCTGAAATGAATCCTTTAATTATTACCTTTATCCCCAGAACCCTCACTAATATTATGGCATATGAATGGTAACCCCGTTGCTGTTGTTACCGGAGCGAGCAGAGGTATAGGAAGAGCCATTACCCTTTCTCTTGCTGCGGAGAATTTTAATATTGTGGCAATTTCCCGTTCTCTCGACAGCGAAGGTATGGAAACACTTGCCGTTGAGGTTGAAAAAGCCGGCAGAGAATTTTTCCCTATCGGATTGGATATTTCATTTACCTCATGCCACACTGAAGTTGTAAGAAATATCCTGGAAAGGTATGGCCGGATTGATATACTGGTTAACAATGCTGGAGTCGCTCCTCTCCAAAGAACCGACCTGCTTGAATTAACAGAAGAAAGTTACGACAGGGTTATGAATATCAATCTTAAAGGCCCGGTTTTTTTTACCCAGAAAATCGCTAAAGAAATGCTCTGGCTTAAGTCTCAGATTGAAAACTATTCTCCAAAAATCATTTTCATTTCATCGGTGTCAGCCTATATGACTTCAACAAAACGGGCTGAATATTGTATTTCAAAAGCCGGACTTAGCATGGCTGCCAGTATTTTTGCCGATAAACTTACACCGGAAGGTATTCTTGTTTTTGAAATCAGGCCAGGTATTATCGAAACCGACATGACCGCACGTGTTAAAGAAAAGTACGATAAAATGATTGAAGAAGGAGTTATAAAACAAAAACGCTGGGGATTGCCTTCAGATGTGGCAAAAGCTGTTGCCTCAATCGCAAGAGGTGACTGGGATTTCTCATCAGGATCTGTTTTTGAAGTAAGCGGTGGATTAAACATCAAAAGCCTCTAATAACATCAGTGTTTCATTCCGGTAGAGCTATTATCTCTGTATCCCCCTTCCTCCTTTCGGGATTAAGTATTTCAAACCTGTAATTCTTATTTTTTAGAAAATTAGTTACAAAGTTATGACAAACATCATTGTGCGTAGCTACTATTATCTTCGGTCTTCCTGCCGAAATAACATTGACAAGACCTTTCAAAACTTCTATTTCTCCTCCTTCAACATCAATTTTAATAAAGGTCGGCAAAGGGACATCACCTCTTTCATACATTTTGTCAATTGAAACTTGTCTTACAAGTAGGTTGCCCTTTTCCGAAACTTTTCCCGTAGCCGAGCCATGCCTTGAATCAAATAATACCATTTTTTCTTCATCTCCAACTGCAGTTTCAAAAAGAACGACATTATTCCAGTTGTTTAATCTCATATGCCTTTTGAAAAATTGTATATTCATGGGCCTAGGTTCAAAAGCAAATACTTTTCCGGTATAACCATTTATAGTTGCAGCTATTGCTGAAAAATAACCAAAATGTGCACCAATATCTAAAAAAATATCGCCCTTTACGAAATTTTTCAAAATAGCTTCAGTTTTATAGGATTCATAGTTTCCACGAATAAAATTTCCTCCTGAAGTTAATGACCATCTTTTCCCGGATAGCGGTCCCGATTGAATAGTTAAAGGAATAAAACCAAAAAGTTGTTTAAAAAAATGTTTTACTATCATACTGTTATAATTGAGGGGATAAAATTAATCTATAAAATGAACAAAATAATTG
>DYKN01000051.1 GCA_020722575.1 Rikenella microfusus | reverse complement strand
TTAATCATTGATGAGACCGGTACAGTAAAGAAAGATGATAAGAGCGTGGGAGTAGGTTGGCAATACTGTGGCAATGTTGGTAAAACTGCAAACAGCCAGGTATGCGTAATGGCATGCCTGAGTAATGGTGACTTTGCTTCAATGGTAGATGCAAGGTTGTATTTACCCAAAGACTGGATCGAGGATCCGCTGCGGTGCCGGAAAGCAGGCATCCCGGAAGTAAACAGGGTTTTTAAAACAAAACTCGAGATAGCATATGACATATTACTACATCAGATCAGGTTGGGAACGGAGTTCGATTTTGTAAGTGCTGACGGGTATTATGGTAACGACATCAATTTTGGAAGCAAGATAAATGATCTTGGTCTTGTGTACATGCTTGATATACATAGAGACCATGTTATATACCTCGAAAAGCCGGAACTGTTCTTGCCTCCAAGAACGAGCCTTCGAGGTCCGGAACCAAAGAAACTGAAGGCTACTGCTGAAAGCATTAAGGTGTCTGAGTATTGTAAAGGACTTTATACCGATCAGTGGCAGAAAATCAAGGTAAGAAGCACGGCCAAAGGATCCTTAAGGGGTTTATATCATTTTGCCAAGGTGTTTATCTGGAATAAAGAAAACAATCAAATTGAAAACCGCCTGTTGGTAATAAGGAAAACAAAGACCAAATCCGGTGAAGAAATAAAATATTCGTTCACCAATGCTGAGATGGCACAATACTCAGAGAAAGCAATTGCTTATATGCAAGCCCAGCGATTCTTTATTGAACATTGCATCAAAGAGTGCAAGCAGGTATTGGGGTTGAGTCAGTTCCAGACCCGTAAATGGCTTGCCTGGTGGCATCAGGTAGCTTTGAATATCATGACAATGTGCTTTATGCTGAAAGAAAAATTATGTTGTTTTGCTCATATACCACTACTTTCTGCAAGAGATATCAGGGAGTGGTTGTGTTTCGTCTTGTCCAGAAAGTTATCCGAAGAAGATATGCTTCAATTGATCATTAATCGTCATATCAGACGACAAAGGGATATCAATAATGCTTATTTAAAAGAATTTACGAATGTGTCAAAGTAGAATTAATTTTCGTGTATAATTTTCGTTTCGGGCTGATATCAAGCAAAATTTCGGATAAATTATCGACTTTATTGTTAAAAGAGTCGAAAAAATCAACTTTCCCCCCATAGAAAAATCGATTAATAAGCCGGCATTTTTTGTTAATAGAACCTCAATTTTCCTTATTTTTGTGCCATCCGGACACGCTTTTCCCATCCAGTTCATGATTCTTACTAGATTGACCCACAAACAATTGTTATGTGCCCACCATTAATGTTTGATCTTTCCCATGTAATGGGTTTTGTTTTTCCGGGTAAAATAACTCAGATGAAAAATGCTCGCTTCCACGTTGTTTCGCCATTTAAAAGCTTCCTGTGAAAATTTTTCCATCTGTTGACGTTTAAAAAATGCCAGTATCATAGCGAGGGAAAAGTATTTTTTGCCTGTTTTCCCATCTTTTGTACCTGCCCTTTTTATACTCTTTCGCCTTTTGTACTTCTCCGGTTTCAGTATTAATAACCATAACCTGCCTGTTTTCGTTTCTCCTCTATCTCAAATGCATATTTGCCCTTCTTGCCTTGCATATTCCCAACTACAAGAGAGGTGGCATTGTTCTTTGCAAATTCCTGATTATCTGGCGAATGATAGGCTCCATCCGCATTTACATTCTCTATATGCCCTACAACCTTCTCGCTTTGCTCAACCGTTTTTTGCAGAAAATCATTGTCGGCATGATTAGCCTTTTCCACTTGCACATCCGTAATTAAATTCAAGGTGTGGTTATTGCAGGTCTCTGTTATATTGGCGCTGTACCCCTGTACTTTTTGCTCTCCTTTTTTGCAATAAGCAGCATCTTCATCGTTAGGGGATTGTAAAGAATCACTTTTGATCTCCCTAATCTCACATAATCTTACCTGTTCGCCCTCTATCCTGTATTGTTCAGAGAATACGCTTACTATTAAATGATATTTGTTGCTGTCCTGTCCGGTATAAAGTTGTTGCAACCGCAGCAATATATAGTCAAGCTTTTCCAGCATCTGCTCTCTTGACTGGTTATTCAGGGAGTATACAATTTGCCCGCCGGATTTCTTCATTAATTCCAAAAATGCCTGACGGTATTCTTCCTCCATCCTTGCTATTTTACACTCATGTTGGCTGATGTCTTTAAAAAAAACCTGTAATACGCTGTTTATTATTTGCAACCGGCTGCTTTTGCAGATATTCGAGCCGATCAGCTTGCTGTCCATCCGGGTAAATTTACCATATACCCCGAACAACTTTGCCTGCGTTTGGGTTAGCTCCCGAAACATATCTCCAATCAAGTCCTCTCCGGTTTGCAGTTGATACTCTTATAACGCTTTTCTGAAATTATAATAGGTAGCCGCATAGGGAGCTTCATCGCTGGCATTGTTCATCCCAGGAGCGTTCATTGCAAGGATGTTAGATTCTATCTCCTCAAATAACCGCTCATCGCTCCATCCTGAACTCTCTTTCAATATCAACATCCCGGCAAGCATTCTAACTGGTACATTCAGCCTGCCCATATCCCCGGAAAATAAACAGCTGAAGCATTTTTCATTTACATTGCAAGTAATAAATTCCCTGAACAGGTTATGCCAGGCATTGTGATCGGTAAACTTCTTATGCCGCCTCCCATCTCCCCCTAACGAAGATAGAAAGTTAGAGAATAAATCTGGCTGAGTAGAGTATACTTTGAAAAAACATAATAAATAATTAGGTATACGTGTAAAAATACTATCATTTGATCTAAATAACAATTTGATATCCATATATTATTCGCAATTTATTAACATTTTTTAACATATTAGCAGGAAATATTTAAAAAAAAAATTGCATATCTAATTTTTTTGTATATTTAAGGACATTTTTTAATGGACTCAATCTTGAATTGATGAGTACAATTACATAATCTTATAAAATATTATCTTTCTTTAAATAGTAATTTAGATAGCAAATTGTCAACAGGTCATGCAGACTATTATAAAATGAAATAAGAGTCACTATGAAAGTTGCCAATGTGAGATTACTGCAAGAGCCTGACAAATCTTTTATTTATTACAAGGAGAATAATCCTTTTACAACATGGCATTATCACCCTGAAATTGAGTTATGTCTCATAACAAAGGGTCAAGGGAAAAGGATGATAGGAGATAATATAGACAGATTTAAAGAAAATGATCTAACTTTGATCGGGGCAAATACTCCACACGAATTTTTATGTGATTCGCAATATTACTCTGTTGATGGCGGATTTTCAGGTGAAGGTATTGTGATTCAGTTTTTACCCAATTTTTTAGGAGAAAAATTTTTAAATATACCTGAAAATAAGAAACTTAAGAATTTTATTTTCGCAGCAGACATGGGTTATAGCTTTTTTGGCAAAACTAAGCGAAAGATTATCGCCCTCATGCTAAAAATGAAAGACATGGATGAAATCGACAAATTATATTCTCTTTTTTCAATTTTCAGGATTTTTGCATCAACTAAGGAATATAAAATTCTCTCAAGCCCTGCATACAGTAATCCATTTTGGCAGGAAGAACATAATCCTATGCAGAAAGCATTAAAATTTATTATGCAAAACTTCCAGGGTAAAATTTATATTAAGGATCTACTGCAAATTACAAGTATGTCTAATTCAACATTCTATGCAACATTTAAAAAAACTTACAGGATGTCTTTTAAAGAGTATTTACTTAATATCAGAATAGGGTATGCATGTAAATTACTTACCGATCCAACCCAAAGCATTTCCTGTATTGCTTATGAGTCCGGTTTTGAAAATATTTCCAACTTTAACAGGCAATTTAAAAAAATTAAAGGAATAACGCCATCTGAATTTGTGCGGAAAATAAAAGACATGGAAGTTTTGGATAACGATTGATTTTAACCATCACCAATAAGATATCAGTTTATTAGCCAAATAAAACAACAGAAAAATTTTAAAAAATAGATAAAAAAACCAAAGCAGTTCGCTTATACGGGGAAAAAGATTTACGACTTGAAGAATTTGAACTTCCGCAGATAAGACGAAATCATAGCAAAAGTGGTGTCTGACAGTTTTTGCATCTTGAGTTAAAAGGCAGCACTTAGGGAACGGATCACAAACGGATTTAGGCAGATATGGCCGAAAACACTATCATCATCGGGCACGATTTTGCCAGTGAAATTGTGGGAGTGGGCGTCCGGTGGCAGCACAAATTCAAACCGGGCCAAAAATTTTCAATTCAGCCGGCCTTTTATTACGAAAACGGCCCTGTAGGAATATAAAGCACGCCCGACTATTCGTAAAATTATTTTGGTGGCGACACCACTCACGTCATCATCCCGAAAAATGTGCTGGTGCAAGATTGTCTCATGGCTTACTACAGGCCATGGTTTTAACCTGCGTCGCTGGCCGAGCCACTAAGCTGTATAATTAGCAACATTCACGCCAACTACCATACCCAATCCGGGTTGTGCGTCCACCAGATGGAAATCAAACAGGGCGGTAAAATGGCGATTTTAGCCGGTGTCGGCCCGATGGTACTAGCCGTAATCAATTACTTGGTCAACCGCAAGGACAGAAAGCCTGTATTGCTGGTGGTTACCGATATTGCACAGAACCACTCGACCGTGCGGCGGAGATTTTTCCTCCGCATTGGGCAAAGACCTTGACCTGGCCGGACTGGCAAGATTGGTAGCTAAAACCAAAGAATTATGGAATGTGAAAGCCGAGGAATTTCTGCTAAAAAACGCGCAGAAGATTCATAGCATTTAAAAAATGACCCTCTTAAGATACTTTAAAAAGACCTTTTTCTTGAAATTCCTAAAACTAATCGAAACGAAACTATTAATAATTTTATGTGCCATAATTAAGTTGCAAAATTTTCATCGAATAATACTTTTAGTTGGAGGAATAATGTTTTTTCGTTTAAATAAAACAGACATTCGTATTCATATTACTAGAATTCCATTCATTTTGACCCAATTACCTTGTCAATAAACAAGTAGGCTTCGAGCCTGACTTCCAGTGGAAAATCGTGATCGGTTAAAGGATAAACCACTTTAAGATTCTTTTTTGATTTGAAAAACGAATAAACTTTGCTTACGTTTTGAATTCCCTCTTTAACCCCTTTAACACTGAAATTACTGTCGTTGACGGGAGAATTGGAGAAGAACGCCCTGGGAGCAATGGCTGCGATAACTTCGTCCATATCAAAAGGAAATTTTTCAACTTCCAGATTATATTTTGTCCTGAGCAAAGGCATGTATCTTTCCTGTGCCCATCCGGCATAACGGTGCCCATAATACTTTGTGGATTTTTCCCCTGCATCGTAATAATCCATTAAGGTCCAGCCACAACTGGCAACAATTACCTTCAGCCGCTGATCAAATGCACCTAAAAACATCGCATTATGTCCTCCCAGTGAGTGACCTATTACCCCGATGCGTTCAGGATCGACAAAATCGAAGGTTTCAAGCAGGTCAACACACCGTATGTGGTTAAAGATGCCTTTCATGGTTCCCGATTCGTATCTATCGGTTGTAAAATCGTAATCCTTCGAGTCTCCCATGCTGGGATAATCCGGGGCAATCACAACATAGCCGCGGTCGGCTAATTCCCTTGCAAACCCGCGATTATATGTTTCACCGTCGAGAAAATTTTTCCCTTGTTCGCCGGTGCCATGCAGTGCAATCATGGCCGGAAATTTTTCATTGGCTTTTTGATCAACCGGGATGTATAAATAAGCATACAATTTTTCGTTTTCAGCCACATCAAAAAGTATTGTGTACCGTGTATGTTTAAACCTGTTCAATGTATCAAGATAAATAACATTAAAATCTGGCAAACCACGCTTTTCCGGTAAATTTCCCATTGCCGCCTGCATGCCTTCCAATATTTGGGTACGTTTTATTTCCCAATCATTTTTATTCCTGACAGGTTTTACAACACCCTTGTCGTTTTTATAATACAGCAAACCACTATCAGTAATTGTTTCTGTACAACCTGACGCAATAAATAATAAAATCAACAGGACAAAACTCATTTGCATGGGATAAATCAATTCCAGGGCTTTAATGTGCGAGTAATTTTTTCATAGCCGTTATCAGTACCTCCTCCGCATCACAAGTTACCGGGCTTACTTCTATTTCATAACCACCTTGTTTATATGCTTCTCTGGTACCAATATAAAAAGGGCCATAATCTCCGTATGCCGCCATGGCAACAAACAATTCGGGATGCATGGCTTTGGCTGCAAGCTGATATTCGACAAACGGCTTTCCCGGCATAAATAAAATACGCGCATTACCCAGCTTTAAACACGAAATATTAATTTGCTGACCTTTTTCTGCCCTTTTTATCCATGCCAATTTTTGAATATTATTGGTCAGGTATCGCATATTTCCGGTTTTCATTTCTAATTCAATCTGTTCTTTAACTCCTTTAGCCGGTTGCAATGAAACCGCCTCGGTAAACCATCCCACTTCACTGACGTTAATTTCGACAGGTTTGCCCAGTTCCCAGGCGCGTTTCATTCCGTCGGCAAGCCGTGCGGCCAAAACAGCTCTGGTTTCATGCGAGCCGTCATTGTATTTGCCGGCGGCAATATTTCCACCTGCACCGTTGAAATGAACATGCAATGCATCAGGAACTTCCAATTGACGAAAAAACCTGGCGATACCCGGAAAATCGGGATTTGCAACCCTGGTAAGGTAATAACTCTGAGGGTGAGTGGCATAAAAGCTCAGAACGGCCACCGGTGTATCTCCATTCCATAACCCGATAACTGAAACCATCGAATCAATAATCCCCTCAGGTTTCGCTTGCAACAGAGAGTCTTTACATGAAGAACCCCGCATAGGCATCATCCTGCCGTTTTCATCCATAATTCTTCTGTTTGAAGCTACCTTATATACAGGTGCCGCTCCAATACTGTAATGAGTTACGGGCCGGGGGGTTTTTACCGAATTTTCAACAACTGCTTTGAGCCTTTTAATAAACTTGCGCTGAAAATCGCTTTTAAAGCTTTGTGGTTTAATCCCGTTTCTTTTCAGTATTCTTTCGGCGCTAAAATCACAAACAGGGGCATCGTGTTGATGCAAGGTATGTACAACCACCCTGTCGATATCCGTATCGGCTGCTTCTGCCAAAGCTTTTTTAAAAGCGTCCTGCCCTTCGTTAGCAATGCCCAGCCAATCGACGGCACATAATACAACCGGCTTTCCGTTTCCCAAAAGAACAAGGCCTCTTGCCCTAAGGCCCAGTTCTCCGGAATTTTCCATTTTATCATATGCAAGATAGCTGCCAACCGGAGGGGTTGCATCAATATCGAATGTGGAGATTTTTAACTCCGTAAGCAATTGTTCCCCTGAAGTAACCGAATTGATCTGGGCAAAAGAACCTGTACTCAGGATTGACCCGATAAAAAATATAAAAAGAAAGGGATAGTTTAAAAAAGATAACCGCATTATATCGACAATTATATTGAATTTAATTTATCCCGGTTTTCGTAAACTTTCATGATTGCATTTATAATATCGTCCATGTCTGACTGGCCAGCCAGCAGAGGCCCGGAGGCCCAGAGCATAACCATATTTTCACAAACCTCGTCGCATTTGGGCAGGTACAAGTCGTCCTTAAATTGTTTCAGGCGTTCCGGAGAATACATCTTTTTATACGAATCCAGGGTTAGGATATGGTCGGTCCAGGGTTCGCGGTGTAATCCATTCTTTAAATAAGGCGAAAAACCGATACCTTCGGCATTAATGGCTTTTAAGAAATTATCCCTGGGGGCATCGTTAAAATGCTTTTTATCGTAGGACATCGTGTAAAGATAAAACGAGCCGCTTTCGGTTCCCGCGTATAACTTTTGAGGTTTTAACCCGGGAAAATCTTTTAGTTTAGAGGTGAGGTAAGCGGCGTTCCTGTTGCGGGTTTCAAATCGTTCTTTTGCGCCTTCCAACTGGGCCAGAAGAATTGCCCCTTCCAGTTCGTTCATTCGGTATTTCGAGCCAATAGTTACCGATTGTCCATGGCGGTTAGTTCCATGATTCTGAACTGTGTAACAATCGTCCATTAGTTTTTCATCGTTACTGACAATGCCACCACCTTCTCCGCATGCTATTGTTTTACTGGACTGAAAACTAAAACAGCCGGCATCTCCGATTGTCCCGATTGTTTTCCCCTGATAAACCGAAAGATGAGCCTGACAAGCGTCTTCAATCACTTTTAAATTATATTTTTTTGCAATGGCCATTATATTTTCCATGTCGCAAGGCTGACCCATCATGTGCACGGGAATAATGGCTTTGGTGTTTTTGTTAATTTTACGTTCAACGTCTTTGGGGTCAAGCTGGAAAGACTCTGTGTCCAAATCGGCTAAAACCGGTAAAGCTCTGCTGACAAGTATCGAGGCAATGGTGCCCATATCGGTATAGGGGAGAGGTGATGACTTCGTCGCCGGGGCCGATCCCAAGAGCCTCAACTACTGTATTTAGCGCCTGTGTACCTGAGCCGGTTGCAACGCATGATTTTGTCCCGATCATTTTTGCAAATTCCTTTTCAAATGTTGCCACGGTACCCTCTGTAAAATTGTCTAACCGGCACCATTTGCCGCTTTTGGTTACCTCTACAATTTTATTTACAACCTTATCATCGACATAAGGCCATGAGGGCCATACTTTATTTTTAGCTACCGGAACTCCGCCAAGAATGGCCAGACCTGAATTAGCTGTGTTTGTTGTCACATTCCCGAATGAAGAAAAACCGGCGAATGCCGAAATCCCAATTGTTCCCAACGATATGTTTCCAATAAACTGGCGACGTTGAATTTTCTTGTTACTCATGTTTTTCAGTTTTTAATGATTATACTCTTACAATAATTCGATCAAAAGTTACAAATAAATGGAACCATTTTTTGTTGAACCCTTCAATGAAATATTTTAAGTACAATCCCTTAATCCTTATAGAAGTCCCAACCAATTATATCAGTTGGAACTTCCATAAGAGATTAATAAAATCAGTATCCGGGATTTTGTGTCAAGTTCGGATTTAAAAGTATTTCTTCCTGCGGTATGGGATAAAGTTTATGAAAATCCTCCATGTGATATTTATTTCCACCTCCTTCATCAGTTCTTGCAAAAAATGCATTCATTACATTTACCACATTACCGCTACGTTTAAGATCGATCCATCTTTGGTGTTCAAATGCAAATTCAACTCGTCGTTCATGGAATATTGCGGACCTGAATTCGCTTTGTGATGTTAACGTTGCTGAAGTAAGATTGGGTAATCCGGCTCTCTGACGCACTTCATTTAATATTGTAAATGCTTCTCCATCAGCAACATATCCTTCTTCATTTAATACTTCTGCATACATGAGTTTCACATCAGTATAGCGTAGAATAGGCAGGTTATTTGGATAATCATATTTATTACCGGTCGATGGTTTGGTCCCCTGAACATACTTAATGCACCAATTGCTGTTAGCGTCAAAACCTCCCCCGATAATGTGATACCCTTGCATAATCGTAAAGTCAAGACGTTTATCGCCAGGTTCATAAGCAGCGATTAAATCAGGAGAAACCCTATTTGCTCCTGAAATTCCTCCATATGGGTATAATGTCGGTTCATCAACATTTGTGGTTATTGAACAGACAGGGTACGCAAAACCCAACCCTACATCTCCTGAAATGAATTGTACCTGAAAAACATGTTCCGGGCTATTATCATATTTATCTAAAAAACAGTCTGCATAATTTGTAGCCATCGTATATTTGCCGGAATTAATTATATTTTCCAGAAGAGGTTTTGCATCCTGGAATTTATGCTGATACAAATATACCTTCGCAGCAATTCCTTCAGCGCTGAATTTAGTGGCTCTCCCTAATTCTGAAGTTTTTGGCCATACTTCCGGGAGTAAGTCTGCCGCTGTTAGTAAATCGCTGATAGCCTGATTTAATGTTTCTTCCTCAGTACTTCGCGGAATTGCCATTATTTCGCTAATAGACATTTGATGGTTAATTATCTGAACTCCTCCAAACATATTACCCAATTGCCAGTAGGCATATCCCCGCAAAAAATAAGCTTCGCCCTTCCTGTAAGACCGATAAGTTTCATCGGTGAATGTTCCGTTATCAATCTTATCGATGATAGCGTTGGATCGGTCAATTATTTTCCAATAATATGACCATAAATCTTTCAATAATGGTGTTGAGGCGTCATTCAGGAATCTGTGGGCTAAAACATGATCAGCTGTAGTAATAGGGTCATCCTGAACTTCGTCGCCCCGTGATTCTAAAAAGTTTTGTTTGTAACCCCAGATGCTTCTAAGCATTGCATAATCACCATTTATAGCTAATTCAAAATCTTTTTGCGTACTATAAAAACCAGCTGCATTATAACTTGAAGTTGGTTTTAAATCAAGGTAGTCTTCGCATGATGTTGCAATCAGAAAAATAACGGCTACCGAAATAAATAATAAATTGTTTATTGTTTTCATAATAATTGAATTAAAATGTTAGGTTAATTCCAATAACATATCTTCTTGAAAGTCCATAACCTGACCATGAAACGCCAGGCGCTGTTGTTTCATTAGCTTTGAAAGCTGAACTGATCTGGGTATTTGTTTCCTCGGGATTAAATCCAACAAAACGATCCCATGTGTAAAAATTGTCAGCATTCAGATAAAGCCTTAGTTTATTAATACCAATTTTGCTACATACTGTTTTAGGCAGGTTATAGCCTAAAGTGATATTTTTTATTCTGAGGTATGTAGTAGAATATAGATTGATATCTGAATATTCAGGGGAATTTCCATATCGCATATATGTCTTCCCATCCCATGTCAAATCTACATTTGTATCAGGATAAACATTTTCACCATTAGGAGCTTCAGGCTTATAACACCTGGTCCACCGTTTTAAAGAATTAAAACCGAAGTAGTTCCCCCAGTCATAATATCTGTATGAATAAAAGAATATGTTACCTCCGATCTGACCTTGCAGAAAAACGTTGAAATCGAAGTTTTTATAAGTAAATGTATTGTTTAGTCCATAAATAAAATCTGGAGCTGGGTTGCCTACGACAGTCATATCTAGTGGGCTAATAACACCATCATTATTTACATCGACTATTTTAACATTCCCTGGTTTTTGACCAGCATGGATTGGAACCAATGCATTTCCATTGGCATCAAAATCTTCTGGTAAGAGTATGCCATCAGATTTGTACATATAGAAGCTTCCGATCGGGTAACCGACTTGCGTTATATTCATAGGGAAAATAATTTTGGCAATAATCGGAGTGCCGTTTTCACCCAAACTTAATACTTTATTTTTGTTGTGTGACAGATTAAATGTAGTGGTCCAGTTTAACGATCCCCCAAGATTATTTGTGGTCAGTTCAAATTCCCATCCCTTGTTTTGTACCGATCCAATGTTCTGACGCAATGATCCATACCCTGATACATATGTAATATTTGAATTTAGCAACATATCAGTAGTCTTATCATTGTAAAAATCCAAATTTAACTGAATACGATTTTTGAAAGCGCTAAAATCAAGTCCGATTCCTTTTGAAACTTTTGTTTCCCATCCCAATTCCTTATTTCCCATTGTACTTGGAGCCAAGCCGTTGGCAACTGCATTATTAAAAGTATAATTAACAGCAGACAGAAGCGCAATGGATTCAAAATCACCGATGGCGTTATTCCCCGCCTTGCCAGCCATAACGCGTAGTTTTAACAAATCAAGCCATTGGGCATCTTTCAAAAATCCTTCCCTGTTGATTTTCCATCCTACTGAAGCAGAGGGAAATAAACCCCACTTGGTGTTACGTCCAAATTTTGATGAACCATCACGACGAATATTCAATGTCACTATATATTTTTCAGCTATATTAAAGTTTAAACGGCTAAAAAATGATGATATCCTGTTCTCTGACGATGATGTGGAAGCCCCAGTACTTGTACTGGCTACATTTAAGGTATGAACCAGATCGTTTGGAAAGCCATTTGCAGATGCACTGGAATGAAATACTTTATTGCCTTCGATGCTTTGTCCCAGTAAGAAGTTAACATCAATTAAATCCTTAACTGTAGTATTATACGTCAAAGTGTTATTCAGTGTATAACTGGAAGCCTGTCCGTTGCTGAAGCTCCCTTCGGATAGTAGTCCCAGGTTAACGTTTGAAGGTTTAAAATAAGTATAACGTGAATCAGAATAATTAAAGCCATATTGTGATTTAAACGAAACCGATTTTGACAGTTTCCATTCTGCCCAGATGTTCGATAACACTTTATTGAGTTTTTGTTCCCTGTCAGTTTGTTTTATTTCTTCAATCGGGTTTACCATTTTAACCACACCTTCAGTATAACCTGTTTCCTGGGTCATCCCGTTTAATGGAACGATAGGAGGCATTGAAGCTACAAAATGAGTCCCATTATATTCGTTTAGCATGTGTTTAGTTGAAAATGAGGGAGCGATATTCATTCCTATCTGGATATTATGGGCTAAATTAAGAGTTGTGTTCAACCGTAAATTTGCCCTGGTGTAGTCAGTATTTATCGCGATCCCTTCCTGATCCATTAAAGAACCTGAAATCATAAATGTCCCTATATCGCTTCCTCCGGAAACATTTAGATCGTAAGTCTGCATAGGAGCTAACCTGTACAGGGCATCAAACCAATCTGTATCTGGCAAACTCCCGGGATTATTAAGCCATGCATCAGGTATTCTGAGGGAAGCGCTCCTCATACTCATCGGATCACTCATATGATGCCCACTTGCTACCCAAATGTAATTTTTTGCCCAGATGTTATAAGCTAAATATTCATCCCGATTCATCATATCGGGGACTTTATCTATCTTCTGTATGCCATAAGTAGCCTGAAAGTCAAAAGCCGGTTTCATGGCAGTTCCTTTTTTGGTTGTTATTAATACGACACCATTTGCACCACGCGAGCCATAAATGGCAGCAGAAGAAGCATCTTTCAATACTTCTATTGATGCAATATCATTGGGATTAAAATCCATAATATTAACGACAGGAATACCATCGATAACATACAATGGTGTATTTGTCGTATTTATTGAACTTATTCCCCTGATGGTTATGCTCATTTCTGCCCCGGGAGCCGCATTTTTCTCCTGAACTCTGACCCCGGCTAACTGCCCTGCAAGACCTTCGCCCAAAGTAGTGATGGCACGTTGTTCCAATACTTTTGATTTTATTTTAGATACACTTCCTGTAAGATTTTGTTTTTTTACAGTACCATAGCCAACTGCAACTACTTCATCCAACCCGATTAATTCCTCTTCCATGATTACATTTAATGTTGTTTTCCCTGCAACATGTATTTCCTGTGTTTTCATTCCAATAAAAGAAAAAACAAGTGTTGCATCGTCAGGGACATTATCAAGCGAATAGGCCCCATCATTGTTGGTCATGGTGCCATGGGTGGTGCCTTTTACAACCACGTTAACGCCGGGTAATGGTTGATTACTGGAGTCGGTCACTTTTCCTGAAACTGTTTTTTGCTGTAAGGCATATTGTTCTTCATAGCCGGACTCATCCGTGGCATTAAGTACAATTATCCCGTTATTCTGAGAATATGTACTTCTTGCCAAAGCGCTTACTACAGATAATAGAACAATAAAACTTGTAAGTTCCATTATCTTCAATAGTTTTTTTATTACGGGAATATTGACATCCCTCATAAAATCAAATCTTTTTTTCATATTAATTTGTTTAGGTTAAAGATTGAAACATTATCTGAATAGTCAGATAATCAAGTCAAAATTATTTTCAAAATGTTTTTTAAGCTAATACTTTTCGTTGTTTAAATAGTTTTAATAATTTGTGAATTGGCTTAATAATTCAAGTTGCTATTCATAAAATTGAATCTGTAATAAAAAGCTGGACAATTTATTAAACCACTAATTGATTTAAAATTTCCTCTTTT
>DYKN01000132.1 GCA_020722575.1 Rikenella microfusus | reverse complement strand
CATTTTTGTTATACATACAGAAGTGATATGCTAATCATAAATAAAATTATTTACAAAAATTATGACACTTTTGCCTGGTTTGTTAATGATGAGACTTTTTTATTTTTAATCTCTTTTCCGGCAGTGTACCGTGTTATCCAGTAGACCGTTTTCAGGAATCCGGTAATAGTATTCATATTAATATTGGCAAAATCTGCTGATTTTTTTCCTTTTGTTACTGCAAGTTGCTTGAATATTTTATCCAGATTATCAAAAACAGCTCCGTTCATCAGATCTATTATCCTGCGTGTTACCGGATTCATCCTCTTTACCATATTTGGAATAACCTGTTTTGTAGTCCTGAAATCGTATTTCCAGGATTCATATAGTAGATCCCAGTAACCTTCCGGGAGTTTTTCCATATATGGAAAAGGATTCTTGCTTATCCTGGATGATGTCATTGGAATTACAGGCAAGGGGAATATCCATGCCGTATAGTTGTTATCAATTATACTCTGTACTATATCGATGCTTTGCTTTAGATCCTCCTCTGTTTCTTCCGGGTATCCAATTGTCATGGTATAACAGGGAAAAACACTGGCCTGGTTCATTATAGAAGTTGCCTTTACTATAACGTCCTTCCAGTCTTCCGGTTTCCACGGGTAAGGCTTTGCATTCATATATTTATGCATAATTTTAGTGCTTCCGGTTTCAAGCCCCACAACAGGAGCCTCTGCACCATATTCTTTCAATCCACCGATTTCTGATATTTCAAAAAGGGTATCAGGTGAAAACAGGACAGCAGGTGCGGATATGTGGGGAAAGGTGAGATATCTGGCACCCATTTTTTTAATAGTAGAAAATAGATTGACAATAGCATCATGGTTCGCTGTAAGTTTTTTCTGACCATAGAGCATTATATCATCGGTGATGAACTCTATATCCTTATATCCGTTTTCCAGATAAAGTAAAGTTTCGGCCTCTATATTTTCCATTGGAATTGTACGGTATGTTTCCGGGGTAATTGAGCAGAAAGAACACCCTCTGGGGCATCCACGGGTGACCTGTACTTCACCGAAACGCCCGGGTTTCATAATGTTGGGTATATGATTTATGTCTGGCATCCTTCCGGTAATTTCGGCGGGCAAAGATTCCCCATCCAGAGATTTTTTTACAATTATAGGGAAATCTATTTCGGCTTCACCATTAAAAATTGTGTCAACAAAATCCGGTTTGTTCAGGCCTATCTGCCATGCAGCCGGTCCGCCTATAATAACACGGAAGTTGTATTTTTGCTTTAATCTTCTTACTACACCGGCTAATTCTTCAAAGTACCGGGCAGTCCAGCTCATCTGGCTACCGAAGAGCATAGTTAACTTAAATGTAACAGGGCTAAGGCCATAGGGATCATGCACATTAATGCCAAGTATTTTAGTATTCTCGTTTACCTCCTTTTCAAGCCTTTCGGGTGATACTATTTTAATGTCAGAAATTCCCGCATTAACGAGAGCGGCTTCCAGTTTTCTCAGAGGATATGGCACATGCAGTGGTTCTCCCTTGCTGTATTTTGCAGGAGGTGCGAAAATTTTATCCATTAATAGTTTTGGAACTATATTGTTTGGCATACATGCAACATACCCTAAAACGGAAACTCCACCATAATCGGTAAAAGTTCCCCTATCCGAAGTTAATATTACTTTAGCCATAAATAATTATTTCTAAAAATTATTTATATTTTACTAATTCTGTTAAGAAAACCCGCCACTTTACCGACCAATAATAACAATCGATTGCAAAATTACAATAATGAAATTAAGAATAAGTTTGATAAATATAAGATGTGCCACCATGAACATACATGTATCAAAAATTGAAAAACATATGGTATAATGCAATAGCAAATAGGGAATGCATTGTTAAGAAAAAGCCAGGTGCTGTTAATGGGCTATAAATGTCACCACAGGAAGATATCCAATCATATTGATAGATATATAACTATTGAACCGTGCCCCGCTTCTGGTATTGTGGATGAAACAATAATTTCTATATTCAGGGCAGGCTCTGGCCCAGCGATAACTTATTTTGCGGAGGATTATAAAAT
>DYKN01000131.1 GCA_020722575.1 Rikenella microfusus | reverse complement strand
AGTTATCTTCTTTCTGTAAGACCAACCAGAATCATACCAAACTGGAGGACCCATAATAAAAGAAGAGGCATTGGTCAGATAAAAGTTATTTTCTGCTAATAGGTCATACTTTTCAATGGTCCATCCTCCGGAAGAATTGTTGAATTCAACATTGTAAAAGGATTTAGAAGGAGAATTTCCTCCGCTATCAATTGTTTTTCCAGTAGTAGCAGCATTGAATAATACAGTAGAACTGGCTGCATTAAAAACGGCTTCAGTGCCAACTTTCCAGGAGCCAGAAACAGTAATGGTTTCTGTGCCAGAAGCATTGTAAATTCCTTGAATTTCTATATCATAAGTATTAACATTTCCATTTGGAGTAAAAACTCCATCAGGTCTCTTCCAGACATAAAGTTCATAACCTGAATAAACAGTTAAGGTATCTGGAGTACCAGTAGAAGCAGTGAATTTAATATCAGGATCATTGTCATTATCCCAGTAAACCATGTCTGCAATTTCCAAGCCATTTTGGTCATGATCATCTCTGACAATAATGTGACCTGCATAGATATCAAGATCGGTAATATCAGTCAAACCATCAGTCACAGTTACTACTGTTCCGCTATAAGTAGCATTATTATCGATCCATAAAGTAAAAGTATTGCCAGCTGAAACTTCGTTTTTAGAAATAGAAAGATCAAAACTCCCATCAGTAGTGGAAGCAGTAGTGGAAGCTTTAAAATTATTATTAATAGCCAAACTTATAATAGGTCCAGTTAATAAAGGTGAACTTCCCTCATCAGAATAAACTTTTCCTTTGATTCTCAGAATTGGTTCTTCCGAACTAAGGGAAGTAGTAGGTTCGGGATCAACATATTTTCGAATAATATGATTATCTCTGTAACCATGATGGCTATCTTGACACCAGAAACCAGAAGCTCCTTCACTTGGGGCACTGCTACTGGCTGTTGCTGTACCGATATAATTACCATCAATATAAAGTTTTACTGTGGTACTGGATATTCTTAATTCTTGAACATGCCAACTGGTTCCAATATTATCAATAGTCCAAGGTCCTCCAATTGTATACCATGTTCCATTAATTTTTTCCCTGATTTCAGTACTGGTATCTGAAATGATTCCTCCATAGATCTCATTATTTTCGTTTTGATAACGGATTACTAATCCGGCATCATCTGCAATATCATCTACTGATCTAAACTTTTGTCTGACTGCGTAATCAGTAGAGGTAGCATTATCAGCAGTAACATTGCCTCCTGTACCAGTAGCATCATCTAATATTTTGTTTCCATCATCTAACTGAACTAAGATATTACTACAGCCAGAGTGAGCAGTCCAACCATCAGGTGAAGTACCAGTAGCATGTTCCTCAAAATCATCTGCAGCTAAAAAGACTTTAGATGGTGGACTATCTGCCCCCATTGAGTCTACCCAGTAAGCTGGAGGATCTCCTGCATCTGAATTTCCATAATAGAGATAATAGTTATCATCTGAACTCCCTCCTGAAATAGCTGATTTGGTTTTAAACCAGGTCCAAGTATTGGTACTGTTCCAACCTCCTCCCAGATCAGTATCAATCCAACGGTCTAATTCTTCCCAGGAAGAACCTGACCAATAAGCTACTCTCCAATCTTTACCATCTGATCTCACTTTGCCTGCTGAAATTAAAGCTGAAGTATCAGCTACAAAGTAAACCGAATAGCCAATAGGAGTAGTTGTCGTTGCAAATATAGTAATTTTCCTTCTATATTGCCAATTTGAGTTCCACCAAGGATCCAAAAGACCGTAACCTTCTTTATCTCCAATTGCTTCAATATAAAATTCCCCTGAAGAATTTACCGGGAAATTTATTTCCATTTTAAAATATTGGGTTTGATTAGGTTCAATTAAAATTTGAAGGGGTGAATCTTTATGATTTTGAATACTGGCTTTAACTTCAAAATTTTGAGGAATTGGTTTTTGATTAATTCCTAAGTGAAGAATTTTTTCAAAGAAATTTCTTTCATCTAAAATAGAATTTTGTGAAAGCTCCAATTCTTCAAAAATAATTTTTGATTTTTGATTTTTGATTTTTGATATTGCATTTACTTTTCCTTTATCTTCTG
>DYKN01000130.1 GCA_020722575.1 Rikenella microfusus | reverse complement strand
TTATCGGCAAACGGTGGCGGGAAAGGAGCAAAAACAGGGCTTTATTTGATAACCGGCGGTGCGAAAAGAACAAGAGAGGGGAAAGGGAAACAACTTGAAATAAGAAAAGACGGAAAATCAAATTCGCTGACTACTGTTAACACCGATAGTTTGGTTGTATTAAAAGATTATTACAGACCATTAACACCGATAGAGTGCGAGAGATTGCAGAGCTTACCCGACAATTATACAGAGGGATTAGCAAAAACAAATAGGAAAAAACTTTTAGGAAATGGTTTTAATTGTGCCGTCATAAAACACATTATAAAGAATTTAACCAATAAGGAGCAAAAATGAAATGTAAACGCTGTGGCGGTGAAATAGAGAGTATAAGAACAAAAGGTGCGAAGTATTGCATCGCCTGTGCTGGTAAGGACGACAGATTATCAGTCAACGGGGTTATGCGAGAGATAAACCGCCTGTCTAATATGTTTATTAAACTACAATGTAATTTTTGGGAGTTAGAAAAATGTCTAAAATCCACTCATCAAAAAGATATACCGAAGAAACTTATAAAAAAGCCCTAGCTAAAAATGGCTTATTGGATAAATATAATAATTCTAAAAAAGGTTATTCAGAAAGAGTAAAGGAGGAAGATGGCGGGGAAACAGGAAGGGAAAGAACACGCAGACCACATTTTTATTGAAAGGGTCTACGATAAAATGTTGCGTGAGCGTGGGATAAGGCGGGAATACGACCCAGAACTTGACAGATATTTTCCTATAAAAGATAATAGACTTATGAAACAGAGGGCAAAAACTTGGTAACTTAACAATAAGGATTTTTTATCCTTTTTTTATTACTTTCTGGTGAGAAGGTTCCCCTCCCCCTCTCATCAGTAAGTAGTAAGAAAGGGGTGATTGGTATCAAGTGGTCAGAGGTTAAAGCTCAACGAGCGGTAATCTTTGGCTGGGAATGTGAAATTTGCGGTTTATCTGGCGACCGAAAGACAATAGTAGGCCATCATATAAACGGCAGACGACACACACCGACCTCAATAGATGATTGCGAACTTCGCTGTCGTTCGTGCGAGCAGATAGCGCACCAGCTTGACAAGAAAGGCAATCCATCAAAAGAGGAGGTATTGAGATGGAAGTAGCAGGAGGCGACCAAATCCTCGTCTACTCACTTAGGAACGGAACGGATTTACTCCAGCTCATCTGCGACAACGATGTTAACGGATATTTTATCCACCACCGCAGACAAGGGAAGCTCATCGCCTACGATTATGTCGCTGACAATCTCGGTGAAGCGACTGATGAATTCCAGAAGTATCTGAAACAATACGGAGGAAAGCTTCGGGGCTGACAACGGACACCCTCCGAAAGGGTAAAAACAGGTCAGCTCCCAGCTCCGAACGGGGTGGCAGAGCATAATATCCGCCCCGACTAACCCTCATACTTCACATTGGAGTAGTGATTACACTACGGGGGCGATATGCCCCACTCACAAAATCAAGAAATAACATATTTAAGGAGTATTAGCTTATGAAACAAATTTGTTCCGAACTATCAGTAAATAAGGAGCATTTTGGATTTATTAGCATTTGTTTTAGCGGGATTTATTAAATGGCAAACAATACAAACACAAACAAAGGAGGTAGATGGAATACAACTTAGCACTTATATTCTTCATAATGATAGCAATGATAACAGGATCGCTATTATTCCTGGTGATTCTGTTTGGCAGAGAGAGGAGCGAGAGAGAATCAGTCGAGAGTTGGCTACCCAGAGGAGTTACCAAAGGGGCGAAAGCTACCAAAAAACAACTGGTAAAGTGGAAGTTGTTTCAAAAGACCCAGGATTCTACAACTGCGTTGCATACAGCAAAGCGATGTCCGGAATCAACAGGGTTCTCGGTGCCGGTGGTAGATATGCTATCAACTCGCAAGAACCACAAGTGGGGAAAATTGGCTCAACAAAAGGCACACCACACGCAGTCTACATCGAGAAGGTCGAAGGGGACAAAATAACCATCACCGAGAGTAATTATTATCGTGGTCTGATTACGAGAAGAGTGTTAAAAAGGTCAGATTTTCTTGGCTATATCATCTAGATGATAGTAAAC
>DYKN01000129.1 GCA_020722575.1 Rikenella microfusus | reverse complement strand
TTATATAGCCGTTAGACTTCGGCTAATTGATTGCATGATTCACCGGCCGGGCTAATGGCTTTAATATCTGTTTACCTTTTGGCCAACGTCTTTGATTGTCCGTTGTCCCGTTTTTTCAGGCATAAATAGTTTTTCATCATCTATGCGGCAGCCTGGGGTATTTCTTCAGGAACAGCGCCGAGCCGACATTATCAGGATGCATATTTCATAATTGTATGGTTGTCAAATATTTGTTCAAGTGCAATAATGTTTATAAGATACCGTGCCGTTATCATTCCGAAATGACATCACAAGATAACAAAACCCTTGAACAAAAAAAGTCCGACCTGCTCGAGGAAATCTGCGACAACACCCGTGCAATAAGAAGGGTTACCAATCGTATCCTCGACCACCTGCACGAGTACAACAGCTTCTACAGGGAATCAATCGATAATGATTCTGTATCAGACGAAGATGAGCTTGACTGGGAAGACCTTGCCAATAATGATGATATGTACATGTAAGCAATAATGATAACATTTTTATAGTTGACTGCCGTTATCTTTTAATGGATACCCAACAGCAGTTAAGTTCCTGCCTCGCTGAGCTGAAAAGAATCGTCGATGACTCAAAGGCAATCATTGAATGGCATAAGCTCATGGTCTTTGAGAAAAGAACAAATCCGTCGGCAAGGGTATTTTTTAATGACAATACCATGGCAGAACTTACAGATAAACAGGCTCACTTTCAATCGGTCTGGATTCAGGCAGATGAACTGCTTAGCAGGCTCAATCAGAATAGTCGGAAGATAGAATTCCAAAGGCAGCTTCACAAACTTGCCATGCAGTTTTATTATCCTGGCTCTGATGTGAGGGTATATTAAAAAAAACATGGGCATATTTGACTTTCTTATCGGCAGCAGGGCAAAAATACGGAAACGAAGAAGAAAATCCCGAAACTATAGTTCCACAGTAAAACATCAATTGTCCGGCATTAAGGTTCAGATTGATGCCATAAACACTGTTCTGGACAATCACCAGAAGGGGATTGCTGAAAACAGCCTGCTGTTAAAGGAGCATTCCCGGAAATTAAGCACACTGGAAGAATTACTGTCAAGACCTCAGACCAGTCAGCCGTCCGCACCGACTAATCCGACCATCCGACCGGACTGGCCGGTCAAACCCGCTCAATCAGGTGTAAATGGCAATAATAATAAATTGGACATCGATAAGTTCAGTCAGCAGGAAAAGAAGATACTTTCAGTGCTTTTCAGTCATCAGGATATGGCCTTATCTTACAGGGACATTGCCGGCGCGTTAAATAAAGCGCCCACCACCATAAAGAACCAGATCCACCAGATATTATTAAAGGCGGATATATTTGAAAAAGTGATAGATACCGGCATGGTCAACAGATTCAGGTTAAAAGACGGCCTGAAAATAGAAAAGTACCTGACTAATCGGGCCTGACAGACAGGAAAATACGAAGCACGAAATCCGAAATACGAAACAAATTCAAAATTACAAATCCCAATAACCCAAACAGGAAAATCCGCCGCCAGTTTTGTTTTGAAAATTTGAATTTTGTTCATTCGATATTGTTTCGAATTTCGATATTCGGATTTCGAGTTTTGGTTTCTATTGTTATTCGTTTCAGCGAATAAATATGATCGTCCTGTTTTCTGATGAATTCCGGACTTCTGACAGTTTATACGTCCTGTGCGGTTTATGATTGGAAAGGGGATAGATTTATAAACCCCCTTTACTTTATACGTCCGCAGCAATTTATACGTAAGGCACAATGGACATAGAATCATACCTGGCGGATAAGCAAAACCAGCTCGAAAACAGCAGTAAAATAATCACCGATTACCGGGTCTTTGACTTTAACTACATCCCCGACAAACCTCTTATGAGGACAGAGCTAAAACCGCTAATCGATGCGATTCTTAGATACCGCCAGAGCGGCATAGCCAATAATGTCCTTGTCTTAGGCTCAAAGGGATCGGGCAAAAGCCTTTTGGCCCAGTATCTAATGAAAATAATGAGTAATAAACTGTCCTTTACCTATGCCAACTGCCGCCAGCACAATACCAGCTATAAGATACTGGCTCACCTGCTTGACGTAATCCCCAGGGGCTGCGGTCTGGATGAATTATGG
>DYKN01000128.1 GCA_020722575.1 Rikenella microfusus | reverse complement strand
AGTATGTTCATTCAGCTTTATCTAATGCGGTTTCAACCACTGATGCTGCCGTTAGACGTAAAATAAAATTAAAGGAATTTTAAAATGAAATTTTCATATAAATTTCTTTTGATAATTATAATTTTTATTCCTTTGCACCTATCAGCACAATCAGATCTACCTGATCCAAAGGAAATATTGTCTAAAGCAGTAAAATCAACTACTGATATCAAATCCATATCCTACACCGCAGAATCTTATGATATTGGAATTGTAAAATATGGTGAACAACATGCCATTCTAACTCCTCATATAGGAGATGTAAAACTACTTCGCATCGATGCTATTGATTCGATAGGGGCTAAACTCATCATATCTGGAAAAATGGTAAGTTCAAATCGTTCTTCTCCGTTTAAAGTTATTTATAATGGTGAAAAAATAACAAACTGGATATAACAAAGAAAATTTGTTATTTAAATGACCCCGATAGAACTGGTAAGTATCTTTTAATTGGAGCAATAGAACTTATTTTAGATTATTTCATAAAAGACAAACCTTACGAACGTGAACAGTCTGCAACAGAAATTAAATATGGCGGTTTGGCAGTTATTGATAACATTCCCTGCCATATTATTCATTTCATTTTTTCTAAAGAATCAAGTGAAAGTGAAAGTTGGTGGTTTTTTGGTGTCGATGATTATTTACCTCGAAAAGTTCGTATCTTATATGATCGCATACCTGAACAGAAACACGAGCACATATTAAAATTAAAAAATATAAAAACAAATATTGAAATTGATACTAAAGAATTCAATATAATGGTTCCTGAAGATTTTCAGGTTAAAGAATATCAGGGCTTTGGCAAAAGTAAACCATCTCTCTCAACTGATGATATTGCCCCTGATTGGACTTTGGCAGATCCACAAGGAAATAAACATTCATTGAAGGATTTTAAAGACAAAATTATAGTTATGGATTTCTGGGCAACTTGGTGTGGCCCATGTGTGAAAATGATGCCTGAACTCCAAAAGATTCATGAAAAATTTCTAAATCAATCCGTTATTGTTCTTGGTATTAGCACATGGGAACGTGGCGATCCTATTAAGTTTATGAATGAAAAAGGATACAATTATAAGCTCTTAATGAAGGGAGATGAAGTAGCAAAAAAATATGGCGTTACTGGGATACCAACATTATATGTAATTGGCCAGAATGGGAAAATTATATTTGGAGATGTTGGATTTAAGAGTGATAGTTATCAAAGAATTGTTGAAACCATAGAAAATGAATTAAAAAACAGATAATTTTCATAATGTCTAACAACTGATAAGAAATTTGATTTTGCTGGGGGCCATAAAAATCGAGGAAATCATCCTCTGGCGAGCGCCCCATACCCCATTTTCAGAGTGCCAAGCCATTATGCGGCGCCCTCACCGCTTCTTATCTGCCGGTAAATTATCCAATCAGAATCTGAAAATCAAGCAAAATCTCTAAAAAGTATGTAACCAGGCGATATCGCTGCGGGATCAACTCGCGCAGAAATAATTTCAGGAAGGCCTCTTTATATGCAGACGCGCTCAAAATAGCCGTAATCATAACCCGGCTTACCGTCTGCCACTCTACTTACTGCCGGCGGCAGCCGCGACGCCGCATCTTTCCACAATCCGCAATGCCGCAATATTTTCTCAACCACATCCGCCTGACACTTTTCGATAAAACTGATGATCTGCATCTCTCCGCCACATCCAGGACATCTCAGCGGGTCAACCTCGTACACCTTTCTGATCAATGCCGCCCAACTCATTTTCCGCTTCTTGATGAACGCATCAGCCGCTGCAGTTTCTCCACCAGCCTTTGCCGGAGACGACGGCTCCTTTATTGCGCATGCCGCGCTCTTTATTCGAATAACAGTTTAAGTAGGGAAGCAGGTGCTGCCTCTTGGCCGGAATGTGCTGCGTCACCTCCGCCCATTGCCAGGCAGGAGCCTGGCAACGAGTTCCAGGGCATCAAACACCTGGAAATTGCGTGACACCTTTTGCCTGAGCTGCTCATCTCCGGGCCGCGGAAACCGCACGCATTCACTTTTCCCCGCCCGGTAGATCACCTGTCCATCTGCGCTAACCTTGATCATCCGCGCCAGCGAAAAGGGACAGCGTGAAATATACGAAACCAGCC
>DYKN01000127.1 GCA_020722575.1 Rikenella microfusus | reverse complement strand
TTCAATGTAACTTTGAAATATGGAGATAGAGGAGAAGAAGTTAAAGCATTACAGATAGCTTTGAAAAAAGAAGGACTCTTAAGTGATGAAGAAATTGCTGCTGAATCGGGTTATTTCGGTGAATCAACTAGGGCGGCGGTGGTTGCTTTTCAATTAAAATATCGAGATGAAATCTCAAAATATGCAGGTTATAAAATTCGAGCCACTGGTTTTTTCGGTCAGGGAACCAGAGCCAAAATGAATGAAATTTATGGGAAGAAAAAAATTGTTTCTCCTACACCTCCAGCCCCTCCTACTCCTCCTATTTCTCCCACTTCCTTAGCTCCCACAGCCATCATTGTCTCTATTTCTCCTAATCCTGCTCCCCAGGGTGAGGCTGTTAATTTTGAAGGAAGAGGTGAAGGAGGAAGTGGTGAAATTGTTGAATACAGTTGGCGCTCTTCCATTATTGGAGAATTTAGTAGAGAGAGAAAATTTACCATTAACACTCTTCCTGTTGGCATTCATATCATTTACTTTAAGGTGAGAGACAGCAAGGGAGTTTGGTCAAAAGAGGTTTCTCAAACCCTAATAATAACCATGTCTTCAGAACCCTCTTTTGACCCAGAGAGGGTATGGCTAACTGATCAAGAGGCAAATACCATTTTAGAAACCCTCCCTCTTACCAGAAACCATGCCAAAAACTCTCACTCTCCACTTTTGATTTATGATTCAAATGCTACATCGGAAATAATAGATTTCTTAGAGAAACTAACTCCTTCATCCACAGAATTATATGTAGCTGAAACTCTTTCAAATACCATCCCTGAAACTTTTCTCAATCAGATTAGAGCCTTAGGTATTAAGGTAACCCGTCAATCACCCATAGATGATTATATTTTAAATTTTTGGATTAATAACCGGGGAGCTCCTTCTGTTGTTACCATAGCCAATCAGGAGCTCTTTATGCCCTATGCTAGTATTTATGCCCACCGGGCTTCAGGAGCCTTTTTGAATAGTTATCAAGAGGTAGAAAATTTGCTTAAAAATGATGTTGATGTCTCCAAAATAATCTATTTTGGAAATGATGATACCTTAAAAATTGAACTCTCTTCTTTAGCCAAAAGTTATAGAAAGGAATTTCAACAGATTTCCAATATTAGTGAGGCTGAAATAAGTTTAACCCCAGAAAAATTTCCCGATACTAAAAATATAGTGACTGTCATTCATCAAAATGATAACAGCCAACTTCCAGATGATAGGGAATACTGGAAAATTGCTCCTATTTATGCTGCCTTAAGAGGAACAATGTTAATCAGTGTTACGGGAACTGATGCTACTACCGTGGATGAAAGCATAGATTCAGCCTTAGACCAAAACATAATTCCTCATAATAATGGCAAAGAGCCAGATTATTTAGTAATTTGCAGTCATTGGGAAACCATTCCTTATAGATTCAATCCTGGCTGGAGTGAAGATATTTCTGCTGATGCCCGCTATGCAGATAGAGATGAGGATGGTGCATATGTGCCTGATATAGCTTTTAGCCGTTTTACTGCCTACAATTTGGCTAGAGCAGTATTATTAATGAATAAAGGTCCCTTTTTTGACAGTGGACATATGAAAAGTATCGAAAAAGGAGTATGTTCATCAGATTTTGATGATGTTAATTTTCATTGTGCAAAAGAAGATTTAAAAGGGATGTTTGGTGAAGAAAATAGTTATGGCAAACTCCATGCGCCTCTAAATGAGTTTTTAAATAAAGCAAAATCTGCTAAAATCATTCTCCTACATGGTCATGGCTGTCCCACATGTATGAGTGCAACCTCACCTCTCATCTGTGGGAGAGATATTTTAAACAATAGATTTTACTTTCCTAGCCTTTGGTCATTTAATGGTTGCAGTACTGGTCCCTATTATACCGACTCATCTGTTCCTCTGATTAGTGCAGCAATTCAATCTGGAGCCATAAATATCTTATCCAGTGTGGATACTGTATGTACAGGTTCATCATGGGACGCTTGGTGGACTCCTTATTTAGCTACAGGATATGATATAGGCTTAGCTTATTTAAAAGGACAAAAAGACGCAGAAAAATATTTTCTAGATTCAAAATGGATAGGAGGGACTAACCCTAATAAATACCTCCAATATTATCTCATCGGAGATCCTTTAGTAAAATACGGAGCTTTCAAGGGAATTATTGC
>DYKN01000017.1:28438-60367 GCA_020722575.1 Rikenella microfusus | reverse complement strand
CCCTTTCCCGTTTCCCCCAAGGGGGAAAGGCTTGGAGTCTGTCAACCTTTTTCAGGACGATATACCCCCTTTCCCGTTGCCCCCAAGGGGGAAAGGCTTGGAGTCTGTCAACCTTTTTCAGGACGATATACCCCCTTTCCCGTTTCCCCCAAGGGGGAAAGGCTTAAATATTAAGAAGTTAATTCTGGAAGTTTTGCCATCAATAATTGACAATGGTATTTTCACGAGAAGTATGAATTTCTGAGGCATACAGGGTTAAATGTACTGCAATTTAAATATGAAGAAGTAATAAGCGATACGGAAAAAGTTTTGGAAGAAATCAAACAGCACATAAATAAGCAAAATATTTAAAAAACTGAATGCTTCAATTTCCCCTTTTTGGGAAAAACAAAGGGGGTAATGCAATAAAGGGAATATTTTCAGGCGAAGGACTAATTTCTGAGGCGTACAGGAATAAATGTACTGCGATTTAAAAATGAAGAAGTAATAAACGACACAGAAAAGGTATTGGAAGAAATTAAAGAACACATAAATAAGCAAAATATTTAGATAAAACTGAATGCTTCAATTTCCCCCTTGGGGGAAAAACAAAGGGGGTAGTTTAGTAAAGGAAGTAATGTAACAAAGGTGGTATTTTCAGGCGAAGGACTAATTTCTGAGGCGTACAGGGTTAAATGTATTACGACTTAAAAATGAAGAGAAGTAACATAAATAAAATAGTTAAAAAACATGGATTATTGTTAACATTTCCCCCTTGGGGGAAAAACAAAGGGGGTAATGTAATAAAGTTGGTATTTTAACCTTTCTCTACCAGCCGTCATGGGAAAGAGTTTGATGAAGTGGATAATAAATGTCTCTTCTTTTTGAGATTCTGGGGATATAAATTTTTTGGGGCAGTCAGAGAAGCAATTAAAATATTTTACATAATTTGTATTGTTATAAGCATGAACATTCAGGAATTTTTATGACAAAGAAAATAATATTTTTAACAGTCATCGCTATTTTTTATACAACTGTTACGGTTTATACACAATCGTCGTGGATAAGAATAAACCAGCTTGGTTATCATCCTGAATCAGTTAAGGTTGCGGTATATCTTTCAGAGAAAGAGACAGCGATCAGAATCTTTACACTTTGTGAAGCAAAAACCGGGAAGGTTGTTTTTAAGGGGATAGCAGTGGCTTACAATGGAGAGTACTGGGGGATGAAGAGCTCTGCTCGCCTCGATTTTTCCGAATTTACCAGGCCTGGTAAATATTTTATCATGGCAGGGAAGATTGAATCTCCAGTCTTCAGAATTGATAATGAGGTTTACAGGGGTACTTCTGACTATATCCTTAGTTATATGCGACAGCAGAGGTGTGGTTATAACCCCTGGCTGAAAGATTCATGCCATACACACGATGGTTTTATTGTCGATCACCCAACCAGAGAAGGTGAGATTATTGATGTAACAGGAGGATGGCATGACGCAAGCGACTACCTGCAATATGTTCCCACATCTGCCAATGCAGTATATCAGATGCTTTATGCTTACACTGTAGCACCTGAGGTTTTCGGAGATAAGTATGATGCGAACGGCAATCCCGCCAGTAACGGTATACCAGATATCCTTGATGAGGCACGATGGGGGATAGAGTGGCTTTTAAAGATGAATCCCGACAGCGGGGAGATGTATAATCAGGTTGCCGACGACCGCGACCACCGGGGATTCAGGCTTCCGAACCAGGATACTGCTACATACGGTTACGGCAGATACCGGCCTGTATATTTCGTTACTGGTAAGCCGCAGGGGCTGGGCCGTTATAGAAATCGCAGCGAGGGTGTATCGTCAACAGCTGGCAAATTTGCTTCAGCCTTTGCTTTAGGTTCAGAAGTTTTCAGAAATATCGATCCAGACCTCTCACGTAAACTGGCAATTAAAGCATACGAAGCTTATGAATTTGGCCTGACAGATTTGGGAACCACTCAAACAGCCTGCTACCTTTCACCTTATTTCTATGAAGAAGATAATTATACCGATGATCTTGAGCTTGCGGCATGGCAGTTATTCAGAGTTACGGGGGATTCATTATTTCTTGTTAAAGCCGATTACTGGGGATCGCTTGAACCTGTTTCACCATGGATTGAGAAAGATACTGCAAGACATTACCAGTTTTACCCGTTTCTGAATATGGGACACATTAATCTGGCTCTGTCAGACACCAGATATTCATTGCGTTACAGATATTTTCTTCACAAAGCTTTAAGCATCCTCAACAGCCGCCGTCAGGATGATCCTTTTCAGGTTAAGGTGCCGTTTATCTGGTGTTCGAATAATTATGTTGTGGCTGCACTTGCAATGCAAATGCTTTATTACGAAGCCACGGGAGATGCTTCTTTCAGGTATCAGGAGGCCGCATTGCGCGATTGGCTTTTCGGATGTAATCCGTGGGGAACATCAATGATATGTGGTTTGCCTGCTGGAGGCGATTTTCCTGAATTTCCACATTCGGCATTCACCCTGCACCTGGGTGTAACAACTGAAGGCGGACTGATTGATGGCCCGGTTTACAGCAGGATTTACAACAGCCTCATTGGCATAAGACTTTTGAAATCCGACACATATGAACTTTTTAATAAAGGCCAGGTTGTTTATCACGACGACATCGGGGATTACAGCACTAACGAGCCCACCATGGACGGGACAGCATGCCTGAGCCTTGTACTTTCGATACTCGAAAAAGATGGATTACGGCAAACTAAAGCCCAAACCAGCATCCACCGGTAAATATTGTCCTGAAGGTGAAATCGATTTTAAAGAGTACTTGTTTCTACAACTGTTATTGATTCTTACTCAAGGCCGCAGATATTTTTTTATACTCACTTGCCGTAGTCTCCGGGTCCCGGAAATTCAGATAAATGTTGTTATTGTCAGTCTTGATATTAATGTACGGAGAAGAATCTTTTTTGACAAATAATTTTGCTTTAGTGTTATCATAGAGCTTGAAATTACCTTTCAGAGTCTTTGCGGCAGCAAATCCGTTCGTTCTGGATTTAATACTGGGAAGTATATCTAAAGTATCTATGTCTCTTATATCCAGATATTTAATATCCATCCCGTACATTCCTTTTATTCTGAAACCGGTCTCAGAGTAGTCAATCTTTATATCCTTACTGCCGTAAAATATCATCAAAGCAGGAAAAACCAGCACGACCAGTATAAAGGCCAGAAAAACGTAATATCCCCGTTTACCTGCATATTCAAAAGTATGTTCCGTATATGATTTGTTCAACAAATTATTAATAATCCCCGATATTTCCTCAGGTTTGTCAGTTCCGATTCTTACTTTTGATTTTTTGTTTCTGAAAGTTAGTTCGATAGCGTAAAATCCTGACACATTGTACAGCCAGCCATCTGGTATCAGTCTGATGCCGATGCCATACCAGAGGGGATTCTTTACCGGACTGCAACTTTTTATATCACTCAGGGCATACTTCTTTTTAAACAAGCCTGTGCCAAAACTCAACGTGACATAAGTGGAACTGATGGTAATTGTCAGTTTATAAAAGATTAGCAGGCATACAGTAAGAGTTGCAGTAACAATGCCCATTATTATCGTGAATGCACTATTTTCAAAACCCGACAGGAAAGTAATAACTGATATAAAAATCAGTACCGGCACTATTGTAATTATCGAGAAATAGCCTGTTTGTGTGTATTTGTAAGCTTCCATGTTCAAAGTTTCATGTGTTTATATTTTTGGGATTTGCAGAAGTTAAATTTTTACAATTTCGTGTTTTCTGACGAAATCAGGGTCAAAGTTTACGCCCATTCCGGGGCCTGCAGGAGCCTTTATTTTTCCGTTGATGACTTTAAGAGGTGATGTTGGGCATTCAAAAACCATTTTTGTATCCAGACCTTTGAATTCGTGATGTGTTCCGGCATTGGGAAGAGCAGAAACAAGGATGGTGTTATAAAGAAATCCCAGTCCGCCTCCCGACATGTGAGGAATACATTCTTTACCGAATGCATGTGCCATCAGAGCCACTTTCAATGAACGGATCATTCCCCCGAAATAATAACTGTCGGGCTGTACAATTTCAAGTCCGTCATGCGCGAGCAACCAGCGGAAATGTACAAAACTCTGGTCCTGCTCGCCGTTGGCCACAGGTATTGTAAGGGCATCTGCCACTGCCTTTATTTCTTCGAAATGATCATACATCACGGGTTCTTCAAAATAGCCGTATTTGTATTCTTCAAGTAGTTTTCCTACCCGTATGGCCTCTTCCACATCATAATAGCCGTTTGAGTCGGCATAGAGGGCCATATCATCCCCGTAAGTCTGTCTGACAAGAGGTATTAGTTTTTCTGTCTTCCCAGGTACACCGCCGTAATGAATGTCTTTTGTACCTGCATACTGATAGCCTACCTTTATTTTGAGTGCATGGACATCATATTCAGCCACAGCCTTTTTTATGAGATCGATATGTTCTTCAAGCGGCTTTTCCCGGAACTCGGTAGCAACATAAACTCCAACTTCCGGGTTATGGATTTTGCTGATAAGCTCCGCCACGGGTTTACCTGCCATACGTCCGAGCATGTCGAGGATAGCGAATTCGATAGTTGCAAGGGGCAATCCAAGTGCAATACCGTTATATCTGAAGTTGAAATTGTAAATATAAACCCTTTCGAGAATCAGGTCAAGCTCACGTGCGTCCTGGCCGGTGAAGAAAGGCTGAAGGTTTCTGAGAAATATGGGAAACAATGTTGCCATTCCGCTATGGCCAACCGACATTCCTTCTGCACCGTCTTTTGACAGTACCCGGCATAAGAAACTTCCGTCATAATGCAGGAGGTCGAGTTTTTCAATTATTACCGGTTCAGGAAACAATTCTTTCTTAAGCATGGGCTGTTTTATTATTTCGTCGAGCAGGGCATATCTCGATTTCAGTTCGGCGGGAGTAAAACATGCCCTGCCTTCCTCTCTGCACGATGACAGAGGAATTGCGGCAATAGCCACACTGCCTGTTATAGCTGTTGAAATAAATTTGCGTCTGGTTGTCTTCATTTTTACAGGTTATATAAGAATATGTTTATAGTTCTCAGGTAATTAAATACTTAAGTTTTATATTTAAAGATAAGAATTTGTAATCCAATTTTTTATTTCACACAACCTGTCCCGACTTATCGGGAAAAAACTCAAAGAACACAAGAATGGTAGAAAGAACGAATTTAATAATAATTTACTGACTTTGATCTGTTCCATTTATTCTGGATTTTTTTAGTGTACTGAGCAATGTTTCTATCTGATCATCTGTGTGACATGTGGTAACTGTAATCCTTATCATATGCAATTTATGAGTGGAAGGATAGTTCATAAAAGGTATAATTATTCCGTTCTTTTTAAGAAAGAGTGAGAGTTTTTTTGCTTTATCCATTGTGGAAAGTATTATGGGTATTATAGGGGTGCCATCTCCGGAAGTACGGTAACCAAGCATGGAGATTTCTTTTCTTAGCCGTCCGGCCTTTTCAAGCAGTTGAATCCGCAGAGCGGGATTTTCCCCGATAATTTTCAATGAAGCTATGCCGGCGGCCACGACAGGAGGAGGCAATGACGTTGATGCCTTATATGTGGTTGAATTTCTTCTGATTAGTTCCATAAGTGGTTTATTTCCCGAAATAAATCCTCCATAGCTGCCAAGTGCCTTACTCATTGTCTCAGTTTGAAATATATTGCCATCATCAGGAAGATTAAAATGCTCAGGTGTTCCTTTTCCGGTATTCCCAAGTATACCTGTCGAATGTGCATCATCAACGACCAGAAGGCCATTGAATTTTTTTACTACGGGATAAATTTTATCGAGCGGTGCAATTTCACCGGTAAGTGCAAAAACTCCATCGGTGATGATGAGAGGTTTTAATATGTTATGTTTGCTGAGTAAGTATTCAAGATGATCATGATCACAATGGTTATAGGTCATAATACTGACATCACGGGGGATACCTGAAGTAATGCTTGGATGGGCATGATGGTCGGCCAGAACAGTCGAATAATTGCCTTTCAGTATTTCAAGCAAAATACCGTTACCCTGGTAACCCGAAGCGAAAACAACCGTGTCCTGTTTTCCCTTAAAGATGGATAGTTGTTTTTCAAGTTCAATATGAATATCGGATGTCCCGGTTGTACAGCGGGAAGCCGAAAAATTCACACCATATTTTTCGACAGCCTTTATGACAGCCTCTTTCAAATAAGGATGATTGGCGAGCCCCAGATAATTGTTTCCTCCAAAAAAGGAGTACTTCCTTCCTTCGCTGAGAACATAATTCCCGATTCCGCTATCAAGAACAATCATAAGTATTTGTCTTACAATAAATTAAATTATTTGATAATCAGCACCTTCGCGCCCCTGATTTTTCTTTCTTTCAGTTCTGTCAGCGCCAGGTTTGCCTCTTCAAGACTGTATTCCTGCACTTCGGGAATAACCGGTATTTTGGCAGCGATTTCAAGAGACTCTTTCACATCGTTTCTTGTGACATTTGCAACACTTTTTATTTCTTTCTCCATCCAGAGATGATTGGAGAAATCCAGGTTTAAAAGATAATTCTTATCGTGATCTTCTTTCCGGATGGCATTTATAACAAGCCGGCCACCTGGTTTAAGGTTTTTCAGCGCCTCAACAACAGGTTTCCAGACCGGTGTGGTGTCGATTATTGAATCGAGAGATTCCGGTGCTGAATCGGTTGTATCGCCAGCCCACGATGCGCCAAGTTCAAGTGCAAATGCTCTTTCGGTTTCGCTTCTGGCAAAGACAAATACCTTGTTTTCAGGATAGCGGTGCCTGATTATCTGAAGTACAATATGTCCGGAGGCTCCGAATCCGGTAAGCCCGATATTCTGTCCTTTGACGATATCTGCAAGTTTTACTGACCTGTAGCCAACAGCTCCGGCGCATAAGAGGGGGCTGCCTGGGAATCTGAAAATATTTCCGGTATTTTGTAAGCAAAGGCTTCCTGAACAGTCATATATTCGGCATATCCCCCGTTAGCATCACGTCCGGTTGCCTTGAATTCTGGACACAGGTTTTCGAGTCCGTTGCGACAGTATTCGCATTTGCCGCATGCCGAGAATATCCATGCAACACCAACCCTATCGCCTTTATTCAGGTTTCTTACATTTTTCCCGGTTGATTCGATTCTGCCCACCACCTGATGACCGGGAATAACCGGAAGGCGGGGAGGGGGCGTTCTTCCTTCGATCTCATCAAGCTCGGTGTGACATACGCCACATGCCGTGACTTTAATGAGAATTTCATCATCATCAGGTACCGGACGCGGCATTTCTGTCATGAAAAGAGGTTCCCTGTTCTGCCCGATGTCGGACAACGATTGTAATATCATTGCTCTCATAAGGTCATATTAATTTATCAGACTGCTTTTACAACTGGAGATATATCTGTTTTGTTTCATGGAAGTAAATTCCTGTTTTAAATTGCTATTATGTAATATTATCACTAATGTCTGACTAAAATAATAAAAAGAGGGATACTCCCCAAATCCCGCCTCATCCGAATCAATAACCTCACCTTTCAGCCTTACAGGTAAACTTATTACATCTTTCTTTTATTCAACAGAATGGTAATTTTAAACGACTTTTCTTTGCTGGTAATGCTTTATTCAGAAAGAGATGAACAAATTGATTATATTTTTGTTAATTATATAATAGAAGTTTTTATTCAAAGTTAGTTATGGGAAAAATGCCCGTTGGTTTTGAAAGCGGAAAAATCTTCAGGTTTTCAGAAGTTGTTGATTATTCTGAGAAGAGCGTGGTAAGCCGTCAGCTTATAAAATCGGAAGGTGGCAGTGTAACTGTATTCTCATTCGATAAAGGGGAGGGGCTGAGTGAGCATACTGCTCCGTTTGATGCCCTTGTTCAGGTGATAAATGGGTCTGCCCGAATAACAATTGACGGAAAAGAACATAAACTGTTACCAGGAGACTCGATAATTATGCCTGCCTCAGTGCCCCATTCGGTATTTGCTACTGAGAGGTTTAAGATGATACTGACGATGATAAGGGGATGAGTTCTGATCTTGCTTTTTTGGAGAGTAATTTATCAGTCAACGTCGCCTTTACTTAGTTGGTAAGGCAGAGCAAGACCGTTGCAAATACTGGAATACAAGATGCAACAGACATGGTGCCTGCAACCAGTTACCGAATGCCGTATGACTTCTTATTCGGCTCTGTGTTTCTTATCTCTGGAGATCTTCAAAGCGATACTTACGCTCCGCAGGCTGCAGGATTGTCACCCTTCGTTCTGCAATTCTTTTTACCTTTTAGGCATCCTGTGCCCGGAAACTTTCATGTATATTCCCTGTCCCCCTTCAGGAGGGCAAGTTTTACGCTCAAATATCCCCAATCAATTCTCATTCTTTCCAGGATGTTAGCCCTGAGAAATGAGCAACTTCAGGGCACTCGAGACAAAACTTCGTTCATCGACCCAGTTCTGTATCCTGTTAAATCAATTGTTATATAGATGAAACCTGATTTTTTACAGATATCTACAAGTTGACTCTTTATTTTCCATGCTTTATCCATTTCGGATAGAATAAATTCAAGTCGCGCAAGATTATCGTGACTTCTAACCCTGAACTGGGTGAATCCTAATTTTCTGAGTTCAAATTCTGCTATTGAAAGTCTATCAAGTTTCTCTCTGGTAATTTTTTCGCCATAAGGAAAGCGTGAAGCCAGACAGGCGTAAGATTGCTTCGTGGCAGTAGGGAGATTCAGTTCTGCGGAGAAACGGCGAATATCAGCCTTTGTAAATCCTGCTTCAGCAAGCGGTGAAATGATGCCCTTTTCCTTTTTTGCCTTCAATCCCGGGCGAAAATCTTTGAGGTCGTCAGCATTACTGCCGTCAAAGACCACTTCAAATCCTTCCTGCAATGCAATATGCTTTATTTTGGTGAATAGTTCATTTTTACAATAATAACACCTGTCAGGCGGATTATCTGAATAACCCGGAATATCAATTTCTTCTGAAACAATAATTATGTGCTTTATATCGAGTAGGGAAGCAAGTGATTTTGCTTCCTCAAGTTCATAGAAAGGATAGGTGCTTGAAGTTGCTGTGATCAGTAAAAGATTTTCACCATAAACATCTCTGGCAACTCTTGCAAGAAATGTGCTGTCAACCCCACCTGAATATGCAATTACAGCACTTTTATACCTGCCTAAAATTTTTAATAGATTTTCCTGAATTACTTCCATATTTTTTATTATTATAATCAGCTATTTTCGATACAGGCAACACTCAGGAAGTTTGTTGTACACAATATCCGGTGCCCGGTATTTTTCATTATCATGCCCTGCATTTGCAATTGCCTTAAGTATTGAATCAGCACTGGTTGCCGAGCTGTTAAATGTAATATGTATCAGTTTAGTATCTATTTCCCAATTAGCTGATTCGACACCTGTTACTGATTTCGCAGCAGTTTCAATACGTTCTTTACACATTTCACAATTACCTTCAACTTTGAAAGTTTCGTGTCTTAAAACAGATTTGACTGATGACACTGGTTGCGACATCATTGCGGCGTGGTCATGCATTATGGAGGATTGGCCGCCTGAAGGATTCATCATACTGGCTTTGCCTTCAAGTTGAGCAGCAGCATCAACGCTGAAAGTTCCCTTTGTTACTATTTCTTCTCCTTCAGCCAGCCCGTCAATTACTACAAAGCTGTCACCAAGGTATGGACCCAGTACAATCTCACGCATTTTAAAGACCGGTTCATCTACGCCTGGTTGTTTTACATAGACAATGGAACGTTTTCCTGTCCATAATACTGATGATTCAGGTATAATAATGTTGTTACTGTATTCTTTAAGAGTTGCCCTTAATACTCCAGTAGCAAACATTTCCGGTTTTAGTCTACCTGAAGGGTTACTTACTTCGACTCTTATTCTGGCTACCCTTGTAACGGGATCAATAACCGGATCAATAAAGGTAATTGTCCCCGAATATTCAGTTCCGGGTAAGGACTGAAGGGTAAAGGTTATTTTTTCATTTTTATTTATAAACTGCAGGTCACTTTCATATGCGTCAAATAAGACCCATACCTTTGAGAGATTGGCTATTCTAAAAAGTGTTGCTCCCTGTGATATATAGTCGCCGGTGCTCACTTCTCTCGAGATTACAATTCCATCGGTATTTGAAACGATATCTAAAGTTGTCTGGACGATGCCTGAATTTTCAATATTTTCAATCTGGCTGTTAGTGAGCTTTAACAGTCGCAGTTTTTCCCTGGTTGCTTCATAAATAACCGGTTGTGTTGATTTTGTTTTCGCGGCTTCAAGCAACTCCTGCTGTCCTATTATTAACTCAGGAGAATATATCCGGGCAAGAAGCTGTCCTTTCCTGACTGATTCACCGGTAAAACTGACGTAGAGTTTTTCTATTCTTCCGGAAACATGTGCGACCTGGCTCTGTAATAATCTTTCATCAGGCTGAACCTTGCCATAAAGACGCACCTCTTTTACAGGTTTTTTTTGCCTGCTTACAACAGTTGTGAGAACATCTGCAAGTCGAGCTGCACCTTCTGTCATATGAATTGCTTCAGGGTCTATTGATAAAATGCCGCTCTCAGCAAGTGGAATAAGATCCATTCCACATATAGGGCACTTACCTGGTTTATCCATTCTTATTTGAGGATGCATTGCACATGTCCATACAGTGCTCTGTTGTTCTATGTCGGTTGAATGGTCATGCTTTTCTTCTGTTCTATGTGACGGGCTAAATACCAACCATCCGAATAATATGCCGAGCAGAAAGAATACTGTAAGCCTTGAATATCTGTTGATTACTTTTTTTGGAAGATTGAGTTTTTTCATTTTGGTTCACGTTTATTGTATCTGATAGAATGCCGATAATCGTTTTAACCAGGCAGCAGCCGTATTCAGATCCGTCAGAGCTTCCACCTTTCTAAGTTCGTAATCAAGTGTCTGTTGATGAACACGAAGAACGTCTGATAGGTCGGAGAAAGATGCTGAGAAACTTTTCAGAATCAGTTCAAATGATTTCGAAGCCAGAATGTATTGATTACCATAAAGTTTTATTCTACGCAATGCATCCTGATACGACTGAACTGCCTGATAGTATTCTGCTATTAAGGAATTTTCTTCTGCCTGATAGTTCTGATAAGCAGCATGGGCAAGCAGGTCTGCCTCTTTACGCATTGCATTATATTTCTTTCGGTATACAGGCAATGTGACACTTACCATTGGCATAATCATATCCTTTCCATTCATCGGGGAGGATACCATATCATTTTTATTGATAAGACTATAGTTCAAACCAAAGCCTATCATAGGATATCCCATCCCAGTAACCATTTTTTTTCGGGCCGACAAAGATCGAGTTTCAAATTCCAGCATGCGAAGCATAGGATTTTTAGCAAATATCGAATCTGGAACAAATATCCGGGATATATCCAGCGAATCTGGAGCGAGTGTATCTTCGGTGAAAACTGGTGATAAAGGATGTCGATTCAGGTAATTGTTAATGAGTGCAATAACCGTTTGTTCACTGTTTTTCAAAAAGGCAATATTGTCCTGGAGATCAGCTATTTCAATCTGAATGCGATATAGATCTGATAATTCGGCACCAACTGATGATGCTCCCATTGAACCGGTTTGCATTGCTGAAGAAGCTGGTTTTGAAGTTGATATACTCATGTTTCCGCTCATGGATTTCATTCCCGTGGTGCTGCCTGTTAAACTTACGGAAGTATTCATGGTGGTCATTCCTGAACTTGAAGCATTAGCTCCTGAACCACCTGAAGATGCAGATTTGTATCTAACTGTTGCAAGCCTTTCAATAGTATGGAGAATTTCAATATTCTTCTCAGAAATCGAAATATTCTTCCGTATTTTATACAACTCGAACCATGCTTTTTGCAGGTTGAAAAAGAGCTGTAATTTTGTATCTCTGAAGACCTCAAACTTTGCATTTGCCATCAGGCTCATTTCATCTCTGGCGTTTCTGAGGACTCCAAACCATGGGAACATTTGCATTATTGTCAGGTCTGCCATCTGATTTCCGGTTACAAGTTCCATTGGTTTAAGAAAAACGCCAGCACTTAGTTGCGGGTCTGGTAGACTTCCGGCGGGAATGATTTTCTGTAAAGTAGCCTGATATTCTGTGTACTTTTGCTGTACTGAAGGATTGTTTTTTGCTGCAATTTCAAGATATTTAAAGAGGGAGTCAGCATATTGCTGGCCGCCAGCCACAACCCAGCCACACAGGCTAATAAATACAATAAGTAATTTTTTAACTATTATTGTTCTCATTTCTTTACTTATTTTTGTTCGTTTGGGCAGTCATCCTGTTGAGGTTGTGCTTTATCTCATTTTCTCTCCAGATAGCCTGAAGGAGAGGAACAACAAAAACTGTCATTACCTGAATAACCATTCCTCCAAACATTGGAATAGCCATAGGAATCATAATATCTGCCCCTTTTCCGGTGGAGGAGAGTACGGGCAGCAGTGCAATTACTGCCACAGCAGTTGTCATCATAGCTGGCCGTATTCGTTTTTTTCCAGCAATGATAACCGCTTCCCTTACCTCAGGCAGGGAAGAAGGTTTCTTGTCCTCAAAAACCTGATGAATATATGTTCCCATGATAACGCCATCGTTGGTTGCAATACCGAAGAGGGCAACAAATCCTACCCATACAGCCACACTGAGGTTTATCTGGTGCATTTGAAATATATCTCTTACGTTCAATCCTGCTACAGAAAGGTTCATAAACCAGTCATGTCCGTAGAGCCATAACATAATGAATCCGCCTGAAAATGCTACAAAGACTCCGGAGAAGTGAATCAGGGATGCTGTTATTGTACGGAACTGAGAATATAGAAGCAGAAGGATTATTATGAGGCTGATCGGAATTACGATTGCAAGTCGCCTGGTTGCTCTTATCTGATTTTCGTAATTTCCTGCAAATTTATAAGTAACTGCCGGAGGTAAAGTCAATTCGCCTGAAGCTAATTTATCTTTTAAAATTTTATCAGCTTCTTTCACAGCATCAACTTCTGCTTTCCCTTCTGTTTTATCGAAGATCACATAACCGACAGGAAAAGTATCTTCGCTCCTGATCATCTGAGCATCCCTTGCATAATTTATATCCGCTATTTCTCCCAGAGGAATCTGAACACCATTCATTGCAGGGATGAGGATATGTTTCAGGTTCTCGGGGTTGTCCCGCAGTTCGCGTACATATCTTACCCTAATGGGGAATCGTTCGCGGCCTTCAACTGATGTAGAAAGAGACATACCACCTATGGCAACCTGCAGTATCTCCTGGACGTCGCCGATACTCATTCCATAGCGAGACATAGCTTCACGGTTGAGTTTTATTTCGAGATAAGGTGCCCCAACAGCACGATCGTAGAAAACGGTTGATGATTTTATTGATGGAACATCTTTTAGCGCGTTTTCGAGCATTATTCCTGCTTGTTCTATAGTGTTCAGATCGGGGCCGTAAACTTTAAGACCCATTGGAGCACGTATACCGGTAGAAAGCATTACCAGCCTGGTTTCAATAGGCTGCAGTTTGGGTGCAGAGGTTAAACCCGGGATATCTGTCACTTTTACAATTTCCTGCCAGATATCATCAGGGCTTTTAATATGTGGTCGCCATTGGCGGAAATATTCACCTTTCCTGTCAGGAATAAGGCTATCAGCAGGTATAACTCTGAATGCTCCCTCCTTGCCGGGATTGTAGCGTGAATCATCCATTAAGATAAAGTTTCCATTATCATCTGTCTTAAACCGTTTTCTGTGTCCGTTTTCATCGAGAATATATTCCGGCCGGTAATTGATGGTGTTCTCAAACATTTGAACAGGTGCGGGATCGAGTGCTGAATTAACCCGCCCCCATTTCCCTACTGCAACTTCTACTTCAGGAATTGTTGAGAGGCGTTTATCCAGAGTTTTGATATATTCTATATTTTTCTCGATGCCGGAATGTGGCATACTGGTGGGCATCAGTAGAAATGATCCTTCATTCAGCGAAGGCATAAATTCTTTACCTGTTCCAGGGAAAAGCCTGACAGTTCCCTGCCATAGTGATGTTTGACGAAAGTTTTTCCATCCTATTTTTTCAGCAGCTTCAGGTATAAAGCCGAAAATTTTATCCATACCCTGCCAGATAAGAAGGCCGAAAAAAAGTGTAAAAGCAGGGATCAATAAAAATTTCCATTTGTGTATAAGAGCCCAGCGAAGAATTTCTTCATAAAAATGTACCATTGACATTAATGCAAGCAGAATTACAGTTACAATTCCGGCAACAAAAAGAAAGTTAGCCAGTTCACTGTTGTGAGCGCCGAGAGGAAGCCATTCAGTGGATAGATACCAGGTTGCAAAAAGTGCTATTATTAATATATTAATAATATAGTATGGGAACTCCCTCCTCTTTTCGGCCCATCTGTAGCTGAACAGGTTGTTAATACCCACGGCTGACAACGCCAGTGCTGGCCACGTATGCCAGAAAATAACTGCCAGCACTCCTGCACCAATCAGGCAACTGTTCCATATCAGTCTGATTTTTCTTTTATCAAAAGAAAAATTAAAGAATATATGGATGAGAGTAGGCAGAACAACAATTCCGAGAATGAAAGCTGAAAGCAGAGCAAATGTTTTAGTCCATGCAAGCGGATGGAAGAGTTTTCCTTCCTGTGCCTGCAACGCAAATACAGGAAGAAAGCTTACTATTGTTGTAGCAATTGAAGTTACGACTGCTGCTCTTACTTCAGTTGTTGCATGGTAAATAACCTGCATAAGTTTCTTCCCTCGTATTCCTTTATTTTCAGGCATTTCCAGATGTCGGAGGATGTTTTCAACATCCACTATACCTATATCAACCATCACACCGATAGCTATTGCAATACCTGAAAGAGCAACAATATTGGCATTCACACCGAACAATCTCATGAAGATGAAAGTCATTAATACTCCAATCGGCAATAATCCGGCAACAATGAGTGAAGCCCTGAGGTTCATTACCAGGACAATAATTACAATAATGCTTATCAGAATTTCGTGTGAAAGTGCTGACTCAAGTGTTCCTATTGTTTCTTTTATGAGGCCAGTACGATCATAAAAAGGTACGATAGTAACTTTAGAAACAGTGCCATCAGATAAAGTTTTTTCAGGTAAGCCTGCTTCAATTTCTTTAATCTTTTCTTTTACGTTGTTTATTACCTCCATCGGGTTGGAACCATATCGGGCAACAATAACAGCGCCAACAGCTTCTGAACCTGCTTTATCAAGACCTCCTCTTCTTGTGGCGGGACCGAAAGTTACTCTTGCAACATCTCTTATCCGTACAGGGACATTATTACGAACAGCTATTACAGATAGTTCCAGATCGTTAAGGTTCTTTACATATCCGAGACCCCTGATTATGTATTCAACTTTGTTAAGTTCAATTGTTTCAGCTCCAATATCCAGGTTGCTTTTCCTGACAGCATTCATTACATCCATTACAGACACATTGTATGCTTTCAATGCATCAGGATTGAGATCGACCTGATATTCTTTTACAAATCCGCCTGCAGAAGCAACTTCAGAGACACCTTCAACAGCTAAGAGACTATATTTTACATAAAAATCCTGTATTGTTCTGAGTTCTTCAGGATCCCAGCCTCCCGTGGGTTGTCCTGTTTCTGGATCATGTCCTTCAAGCGTGTACCAGAAAATCTGACCCAGTGCGGTTGCATCAGGACCAAGTGAAGGTTGTACGCCAGAAGGTAATGTTCCGGGGGAAAGAGAATTAAGTTTCTCAAGGATCCTTGACCTGCCCCAGTAATACTCTACATTATCTTTGAAAATGATGTAAATAAATGACATTCCAAACATTGAGGTACTCCTTATTGTCTTAACGCCAGGTATCCCCAGTAAAGCAGTGGTAAGCGGATAAGTGACCTGATCCTGGATATCTCTGGGAGAACGTCCCATCCATTCTGTTGCAACAATTTGCTGATTTTCCCCAATATCTGGTATAGCATCTACCGGTACCGGATCACGCGGGAAAAAATCTGATTTCAGATTGAATGGCATTGTTACCAATCCCATTACAACGAAAGAAATCAGGAAAATATATGCGATAAGCCGGTTTTCGAGAAAATATTTTACTAATCGGTTAAACACTGGAAAGCTGTATTAATTAAGGGCCAGGCTCAAATTGAAGAGCCGGGCCCAAAACTCATTTTCTATTTATTACGATCGTAATGACAGCAAGCCGGAAGCCTGGCATAAACATCATCAGGAGCTTTGTACTTCTCAGTATCATGCCCAACTGATGCAACTTTTTTGCTGAGCGCATCTTTATTTGTTTTCGATGGATCAAACGATACCGTAAGAATCTGTGTTTTGGAATCCCATGAAGCTTTAGTCGCTCCTTCTTCTTTGACTGCTTTCTCGATTCGTGCCTTGCACATATCACAATTTCCCAGAACTTTAAAAGATTCGGTCTTGACATTGACCTGATTCATATTCATTTTACTGTGATCATGAGTTTGTGCACCTGCTTTTAATGCTATGGCAAGCACAAATAATGCTGATATAAATAATTTAATTGTTTTCATAATAATTTGAATTAGTTGAATTTGAAAGTGCAAATAATAGTATATGAAATAGTTACTTCTGGATGAAGAACTTTTTTCTCCTGCGAGGAGGAGGTGAGAAAATAATCAAATACGGAAAATGCAAATTTTGGAAAGGACTACATCAGAAGTCAACAATGATTCTGGAGGGTCATTAACTGAATAGCCGGAGGCTGAGAAAAATTTATCTATCAGTATAACTGAAAATGCCTTTGTAAAAGAATCAGAAAAAAAATGTTTAAATGCAGAATATTTAAAGTTTGAAAGTGTAAAGGTATTATCAATACTGTAAACAATAATATTATTTTCGCAGCATCGGGTTTTCAGAAAGTAACCTGAAAAAGGGCAATTTTCGTTTTTGGTTTCCATTCCACATGATGCAAGTTTGCCCGTAAGTGAAATTTTCGTGGCTACAACAACTCCGCCGCAATAGTGCCTTGCAACAGAAATGTGAAACATTGCTGCAATAACCAGAATGGCTGATAATATGGATAATATTTTTTTCACTAACAGTATAACGAATGAAATTTAAAAATGTTCTCAAAAGTAATTGCAAATTCAATTCCTTTACGTTGAATACTTGTTTTTTTATAATTTCTAATTTGAAAAAGATTTAAAACTGAGGCTTAATCCATTTTGTTGAGGGAGTACCACCTTCAACATAAGGCCAGTCGTCTTTCCATTGTATTTCGTCGAGCATAAGCTTTCTGCCTCTGGGATTTTTCCTGTCCACCGCATGATACAGCATCCATGTTCTACCGTTTTTGTCGGTTATAATTTCCGAGTTATGACCGGTGCCTGCGAATTGCTCGTTGCCATGAATCAATATTTCATGCCTGTTATCATTCATGCTTTCACCTTTTCTGTTCAGGTATGGTCCAAACAGATTTTCAGATCTTCCAACCACGGTCATGTAGGTGCTGTTAACTCCTTCGCAGCAGGTGCCGGTGGAACAGAACATATAATAATATCCGTCTCTTTTAAAAATATATACCCCTTCATAGGCTGTTCCGGCTACCTGCCTTTTCTCAGCACCCGGTCTCACCGATAAACCATCATACGACAGTTCGATGGCATATATCCCGTGGAAACTTCCCCAGAAAAGATATTTTTTGCCTTCATCCTCAATGAAAAACGGATCAATGGAATTCTGTACGCCTATCTCATTACTTCTGAAAAGCTTACCTCTGTCGGTGAAAGGACCTTCTGGCCTGCCGGCAGTTGCAATTCCAATTCCGCAGGTCCATTCCCCGCCCCATCTCGACATAGCATAATAAAGAACATACTGCCCATTAATGAAATTGATATCAGGAGCCCATATACCGCCTCCGGACTCAAAAGAAGGCCTTGTCTCAGCGGTAAATGCGGTACCGGTCAGTTCCCAGTTAACCAGATCAGACGATCTCATAATTGGTGTATTACGGATGTCTTCAGTTGCGAAAAGATAAAACAAACCATCATCAGCCCTGATAACTGTCGGATCGGGAAGACTTAATGATGAAACCGGATTTGAATATGTTTCAATTACCTGATTGTCGAAATTACAGGTTGTCAGGCATATTAATAAATTGAATAAGAATGAATTAAGAATCATATTCCACATCACTATTAACGAAAATATTATATTATGGTATCTGGTTAAGTATTATATTAACTCCAAATTGTTTTGCCTTATCAAAAAACATGCTTTCCTTATTTTGTTCCTTGAGACGTTCATAAATCATTGATAAAAGCTGTTCTGAATCTTTACTATGTTCCGATTTATTCTCAAGGTACATTTTATGCGAACGAAATGCATAAACAAGAGCATTTTCATAATCTTTTATCAGTACAAGAATTCTCGCCATGCCAAAATATCCCTCTGGATTATCCGGGTAAAGATTAATCAGCATGTCATAATTGTTCATTGCATATATATAATTGTTAAGGAATGTGTAAGCAGCAGCCTGATTCTGTAAAGCTATCCACCCCTCAGGAAAAATTTTGAGAGATTTTTCAAAGCATTTAACAGCCTTTTTGTATTTATCTGATTTCCTGTATGTTAAACCAAGGTTATCATAAGGAAGAACCCATCCCGGATCTTCCTTTATTGCTTTCTGATATTGCTTCTGAGCAGTTTTGTAATCTCCGGCTTCAAAAGCCTTGTTACCCGAAAAATAATATTCCTTTGCTTTCTCCGAATCAGACATCTTATAATATGTCTTTTCTTTTTCATTTAAAATGAAAATCTTGATCTTTGGACAGTAATTAAGGAGGTTATTGTATACACCGTCAATAATTTCTTCCAGTTTTGCTTCATCAAGCCTTTCCTGTATTTCCTCATCGAGCAAATTCATAACTGTTTCGAAGGATTCCGGAAAACATCTGTCTATTTTTGCCTCCAGTGAATCCATATTCTCAATAGTATCAACACAATTGCAGATTTCAACTGCTATAAGTCTGACAAGATCCTGAGATTGCACTCTGTACTGGATGGTGATCAGGAAGATGATGATTGCAGGTATTTTAAGGATTAATTTCATTTTGAGTTTCGATATCTATTTTATTTTCTTCACGGGTTTGTTTTTCTCGAAAGTTTCCATGTATTCTTCCTGTCCCTCTCTGTTGTATCTAACCCATAATCCGTGCTTCATGTTTGACTTGAAATTGCCGATCTGCCATAGCTGACCGGTCTCACGCCAGAATTTCCATTCTCCTTCCATGCAGTTATTGATAAAGGGACCTGAAGCCTTAATAACACCACTTTTATAATAAAATACAAGTTTAAAACCATCATATTTATAAACCCTCTGACCGTTTGTATAATATTTCTTACTCAACATATTTAATGATAATTAAGTTTCGAACCTCGTTATAAAAATAAGTTTTTTTCTCCTTATAGGAACTTAAAAAGCCCGGGAAACGCAATGAACTATTACATAAAATTTTTGTTTAAATAGGCAGATTTTTGTTGAATCCTCTCATTTGAGGGGATTCAAAAAAGAAACGAAAAAATAAGTAAAATGAAAAAAGGCAAGCTGATTTGAAAGTATTATATATTAATTTGTGTTAATTGAAAATTTGTTAGACATTAAAAGTAAAATTAAAAAAATTATGAGCGAAATTATTAATAACTCAGATTATAGAAAGAAGAGTCTTAAAGAACTGATACTCAAACTACACAGAGGTGAAGATCCTGTACAGATACGTAAAGAACTTATTTCCAGTCTTAGCAAGATTCCATATGGTGAAGTTGTGGAAGTTGAGCAGGAACTTATTGGTGAAGGATTACCGGTGGAGGAAGTTTTAAAGTTATGTGATGTTCATGGAGAGGTACTTAAAGGACATATTGACAGGAGCGCGGAAAGTGAGATACCTGAAGGGCACCCTGCAGATATCTTTATTAAGGAGAACAGGGAATTACTGAAAGTTGTACAGAAAACCCGTGAGGCTCTCGACAGGCTGGTTGAGATAACAGATAAGGAGTTTCGTGAATATGTTTTTAACCTGCTGGGTCTTTTTAATCAACTTTATGATGTCGACAAGCATTATAAAAGAAAAGAATATCTTCTGTTTCCATTTCTGGAAAAGAGGGAAATAACAGGACCGCCCAGAGTGATGTGGGGAAAGCATGATGAGATTCGTGAACAACTGAAGGGCTGCATCGAAGTTCTCAGGACTGATGGTTTAACAAAACAGGATTTGTCCGATACTATAAATCTTCTTTTTATACCTGCACTTAAGGCAGTTGAGGAGATGGTAAGCAAGGAAGAGGAAATTTTGATTCCAATGAGCCTCGATACTCTTACAACTGAAGAGTGGTGGACAATACACCAGCAGACACCTGAATTTGGTTTTACCCTTTATGATCCTCAGACTGAATGGAGACCGGAAGGATTGAAAGAAGAACAGATAACAAAAGATATCAGTATTGTTGAATCGCCAGAATTTATAAGGCTTCCTTCAGGAAGTTTTACAGTAAAGGAACTTACTGCCATCCTGAACACTGTTCCTGTTGATATGACCTTTGTTGACAGAGACGATAAAGTAAAATATTTTACCCAGGGTAAACACCGCATATTCCCCCGTAACAGATCGATTATTAATCGAGATGTGAGACTTTGCCATCCTCCGGGAAGCGTTCATATTGTTGAGAAAATTCTTGAAGATTTCAAAACAGGAAGAGCTTCTCATGCACCTTTCTGGATTCAAATGCAGGGAAAGTTCATCCTGATTGAATATTTTGCTTTGAGGGATGAGGAGGGAAATTACCTCGGTACCCTTGAAGTTTCACAGGATATTACAAATGCGCGTAAACTCGAAGGTGAACAGAGAATCCTTTCTTATGCAGATGAAAAGTAGAATAGATTATGGAAAAACTTATTATTACCCCGAAAGCAAAGATATACGACCTTCTGGAGGCTTATCTGGAACTTGAAGAGATACTTATAAGTGCAGTTCCTGAATTTAAAAAGCTCAAAAATCCTCTGCTCAGGAAGACAATTACCCGCATTACAACAATTGCACAGGCTGCAGCTATTGGAGGGCTAAACACTGGTGATCTTGTGAACAAACTTAGAGAAATTGTTGGACAGGAGCTAATTCACGAAACTGCTGAAGGTGAAGTAAGATACAATACGTTGCGTCCCTCATGGTTCAAAGAACAGGACATTGTAAACAGTATTGACGTCAGTGAAATGCTCAACAGGGGAGAACAACCTGTACATGAAGTACTCGCAGCAATAAAAAAATTAAATGAGAAGGAGATACTTGAAGTCATAGCACCTTTTCTTCCTGCACCTCTACTTGATAAAAGTATAGGACTGGGTTATAACCACTGGGTGGATAAAAGATCCGGTAATGATTTCAGAATATATTTCAGTAAAAGCACTCAATAAATCTGCTTTTGCTTATTTTACGAAAACCATTTTATTTCTGAACGATATCACTGTAAAAATTGTTATACTTTTTGCCTGATTTCTGTGGCTATGATGTATATTTTCAAATCCCGATCTGAAAGGGAGCTGGATACAATTGAGACAATGATACATATGTATTGCAGGTCCATCCATAAAAATGGAGAATTGTGCGATAGCTGTTCAGAGTTGCTTAATTATTCACGGGCCAGAATAATAAAATGTGTGTTTGGAGAGCTGAAACCTGTTTGTAATAAATGCCTGATACATTGCTACAGGCCTCATTTCAGGGAAGAAATCAGGAAAGTTATGCGCTTTGCCGGTCCAAGAATGATATACACTCACCCTATCATGGCAATTGATCATATGCTGATGCGGTTAATAAAACATCCCGAAAAAAACAAATAATAAATAGCAGGGAACTTTTTTATATTTATTTACCTTTATCAATTTGATTTTTTATTATAATCAAATGGATATTGTTTTCACCTGTTCCCTTGTTCTGATAGCAATAATAGCGGTGATATTGCTTACTTCATGGTTGAAAGTCAATGCTTTTATTGCTTTATTTACAGTGTCATTACTGCTGGCTCTTGCAACAATTTCTCCAGACAAAGTAATTACTATCTTAAAGGAGGGATATGGAACGACCATGGCATCAATTGGTTTTTTGATTGTGTTTGGTGCCATGATAGGGGTTATTCTTGACAGAACAGGTGCTACTGTGACTGTATCGGAATATATTCTGTCAAAGACAGGGGAGAAGCGTGGGGCACATGCTCTTGGGTTAACGGGTTTTCTGACAGGACTTCCTATATTTTGTGATTCAGGATTTATTGTTCTGAGCGGTCTGGCGAAATCTCTATCCATGCGAACCGGTATTGTAATGCCATTTATGTCGGCTGTGCTTGCCACTTCGCTCTATTCGGTTCATTGTCTTATTCCTCCTCATCCCGGTGCAACAGCCGCTGCCGGGATAGTAGGTGTTGATATCGGGCAGCTGGTTATTTTAGGTATCCTTTTTGCCTTTCCCGGTGCTGTAAGTGCATTCATCTGGAGCAGATGGATAACAGGAAATAGGAAATTTGTATTTTCTGCCGATAGCGGAGAAATCAAAAAAGAAATCCCGGAAAAATCCCGACCCCCTGTGGTGCTATCATTATTACCGGTAGTTATGCCTCTGTTGCTGATCACTTTCAAAACGGTCCTTTCAATGTTTGGATCATTCTCCGGCACACTGGCATATAAAGTTTTTATGATTCTGGGCGATCCGGTCATAGCTCTTTTTACAGGAGTTATTGCAGCTCTTTTTCTTATCAGGGAAAAGAATATTGAATCGTTCAATCGATTGTTTGGTGAAGCAATTATGAAAGCTGGACCGATATTGATAATAACAGCTGCCGGTGGTACATTCGGGATGGTTATTAAAACTACCGGCACAGGAGAGGCTCTGGGAGAAGTACTTGCAGGTACCGGGCTCGGTCTCCTTGTACCATTTGTAATTGCGGTAATTCTTAAAACAGCACAGGGCTCATCAACCGTTGCAATAATTTCAGCTGCATCATTCACAGCACCAATGCTGTCGGCGCTTGGCCTCGAGTCTCAGTCAGGCCATCTGTTTGCCCTTCTGTCAATGGGTGCTGGATCAATGATAATCTCACATGCAAACGATTCATACTTCTGGGTAGTTTCAAATTTCTCTGGAATAGATACGGCTACAAATCTGAAAGTATATTCTTCATCTACAGCAATAATGGGAATTACCGTATTTATCCTTGTATGGATTACTTCAATATTCTTCTTGTAAACTGATATAATCAGTAATATGCAGAATAGCAAGGATAACATAAAAGCTGCAGAACAAATATTTATTGCAGGTATTGATGGGGTCAAACCTTCTGTTCTCATCAAAAAACATATTTCGGCAGATGGAAAAGGAATATGTGTAAAAAATACACTTTTCCCATTTCTCGCTGGTCAAAAGATTTTCGTTATCGGAGCAGGCAAAGCTTCAGGTGCAATGGCTGAAGCCATAGAGGAGATTTTAGGCGATAAGATAACAGGTGGTCACGTAATTGTAAAATATGGCTATTCAAGACCTCTAAAGAAAATAAATATTACTGAAGCCGGTCATCCTGTTCCCGATCATAATGGCTTTGTGGCTACACAGGAGATAATAAAGATTGCAGAAGAAGCGTGCGAAAATGACATTGTTATCTGTCTTATATCAGGAGGTGGCTCGGCACTTCTTGCCGATTGTCCACCCGGAATTGACGAAAAAGATATGATTGAGATGCATAAATTGCTTGTAAGATGTGGAGCATCTATATTTGAAATTAACACTATCCGAAAGCACATTTCGTCGATAAAGGGAGGTAAGCTTGCAAGGTTGGTCTGGCCTGCTATTCTGATAAACCTTATTATCTCAGATGTTCCAGGGGATGATCCCGCTGTAATAGCTTCAGGTCCTTCATATCCCGATAATACAACCTTTTCCGACGCATTGGATATTATTAAAAAGTATCACCTCGAAACCACCATGCCTGAAGCTTTACTGGTTCATTTAAAAAAAGGCGCTGAAGGAATTTTGCCCGAAAATCCGCGCTCGGATGATAAGATTTTCGGAAAAACACATAACATTATTATCGGCAATAACAGAATAGCCCTTGAGGCTGCTGCATCTAAAGCTGCTGAATTAGGTTTTGACTATATTATTGATGATAATACTTTAACAGGGGATGTTTATTCTGCTTCTGAATATATTGTCAACAGGGCTGTTGAAGCAAAGAAGATCAAAAAATCGCAAAGGCCACTCTGTTTGCTTTTTGGCGGGGAGACAACTGTTGAAGTAAAGAGAGGTGGCACAGGGGGCAGGAATCAATACCTTGCACTTCTATGTGCAAGGCATATCCGCAAACACAGGGGCATTACAATTCTCTGTGGAGGTACGGACGGAACAGACGGCCCTACAGATGCAGCAGGTGCAGTAATTGATTCAGGTACATGGACTGATGCAATAATGAACAGAATTGATCCACAGATATATATTGACAATTTTGACTCATTCAATTTTTTCAGAGAGGCCGGAGGTCATGTCATCACAGGCCCAACTTTAACCAATGTGATGGATATAATAGTGCTACTGGTCTGAAAAAATGTTTATATTTAGCAAAAAAATTATAACCATGGAAGAAAATAATACTAATATTCAACAGAAATCTGGCTCAGAAGCGCCGAAGAAAGAATTTAATATAAAAAGGCTTCATACATCAGTTACTGTTACAGCAATAATGAGTTTTGTATCAATTATTGCGATTGTAATGCTTTACCTTGCTCTTTCCGATATAGCGAAAGGAGGTGATGACCTTAAACTGGAATGGTTTGTTGTAGGCCTTTCATTCGTTATCCTGGCGATATTCATAATTTCAGTTATTACTACCATTATCTTTTTGATGCCCATGCCTGGTTTCTTCAGTAAAAAGGAAAAGAAAAAGAAGTAATTTTTAATTCTTTATATAAGACAAAAAGGCTGATGGCTAATGAAAGCACTGGTTCTTGAAGATTACAATAATCTGGTTTACAAAGATGTACCTGAGCCTGAGATTGGTGACGAAGAAGTGCTTATAAGAGTAAAGGCTTGTGGTATTTGTGGCTCTGATGTTCATGGTATTGATGGAAGCACTGGCCGCAGGATTCCACCCTTGATAATGGGGCATGAGGCATCGGGTATAGTTGAAAGAACAGGAAAGAATGTAAAACACTGGAAATCTGGCGACAGGGTTACTTTTGATTCGACGGTTTATCCACTCGACGACTGGTACACACTTCATGGAATGTATAATCTGAGTGATAACCGCGAGGTGATGGGTGTTTCGCAGGGAACATACAGACGAAATGGAGCTTTTGCAGAATATGTAGCTGTACCACAACATATTCTGTACAAAATCCCGGATAATGTAACATTTGAGCAAGCGGCGATGGTTGAGGCTGCAGCGGTAGCCATGCATTCCATAAATATTGGTGAAATGAGGGCAGGGGATTTTTGTGCTGTTGTAGGTGTCGGTACAATAGGCCTTTTCCTGGTAAAACTCCTTAACATTGCCGGGGCATCGGGGGTAGCTGCTTTTGATATTGATAGAAAGAGCCTTGAGATGGCTTCAGCAGCTGGTGCAGAATGCTCAATACTGGCAGACGAAACCTCTATTGCCGAACTTTTACAAAAGAAGGGATTGTGCAGGGGAGCCGACATTGTCTTTGAGGCTGTTGGGAAAAATGAATCAGTAAGAATGGCCATTGAGCTTGTAAGAAAAGGAGGACGGGTGGTTCTGGTAGGAAATATATCAAAAATTGTAGAAATACCTCTCCAGAAAATTGTTACCGAAGAGATCAAAATTTCTGGCAGTTGTGCTATAAGAGGTGAATATGAGACAATTCTTGGCTTTATAAGTGCTGGAAAGCTCAGGGTTGATGACCAGATAATTGCTGTTGCACCTCTTTCAGAAGGCGCTGAATGGTTCAGGAAACTTTATTACCGTGAAGCAGGACCGGGTAAGGTAATTCTTGTACCATGAAAAAAACAACTGTAAATCTGAAACTGACATTTTATGTTATCGAAATCCTGTACAGATTCACGGGTCCAGCTCAAATCCGCAATCCGCAAACCGCAATCCGCAAACCGAAATAACAAATGTCTCCTCTTTACATTTTTTTCATAGTACTTGCAGGTGTTGTCTTGCTTCTTTTGATGGTGCTTCGTTTCAGGCTCAGCGCATTCATTGCATTATTGATTACCTCGGTAATTGTCGGCATCCTTGCAGGAATGCCTCTTTCGGCTATTACTTCGAGCATGCAGAATGGCATGGGTAATACTCTTGGATTTATTGCAACAGTCGTTGGCCTGGGTGCCATGTTCGGACAGATGCTCGAAAGCTCGGGGGGAGCCAGATCCCTCTCCAGATATCTTATAAAAAAGTTCGGTACCGAAAAAGCTTCATGGGCTTTAATGCTCACAGGATTTATTGTTGGCATTCCTATCTTTCTTGATATTGGTCTGATAATACTGGTTCCTGTTGTTTATGCTCTCACACGCGATTCGGGCAAATCCATCCTTTATTATGGTATCCCTCTGCTGGCAGGGCTGGCAGTAACGCACGCCATGGTCCCTCCAACGCCCGGGCCAACCGCAGTTGGACAGATACTCGAAGTTGATCTTGGCTGGGTGGTGATATTCGGGCTTATAGCAGGCATACCCACGGCAATAATCGCCGGTCCTCTATTCGGAAGCTTTATAGCAAAAAAGATAGATATTGGTGTTCCTGATATACTTCTTGAAACCGAATCAGGGGAAAAACAAAAGGAAGAAGTGTACCCATTGTTCAGAACAGTGATATTTCTTATTGCACTTCCACTCCTGCTTATAATTATAAGTACTTTTGTAAACCTGGGCGTCGAGAAACAGACTCTGAATAAATCACTTATTACGGACATTATTGTTTTTGCCGGACATCCTTTCATAGCATTGATCATTGCAACGCTTCTGTCGGTTTTGATGTGCCTGCGGCGCGTTTTTAAGGGAAAAGAAGTGTTGAATCTCAGTACCAAAGCCCTGGGACCTGCAGGAATAATTATACTTGTCACTGGAGCCGGCGGCGTGCTGAAACAGATACTAACTGACAGCGGAATAGGAAAAATTCTTGCCGAATCAGTTGCCGGAAGTTCCATTCCTATTATTTTGCTGGCATGGATTATAGCTGCCCTTGTTAGAATAACTCAGGGCTCAGCAACAGTTGCCATGATTACATCTGCAAGTATTATTTCACCGATGATTAAGTCATTCAGCTTTACACAACCTCACACTGCCCTGGTAGTGGTTTCTATTGCAGCAGGTGCAACTATTATGTCACATGTCAACGACAGTGGCTTCTGGATTGTAAGTAAGTATCTGGGCATGAATGAAAAACAGACACTCAAATCCTGGACGGTAATGGAAACAATTGTCGCGGTCGTAGGTCTTATAATTACATTAATTTTAAGCTTGTTTGTGTGATATTAAATCAGGTTCCGTTTTATTGCTGATATATATCTGATGTGCTGAAGGCAAGCATGGCAGATTACCTAACGTCAAAAAAACTATTTTATCCTGTTACCGGGGACCTGATTATCGTTAATTGCTACAGGCTTAAAATCTGAATTAATTGCATTTATAAATAATATTGTAATTTTGTTGAATCACGTGATATCTTTATGAATATCAGGAGGGAATTTATTATCAGGAAAATAGTGCTACTTATTCTGGGTATTTTTCCTCTTTTGTATTATGCACATGGTCAGAATGGTTCGCCGCTTCTTTCGCATTACAGAGAAAGTATTGAGGTTGAAAATCAGAACTGGGCTATATGCCAGGATGATAACAGAATAATGATGTTTGCCAACAGGCGGGGAATTCTCACTTTTGACGGGCAAAAATGGGATTTTATAAGAATTCCGGTTATACCTTATACAATGAAGTATAAGCCTGATATAAAGACGGTATTTATAGGAAGTGAAAATAATTTCGGATATCTAAATAGGGATGAAAAGGGAATTTATAATTATAATTCATTATCAACTGATTCAATTAATTGCGGGTTAATTTCCGGTATTTATTTTACGGATACTACAGTATGGTTTTATAGCGAAACTAGTTTAATAAGGTATAATCTTATCATCGGAAGAACTGATTTGGTCCTTGAAGCACAGAAAGACAAACCTTTTACAGGAATGTTTATAACACCACGAAACGTTTTTGTAAATGTGTTTTCCGAGGGGCTTTACAGAATCGAAAGTGATACACTTTTCCCGCTGGTAACAGGATATCTCCTGAAGGACGTAGATGTACTTTTTTCAGTTCCGTATGATGAAAAACGTGTGTTGATTGGAGTTGGAGGGGGAAAGCTTCTTTTATTTGACGGTATAAAATTTTACAATTACCAGGTAAATGATGAAGATTATCTCCAGCAAAATTATTTATCAGATGGTTTAGCTGTTTCTGACAATCTTTATGCCTTTTCAACACTCGACGGAGGAGTATTGATTATTGAAAAATCCACAGGAAATATCAAACACACAATTAATTATGCAAGAGGTCTTCCTGATGATGAAGTATTTGGAATGGGGATGGATAGTGACGGTGGTTTATGGATTTCGCATCAATATGGACTTACGAGGGCTGACCTTGTACTGCCGGTGGCAAATTTTACTATATATCCAGGTTTAATGGGTAATATCTTTACCTCGGTGGTTTATAAAAATGAACTTTATGTGGCAACAAGTGAAGGAGTATACTATCTAACTGAAGAGAAGCAGTACGAAAAAGTAGAGGTTATGATAAAGGAGCAACCTGCACCCGTAACCCCGGTTGGGAAGGTTAAAAGGTTGTCTCAAGAACAGACAGGCCGGCAACAGGAAACTGTTGTAAGCGAAACCCCAAAACAGAAAAGAGGAATTCTTTCACGAATCTTTGGAAGAAAAAACCTTCCACAAGAAGAGGAAATACAACAGACACAGGAAAAACAAAAGGTTGAAATAAGGGAAATTAAGGAACTACCTCAGCCACAACCCGGGTACGTGAAGAAAACTTACAGCCGTTTGAAATCAGTAGATTTTGTATTTAAAAAAGTAGAAGGTTTTGATGAGAAATGCAGGCAAATGGTTGTCACTGACGCTGGAATACTGGCTACTACAAACAGAGGACTTATGATTATATCAGACCATAAAGCCCGCCCGCTTTTAAGCGACAGATATATATACTCTATAAACAGATGCGATAATGGAAGAAAGTTCTGGATCTCCTCTGCTGAAGGATATTTCTATGTCTCATTTTCAGACGGTAAATGGATGGTGAATGAACCCGACCCGGGTTTCAGACGGCAGACCTATTCAGTTGTTTCATTTGGGGATTCAATATTATGGCTGAGTATGGACGGTATGGTTTCGAAGGTGTTCATGATGGATCATCCTGTTTATGTTTATTACAACATGAATGATGATTTTCCACAAAGATATATCGTTGAATATATTAATGATACCCTTTTTGCATTTTCTGAGTCAGATATAAAATATTTTAATCCCCAGCGAAATAAATTTGAAAAGTATTTTATAAGGAGTAGCTTGAGCGAGAGCAACAAAAAATTTGTTCTTACGCAAAGCGGCTTTCCGTGGATTTATACAGGTGATGAATGGATATGCCTGAACAGCAGTCTGAATATATCAGGTGCAGGAAGGTCACTTCTTAAAGTATTTGACAATATTATCTCTATATATGCAGGCCAGGATAATTTGTGGGTGGTGACAGGGGATAATCGTGTATATCTTCTGCAATACAAAATGATAAAATCATTCAATCCCGATTTTCACTTATTTGTTAAAAGTGTTATGAATGAACGAGGCGCTTTTTATCAGCTGTCAGATATTGAATTTGGAAGCAGGGAAAACAATGTTTACTTTGAACTTGTGTCACCTTCATATGTAAAGCAAAATTCTATCAGGTATCAGTATATTGTTGAAAAGGTGATGGATGAATGGTCAAAATGGTCACAGGCTTCAACAATTAATCTTATGCTTCAGCCCGGTAAGTACACTCTTCTGGTACGCGCGAAAGATCTCTGGGGTAACATCAGCGAACCTGAAAAAATCAATTTTACAATTAAGACTCCTTTTACAAGAACAATACCTTTTTATATACTTATAGTTCTGGCAGGCCTGATATTAATAATTGCTTTGATCAAGTTCAGAGAAAGACGGTTGCAGGCTGAAAAACGAATTCTTGAAGAAAAAGTAAAGGAAAGAACAGCGGAGTTAGAAGCACAGAAAGAAGAAATAACTTCGAGTATAGAGTATGCGGGGAAAATTCAAGCAGCTTTGCTGCCGTCAGAAGATCAGTTCAGAAAATGGTTTTCCGATTATTTATTGATTTACAAACCGAGAAATATTGTCAGCGGAGATTTTTACTGGATTGCAGAGGATGAAAACAATATATATTTTACAGTGGCCGATTGTACAGGTCATGGAGTGCCGGGAGCCTTTATGAGTGCTCTTGGAATTTCAATGCTGAATGAAATAATAACCAATAATAAAGGTCTTCAATCAAATACATTGCTGAATATCCTCCGTAACAAAATAATAGATTCGCTACATCAGACGGGGAAAATGGGGGAAGCTACAGACGGAATGGATATTTCATTCTGTATTCTTGACAGGAAAAAGAAAAAACTTCAATATTCCGGAGCTTATAATTCTTTGATTATTATTAGTGATGGAGTACTTCGAGAGTATAAAGCCGACAAAATGCCAATTGGAATATATATCGGTACTGAGTCGCCATTCACGAATCAGATAATAGATGTAAAACAGGGGGACATTGTTTATTTGTTTTCTGATGGTATAACTGACCAGTTCGGGGGACCTGAAGGGAAAAAATACAAAAAATCAGTTTTTAGAAAACTATTGACAACAATTCATAACCTTCCATTAAAAGATCAAAAAGAACTTATTGAAAAGGAATACCTTACATGGAAAGGTAACCTCGAACAGGTTGATGATATAACCGTTCTTGGTATAAAAATCTGAAATATTTTACAGGTTTTTAATTATAATACTGGCTCAGCTTTTTTATCAGTTCCCGCCAGTTTGGTTCCAGTTCTCCAAGTAATTGATAAAACTCTTTGCTGTGGTTGGGTTTAAAAAGGTGACAGATTTCATGAGTTATGACATACTCAGCCAGTGTGTCGTCGAGTTTTATCAGTTCCCTGTTAATTGTAATTCTGCCGCTGGAGGAACAACTTCCCCATTTTCTTTTCATTTTGCGGATATGGAGTTCTTTGAGATTAAAATTCCTGTTGCTATGTTTAAGAATTATCATCCCGAATAATTTTCGGAGATGTATTTCAGCATTAATTTTGTACCAGCGTTCAAGCACTCTCAGAATTGCCTTTTGATCGTCTGGTCTTGAAGTTTTGATTCCAATAATATTGTCATGTAATTCAACCTGGTTTATCGTTGATGGAATCAGTGAAACAGTATATTCCTGCCCCCTGAAAAGTATTTTATCACCCTCTTTAAGACTGTTTTTATTCAGACAGGTCTTTTTTGTAAATGATTCTAAATGTTTTTTAATCCATTGAGTTTTGATTTTTACAAATTGCTGTATCTCTTTATCTGAGGCTCTCAGCGGAGCTCTAACGGTTACACCATGAGTCGGACTGATTATTATTCCTATTGTACGACGATGCGTCCTGACAATCCGGTATTCAAGCATTGACATTTAATGTGTGTTAAAAAAACTAAATTAAAAAAAATATGGAATATTTGGTTAGCTAAAATTGTCAAATAAAAAAAGGTTTTTCAGGTTAG
>DYKN01000017.1:0-28338 GCA_020722575.1 Rikenella microfusus | reverse complement strand
GGGTCGCATCATTGGCCTGTCAGCTTTATTACAGTTATTTCAGGCGGCATAAAAATTCGGAACGGAACGCCAAGGCAGCCAAGTCCCCGGTTAACATATAGCTTATTATTATCGTGCTCGTAAAGCCCATTCCACATAGGATAAAAATATTTCGAAGGGCTCCATCTGAACCATTTTGTATATATGCCCACCTGCATGCCATGTGTATGACCGGATAATGTCAATTCAATATCATGCTTACCTGCAATTTCCTTTTCCCAGTAATTGGGATCGTGTGAAATCAGTATCCTGAAATCGGCATCATCCGTTCCTCTTAATGTTCTCGAAAGGTCGCCATATTTTATGTGACCGTGCCGACCATTTGTTGTGATACCTGCAATACTCAACGTAGCTCCATTAATATTAATTCTGATGTTCTCATCAGCTAGCAGGACATAACCTGATTTTCGGATAAGCTCTCTCATCTTCATCAGGTGAATCTCCCTTCCTGCATAGTCCAGGTCGGGATAATACGTGCCCATATCATGATTGCCGAAAACTGCAAAGTTACCTGACTTTCCCTCAGCTACCGCAAGGATAGTATCGAACCCTCCGAATTCACGCCAGCCGTAACTCACAAAATCACCTCCATTAATAACCAGATCCGGCGAATAACTGTTTATAACCTCCATCTGCTTTCTGAGAAACTTTTCATGTCCGTAAAACCCTGCGAGATGGAGATCAGAAATAAAAACTATTGTCAATCCGTTCAGCCCTGGATGCAGGCCTTCCTTTTCAATTGAAATCACTTCGGTTTTTACATTGAATCTCCCTATAAAAATACCGTTAATGACTATTAGAAAAATTATAATCCAGATAATAAAGCCTGCACTGGTAATGGCCGGATGATATTTTTGCTCTTTATTTCGGTTGATAATTATCCCGGTGAAGTGCATTAATGACAGGATAATACGTGGAACCACTATTGCCGCTATTGCTCCGTTCAGGCTCATCATTAGACTTATATGCTGTGGTTCATCAAGCTCGCCTTTCCACGATGATGTTGTAATGTACGTCATCCAGAGAAAGATGCTCAGGGTTGCATTGAAAATTGTTGAAAAGTAATATCGTGTTCTTGATCGTCCTTTAAAATGAGTTCTGATTATTACCCAGCTTAAGAATTCGGTTATGAGCAGGAGAATCAATAGCATTACTGTCGAAATTTCGAAACAAAATTATTTATTTTTACTGCATAAACCGGAATTTTGAGGTTTATTTTTTGAATAGTGATTTAAATATATGAATTTACCTGAATTAAAGATTACATTTTATGATCCAGATTATATGCCGGTTTCGGGTCTGACTTATTCTCTTATTGCGGCGCGTTATTACGGGAAATGGATTTTCGTAAGGCACAGGGGCAGGGAGGGGTGGGAGATGCCGGCCGGGCATATTGAGAAAGATGAAACGCCCGATAAGGCTGCTGTGCGTGAACTGGCGGAGGAAACGGGTGCTGAAGTTTTTGAGATAGTCTGTCTTGCAACTTATTCAGTCGAGAGTAATGGAAATATGCAATATGGCCGGTTGTTTTTTGCGGAAGTAGAGAAGATTGGTGCTTTAAGCGATGTTGAGGAGGTGGAGGAAATAAATTTCTTTCACGATCTGCCTGGTCGGTTGACATATCCCGAAATTCAACCAGTACTCTTCGGCAAGGTGCTCAGATATATTCATAAGTTATCTTCTTAAGCCATTTCTCCTCAAGCAGGCGAGCAATTCTTTTTACCACGGTTCTTCTTATCTCCAGATCTACCGGCAGGCTGGGATCCTGATGTGCAATGTTTATCCTGGTTCCAATAATGAAGTGAATTTCGTCACTTTCCATAAACATTTTGACAATTTTATCAGCAGGTCCCTTCCCGGGTCTGGTACTGTTATTGTAGGTCTTAAGTATCTCATTAACTTTCTGAAGTGTTAGTATTCCTTCTGTAACCAGGTCGATACCCCTGATGAAACTTTCAGGAGGAAGCTCAGGGTCTTCAAAAACAAGATTATCAGTAATCTCCAGGTTAAGTTCTCTAGCAATTATATCGGCGGTTGTACCTCCGCTTATTATCACTCTCCCTTTAAACTCTGACACTTTCTGTGCCAGAACTGAGTCCTTCTCCTTTTCATATGGAGGCCCGGTGCAAAGAAGAAGCTTTCTCGGTTCACGGAAATAAATCACTGCACAACTAATGTCATCCTGTGCCCTGTATCCATCGTTTTTATGAGCCATTGTAACAATCTTTCCTGCAAGTGTATCGGCAGAAACAGATTTGTCACCCTTTATTAGCCCCGAAATATAACTGACCAGGTTTTCTCTTTCCCATCCAAAAGGATAATCGTCACTTCCCATACCGCTCTGGGTAACTCCGTCGGAACAGATAATAATACGATCCTCTTTTTTAGGTGTTATCGAATACTTTTTTAATGTTTTTCCTGCATGTTTCCCTTTTTCCAGTTTTATAAAAACTGGTTCTATTTCGAGGTAATTATTCCCCTGCATTATAATCACAGGAGGATTGTCATACTCAAGAACAGATATATTACCGGTACTTTCGATGTCAATTATTGTAAAGGTAGCGTAACTTATTTTACGCTGGCTACATACCGGAAGAGTGTTCATTATTATTTCGGCGATTTTATCAAAGTCTTTATGCTCTCTGGTGAAGTTAAGTGCCATTGTTGAGGCAAGTGTAGCCAGCATGTTTGCCTTGACGCCATGTCCCATGCCATCCGACAGCACTGCTATGACTCTGTCCTCTTCCTTAATGTACCGGTAAAAGAAAACATCACCGCATATCCTTTCACCGTCACGATTCCTTTGCTGACTATTAATTTCTATAAAGAAGTCTCTTCCCATACTTCACTACCGGCTTTTTTTATCTAAAGCCTCGTTGATTTTTTTGTATGATTCAATGATTGAGTTCAGCATTTGTTCGGTTTCTGCGGCGCCTTCACCCAGAAGGAATCCGATTTTCTGAACCATCTCCAGGTTTTTCTCAATCACCTCTGAAATACGTGCAGTAACCTCCTCGCTGTGAATCTCCGGGGAATAAAGATCGCGTATTATAGCTCCGCAGATTTTGTTTTTATTGATTGGAAATATTGAGATATTAAGCATTCTGTCGTCGTATTTTACATCCTTGTTTAGAACAGGCTGATCTTCCTGCAGTACATAATTAAACATATTGTAAATATTAAAGGGGAGAAGGGTTTTGAGGTCGGCTCCGGCAAGGCCTGGTATTATTTCAGAAATTACCCTGGCATCTTCACCAACGATGTTTATAAAACTCATATTTGAGTGGACTATTTTGAGGTTACTGTCAACCATTACCACACCTGTAGGAAGTTTTTCAAGCATGCTGTGAAGCATGCTAGAAGCATTCTGTGCAGCCTCTTTTTCTTTTCTTGCAGTCTCTTCCGATATTTTAAGAGCCTTTTTCGTTTCGGCAAGCTTTCGGTTTGTCTGTCGGAGGGTTTCAATATATTCCTGTTTATTGCGAATATTATAGGTGTGACACATCTCAGGTATTGCCAGTCCCTTTGCAACAGTTATTGCAAAGTCACGGCACGATTTGTATCCACAGATACCACAGTTAATAGATTGGTTTTTATCGCCCCGGGTGATAATACTGAGCACCTCCTGAATAACCTCTTCCGGAGGATCAGGCACACGCTGATCGTCAGGTTTGAATGATCTTGAAAGGTCTAGTTTCGACCAGCGTCTCATATCCTCTTCCCATCTCTTTTTGTCAAGTAAGTCCACTCTTTTCCTGGCATACTTTCTTACAAGAGCTCTTCGCCTGAAACGTTCTGAGTGGTTTTCCATTCCCGGACCGAGCAGGCAACCGTGACAGAAAAAGAGGTTGAAATGATGCAGGATGAAATCAATGTAACGGTCAAAATCGGCAATTGCTTCGAGTATTTCTTCTTTACCCGACGCAGTGATAATGCTGCTTGTTACAACATCTCTCCTTATACCTGCAGCCTGAATAATGCCTGGCGGCAGCGGATAAAGTGCTCCCCAATGACCATAGGGCGGATCAAAATCCGACATTTTAACTAATCTTTCCTGTATTCCGGCCTCTTCGAACATCTTACGAAGTTCGATGAAGGTAAGTACATGATCAATCAAAGTGCCTGACCTGTAAAGGTCTTTTTCATCTTTTGCTTCAATACAGGGTCCGATAAATACAGTTGCGACATCAGGACCGTAAAGATCTTTAACCACCATTGCCGTAGCTGCCATGGGCGATACCAGCGGGGCAAGATTGGGTACCAGAGCAGGGTAATACTTTTCGATAAGCTTTACAATAACCGGACAATTTGCAGTAATATAGTATTTACCTTTTGCCTGTTCAAAAAGCTCTGCATATTTTCTTGCCACAAGGTCAACTCCAAAGGAATCTTCATGAACATAGTCGAACCCGAGTTCACGGATCATGGCAACAAATTTCCTGTAGTCGGTAATATCATCAAACTCCGAGGCAATACTCGGTGCAACAAGAGCTGCAGTCTTACGCGGTGATGCAAGCAACTCCCTGACCTGCTGCCGGGAATCGCGAAACTCTATCGCCCCTGCTGAACATGCAATATAACAAAGGCCACACCCAATACACTTATCAGAAAGTATGGAAGGATGACTTTTATTTGGTTTTACTTCAATAGCATTTACCGGACATACCCTTATGCAGGCATAAGAATTCCGGCATTTATCATCATTTATATAAATTAAAGGTTTTGAATTATTCATTTAGATTCCTTTCATCTGATATTTATGAGTTCTCTGTCTAGAATCTCTTCAGCTTCACTGGCAGTAATACCGGAAATAAGCTTACCGTTCATAACAATATTTGGCCCTTCACTGCAATGCCCGATGCACCTCGCTCCCCTGAAAACAACCTTGTCATCAATATGATTCTTCTTGAGATATTCCTTTATGACATTCAGAAGTTCCCTGTTTCCGCGCGAAAAACAACTGCTTCCAAGACAAATTTTAATCTCAACCCTGTTTTCAGGCATAAATGTTTATTTTTAAACAGCAGGAAATCAAAGTTAATAATTATTTTAATGGTCCGGTAATTTTTTGATAAAACATTTAATGTTTTTAATCATGAATAAATGCCTTGACAAATTTTAGAAGGTATTGTTTTTATAGAAAAATAAATAACGATTTTTTGTAAATATTTGAAAAATAAAATTATATAATTTCAAGAAATAAATATCTGAAAAATAATATTATTGTTAATAAAATAACACTGTTTTTTTATTAACAATTATTATATATTTGTTTAATTTTTTCCAATGAAGAAGACGGAGAAAATAGCAGAGAATATAATATCCAGGTACAGGAAAGTAAGGAGAGAGGATTTGATTCCCATTCTGCAGGAGATACAGGAAGCGGAAGGATTCCTTTCAAAGGAGGCTATTATCAGAGTTGCGAAAGCTGCGGGGATAAGCTCCACAAAAGTATATGGCGTTGCTACCTTCTATGATAATTTTCGGTTTAATCCACGAGGTAAATTCCATCTGGTTATATGCAACGGCACCTCCTGTTACATTAACGGGTCAAAGTTACTGCTTAACAGATTAAAGGATGAGCTTGGTATTGAACCAGGGGAAACAACAAGCGACGGCATTTTTAGCTACGAAGTTTCCAACTGTTTGGGAGGTTGTTCAAACGGCCCTATCCTTATTGTTAACGGAGAATATTATCTGAATGTCAAACCTGAACGGTTGACTGATCTTATTGATTCTATTAAAAAACAACTGCAGGCTCCATGAAGGATAAAATACAGAATATAAAAAAATTCCTTACTGAGAGAGTCCTGCTTCAAGGTCATGAAGTACTTCCTGAGGCGACGGAACGGGTATTGCAAGCAATACGAAGGGAAAAGATTGATGAACCTGTAATATATGTTTCATCTGGAACTGCATCCCTTATTGCCGGTGGAGGGTATACTTATAATGCTGCATTTTCTTATCTGAAAGACAATTATTCTGGGGCTGAGGTAGTAAAAACAGGCTGTATTGGACCGCTTAATTATGAACCCTTGATTTGTATTCAGCTTCCAGGGAAAAATAAACTCTTTTTCAGGAACATTACAGAGGAGAAGGTAGAACCGCTGCTGAACGGAGTTTTACATAATGATATCCCTGAAGATGATCTTTTAGGGCAATCGGGTAGTAAGGATTATGGTATATGGCACGGAGTACCGTTTATGAATGAGGTACCTTTTTTTGCGCGCCAGAAACGCCTTATTCTTGGTAATTGTGGTTGTTATGATCCTGAAAGCATTGAGGAATATATTGCCCGGGGAGGCTATCGCACTTTTATTAAAACAATCCGTAATTACACACATGGTGAAGTATGTGATATTATTGAACGAAGCGGTTTGAGAGGAAGGAGCGGCGGAGGTTACAATACAGGGCTCAAATGGAAAAGCGCACTCTATACAAATGCTTCATCAAGGTACCTCATTTGCAATGCAAGGGAAAGTGACCCGGGATCGTTTGCAAATATAACAATCATGGAGAGTGATCCTCACAGGTTGCTTGAGGGTGTTGCAATTGCTTCCTATGCCATCGATGCAACTACGGCTATAATATATCTCCGGTCGGGGTCAGAGTTGACTCGTAAAAGAATAGAATTGGCTGTAAACCAGGCAAGGGATTACGGCTTACTCGGACATAACATCTTCTCCAGCGGTTTCAACCTTGATATTTTAATTCGTACAGAACCTGGTGCATTTGTTTGTGGAGAGGAAACAGCACTTATTGCTTCACTGGAAGGGAAAAGAGGTATGCCAAGGCCTAAACCTCCTTATCCTTCAAACTCTGGACTCGCTGGTAAACCTACGGTAATAAACAATGTGGAAACACTGATGAATGTACCACTCATCATGCAGAACGGCCCCGACTGGTACCGTGAGACTGGTACAGAAAAAAGTCCGGGCACAAAAGTGTTTTCTATATCTGGAAAAGGGAGGTTTACAGGTGTGGTAGAAGTGGAAATGGGGAAAAGTATAAGATATATACTTGATGAGATTGTAGATGGAATTAAAGATGGTGGTACTTTCAAGGCAGTGGAACTTGGCGGCCCATCGGGCTTTTTCATTGACGAGTCAATGCTTGATGTAAAAGTTGATTTTGAAGCAATGGCAGAAGCCGAAATGGGAATGGGTGCCGGCGGTTTTGTTGTCATTGACAGTTCAGTTTGTATAGTGGACATGGTAAGGTATTATATGGACTTTTTACGCAAGGAGAGTTGCGGGAAATGTATTCCCTGCAGAGAAGGAACTGCGAGAATGTTCGAAATTCTTGAAAACGTAATCAAAAAGCCCGAAGGGGAAGATTCTCTTTCTACCCTGGAACGCTTTAAGGGAGTGATGCAACTCGAGTCTATTGCCACGGTAATGCACGATACATCTCTGTGCGGACTGGGGCAAACAGCTGCAAATCCCTTTATCAGTGCCCTTAAAAAGTTCCGCGATGAATTTGAAGAACATATTTTTGAGAGAAAATGCAGGGCAAACCAATGCAGGGGCCTGCGTACTTTTACAGTGGATGTAGATAAATGCACAGGATGTACAGCATGTGCCGTAAAATGCCCAGAGAATGCTATTTACGGTACCCGTCTCCAGCCTTTCTTTATTGTGGCTGAAAAATGTACCGGTTGTGGAATCTGCTATGAAGTATGTAAGTTCTCAGCTATCATTGTAAAATGATGATTTATGTTGTTCACAATTACAGTAAACAATAAAAAGATATTAGCCGAGAAAGGCGAAACTATTCTATCGGCGCTTAACAGAAACGGTATCAGTGTGCCTACACTATGCAGGATGAAAGAGTTTACTTCTACAGGGGCATGCAGATTATGTGTTGTGGAGGTTGAAGGACGCGAAAGACTCGTAACTTCCTGTTCAGAGCCGGTGGAAGAATGGATGAACATCAGAACTCATTCACCGAGAGTAATTAATGCCAGAAAAACCATTATAGAACTGCTTCTTTCGAAACATCCTGATGAATGCCTTTACTGTGTCAAAAATCTAAACTGCGAACTTCAGAACCTTGCCGCAGAACTCAATATAAAAGAAAGAAGGATAAAGGGGAAGAAAGCAACGCCCCGACTCGACCAGTCGGGTTTCTCAATTGTCAGAGAGCATTCGAAATGTGTTCTTTGCGGCCGATGTGTCAGGGTATGTGAAGAGATAGTTACAGTTACGGCAATTGATTTCGTCAACAGAGCCCAGAAAACTCAAATTGGCACCTCAATGGGCCTCGATTTTAACTTTACGAGTTGTATCAATTGTGGACAATGCGTTAATGTTTGCCCTACAGGCGCTCTACATGAAAAACAAAGTATAACAGAAGTATATGATTTTCTGAATAATCCTGATTATTACAAGGTTATCCAGTATTCACCTGTGGTACCTCTTGCAATTGCTGAAGAACTTGGAATCAAACCTTCAAAAGATATTGATCGTATCCTGAACGGAATTCTACGAAAAATGGGATTCAGTAAGATTTATCTTACTGGCGCTGGAACAGATATTCTAATTAAAGAACTTGCCACTGAAGTTGCACATCGTATTGTAGAAAAATCAGACGGTCCTCTTTATATCTCAGCTTGTGCCGCATGGGTTAAATATGCCGAGCAGGCAATGCATGGGGAATTGAAATTTCTTTCAACTCTAAAACCTCCTCAGAACATCACGGGATCACTCATTAAAACTGTAATTTCAGGTAGCCTTAAGCTAAAACCCGGACAGATATTTTCAGTCTCGGTCTCCCCATGTACTGCCATGAAGTTTGAAGCAAAGAGAGATGGAATGATGACAAAGGGCATTTATGATGTAGATGCAGTAATAACGGTAAGAGAACTGGCTAAACTTATTAAACTTTATGGACTTGATATTAACAGTACTGAAGGAGAACTGGCCGATGAGCCATTTGCTCACAGAAGTGCAATGGCTGCCTACTCTGAAATTACAGGAGGTCTTACTGAGGCAGTGGTTAGAAATGTTATGGTAATGCTTACCGGAAAAGATCCTGGAAGAAAAGAGTTTAAATCTATTCTTGCAGGAGGATCATTCAGGGATGCATTGTTCAGTGTTAACGGCCATACCCTGTCGGTAGCGGTAATTGATGGTTTGACGGGGCTTGAAAAACTAAGGCAATCAGTTGAACAGGGTAAAAAATATGATCTTGTTGAGGTAATGGTTTGCCCGGGAGGTTGCCTTAACGGCGGGGGACTGCCTTCATGCCGGACAAAAGATGAACTAAGAAACAGAATCAAACAAATTACAGCTTCCGAAGAATTATCGACAATCAAAACCCCTGATGAATCACCTGTTATTAAATATTTTTATGATAAAACTATTGCGACAAATTCGTCATTAATAGATAAGAAGATATTTTTTACCCATTTCTCTGAAAGAGATGTGCTTCTTTGATAATTAAGAAGATATGCTGGTTTATACCATAAAAGAGCTTTGTCGGACGTGCTATACATGTGTGAGGGAGTGCCCTGCAAAAGCTATCAGGATTGTTGGAGGACAGGCTGAGGTTATTGCTGAAAGATGCATTGCATGCGGAAATTGTACAAAAGTCTGCAGTCAGGGTGCGAAAGTTTTTCTTGAAACCACCGACAGAGTTGAGACTTTGCTTGCTGGAGGAAACAGGGTTGCTGCACTTGTTGCTCCAAGTTTTCCGGCAGAGTTTTCAGAGATAGAAGACTACAGGCAACTTGTTGGCATGATACGTGCACTGGGCTTTAGTATTGTAGCGGAGGTCTCTTTTGGTGCCGACCTGGTAGCAAATCGCTTTAAAAATCTTATAGATGAACAGGGAAAATATTATATAACCTCTGATTGTCCATCAATTGTAAACTATGTAAGATTTTATCATCCCGATCTTGTCGACAGGCTTGCTCCTTTAGTTTCACCTATGGTGGCAACCTCAAGGGTGATCAGAAAGAAATACGGGAATGACCTCAAAACTGTTTTTATTGGTCCCTGCATTGCAAAAAAAGCAGAAAGCAGCGAAATAGATGAGGCAATTACTTTTATTGAACTCCGGGCGTTATTCCGTTCCAAAGGTATCAGCCACGACAGTGTAACACTTTCGGGTTTTGACCCTCCTGTAGGAGGCAGAGGAGCAATTTTCCCGGTTACCCGCGGATTACTTCAGACTGCAAATATCGATGATGATGCTATTGACGGAAGCATTATTGCCGCAGAAGGAAGAACCGATTTCCAGAACGCACTCAAGGAACTTGAAGCCGGACTCCTCCAGAATTCCAATATTGAGCTCCTTTGCTGTGAAGGTTGTATTATGGGCCCCGGACTCTCAAAAAACGGGAAACAATATAACCGGAGAGCTCTGGTTAGCAATTATGCCAGACAAAAAATGAAAAACCTTGATAAAGAAGAATGGCAGAGAAATATTGCAACATATTCTTCTATCAATCTTTCTGCAAGGTTTACACCCGAAGACCACAGGGTTATCCTTTTTGATGCACAGGATGACATAAGTGATATTTTGGCTTCAATGGGCAAAACCACCGAAAAAGACCATCTTAACTGTGGTGCATGCGGTTACGAAACCTGTGTCGAACATGCCATCGCTATAAAGAAAGGACTTGCAGAATCAGAAATGTGCTTGCCCTATACAATCGAAAAACTGCATAAGTCGGTAAGAGAACTTGAACTCTCAAATGAAAAACTATTTTCAATGCGTCAGGCTCTTAAACAATCCGAAAAACTGGCTCATATGGGACAGCTATCGGCAGGTATTGCCCACGAGTTGAATAACCCCCTTGGAGTAGTAATTATGTACAGCAATATATTGCTCGAAGAATGTGCACCTGATGATCCCGTAAGGGAAGACCTAAGGCTTATTGCCGAACAGGCCGCAAGATGTAAAAAAATAGTGAGTGGCTTACTTAATTTTGCACGCAAAAACCAGATAAACCATCAGGAAGTAAATGTCAGAGAACTGGTTGACCATAGCCTTGGCAGTTTGATTGTTCCCGATAACATCAATGTTAAAATCGAGAATACTATGGCAATTCCGCAGGCCATGCTCGATCCTGAACAGATGACACAGGTACTTTCCAACCTTGTCAAAAATGCAATTGATGCAATGCCAGACGGGGGAGAAATAAAAATCAGACTGGAGGATTCACCGGTTGATATATCAATTACAGTTAGTGATACCGGAACCGGAATTAAGGAAGAGTTCAGGTCGAAAATCTTTGAGCCTTTCTTTACTACCAAAGGAATAGGACATGGAACAGGACTTGGCCTTGCAACTGCATACGGGATAGTAAAAATGCATAAAGGTCAGATAACCCTTGAGTCGAATGATGACCCTGCAAAAGGTTCCACAGGTACCAGTTTTAAAATAGTACTGCCGAGGAAAAAAGAATAATAAGAAAATAGATTAAACAGGTAATAAATGAATAAGAGTAATTATACGGTTCTTATAGCTGATGATGACCCGGATTATCTGTTCCAGATTGTTATGGCCTTGAAAAAGGCTGGTTACAAGGTGGATGGAGTAACCAGTCAGAAAGAGGCAGAAGCATATCTGAAAGCTCATAAACCCGATATCGCAGTACTCGATTTGATGATGGAGAATGACGATAGCGGATTTATTCTTTGCTATAAACTGAAGAAGAAATATCCGAATGTTCCTGTTATTATTGTAACAGCAGTTGCAAGAGAAACCGGTATTACTTTTGGCCTTGATACCCGTCACGACAGGGAATGGATTAAGGCTGACTCATATATTGAAAAGGGAGTAAGACCAGAACAAATCGACAGAGAAATAATGAAACTTTTAAAAATCTGACATGGCTATACTTAAAATTCTTGTTGTTGATGACGAACCCGGTATCAGATCAGGGATTTCAAGGATTCTGAGAAACTTCAGAGTGACATATCCTTTTATGGATGAAGATTATATATTTGAGGTTCTGGAGGCTTCAACCGGAGAGGAGGGCATCAGGATTATTGAAGACAATAGGCCTGATATCATACTTCTTGACAATAAGTTGCCGGGAATGCAGGGCACAGAAGTACTCGAATACCTCCACAGGAAAAATTACGATATAATGGTAGCCATGATAACTTCTTACGCTTCTCTTGATGTTGCCATAAAGGCTACAAGCAATGGTGCTACTGATTTCATCCCGAAGCCATTTACTCCGCAGGAACTGAAATCCAGTATAGAGAATCTGACGAAACAACTCTATTTGAAAAGAATAACCCATAAACTGAATGAGGAAGGGAAAAAGATCAGATACCAGTTTCTGTCGGTTCTTTCACACGAACTGAAAGCTCCGCTTAACGCAATTGAAGGCTATCTGAGAATGATGCAGGAAAAACAGCTCGGAGAGAAAATTGATGATTACAGTATTCCTATTGACAGATCTCTCCATCGAATAAGCAGTATGAGAAACCTGATTAAGAACCTTCTCGATTTTACAAAGATAAGGCTTGAAAAAAGAGAGGAAAAGGTTCAGCCTGTAAACCTTGGAGATGCTGCACTCAACTCAATTGCTACTGTTCAACCTTATGCAATACAGATGGAAGTACAGATCAATCTGGTAAAAAAGAAAGATGTAACCATAATGGCCGACCCCGACGACATATCCATTATTTTCAATAATCTTGTTTCCAATGCTGTTAAATATAATGTCAGGGGAGGCAAGGTGGAAATTATTGTTGATGCTACCGACAGTGAAGCTGTCGTAATGTTTTGTGATACAGGAATTGGTATAAGACCCGAGGATATGGAGAATCTTTTTACCGAGTTTGTCAGAATAAAAAGGGAAGAGACAAAAGATATTACAGGCAGTGGCCTCGGATTATCAATAGTTAAAAAAGTGGTTGACCTTTATAAAGGAACGATAAATGTTGAGAGCACCCAAGGAAAAGGTAGTATATTTACGGTGCGTTTACCCAAATGAAGTAATATATATGTTTATGCTGTACAAAAAGTTACCAGGCAAAACTGTCGAGCGGCTAAGCGAATACAGGCGCGTTTTGCTAAGCCAGCTTGCTTTAAAGAAACTCTATATCTATTCCTATGAACTTGCAGCCCTGCTTCATGTAACGGCTGTTCAGGTTAGACGCGATCTTATGCTAATTGGATATTCAAGCGGCTTGAGGAAAGGTTATGACATAAGAGAACTGATTGAGACTATTGGTAAAATAATTGATTATGAAAAAGGTCTCAACGTCGCAATAATTGGAATGGGCAACCTCGGAAGAGCAGTGGCTTCGTACTTTAGAGGAAAACGTTCAAAACTGAATCTGGTTGCCTCTTTCGATACCGACCCGCTGAAAACTAATAAGGTTATCTCAGGGGTCAAGTGTTTCGATGCCGCTGAAATGGAAAAAGTTATTAAGGAAATGAATATCACCATAGCAATACTTACTGTTCCTCCAGATGCTGCGAGAAATGCGTGCGATGAAATTGTGCAATACGGCATAAAAGGAATCCTTAATTTTACCACTGTACCGCTAAAAGTTTCCCAGGGTATTTATCTTGAGGAATATGACATGATAACCTCAATTGAGAAAGTGGCATATTTTGTTAAGGAAAGCCTGAAATAACAGGCAGTGGAAAATGAGAGTCTTCAAAGGTTTCAGCGAAGCCGGTAATTTCATTAATCCTGTTGTTACAACAGGATCATTCGACGGAGTTCATATAGGACATAAAGCTATCATTAACCGACTTAAAAAACTTGCCGAACAGTATAAAGGCGAAACAGTGCTCATAACTTTCCATCCCCATCCACGCAAAATACTCTACCCCGATACCGAAGGGAAAAACCTCCGGCTGATTACAACCCTTGAAGAAAAACTCTATCTGCTTGAAAAAGCTGGAGTTGATAATGTTATTGTTGCCGGGTTCACCACGGAATTTGCAAAAACAACCAGTGAACAGTTTGTAAAAGATTATCTGAAAGGAATTATCGGAGCAAGAGTGGTTGTGGTTGGATTTAACCACCATTTTGGCTGGCGTAAAAAAGGTGACTTTAATTATCTGCTAGGGCTGGCCAAAAAATATGGATTTGATGCCGAAGAGATACCTGAAAAAGAGATTCAACATGAGACAGTAAGCTCAACTCGCATTCGAAATGCACTCTCAGAAGGATATATTCAGCGCGCTAATGCTTATCTCGACGACTACTTTATGATAATTTCGGAAGTAACTTCGACTGATGCGTTAAATCATACAGGCTTCTCATTTCTCGAAGTTAATTCACATCACGAGGAGGACAAACTTCTCCCTCCTTGCGGAATATACGCAATAAGTGCAATATGTAAAGATATTACAACCAGAGGAATGTTGCTGATTACATGTGATAATGACCTAAAAATCCGTATACTTTTACATCCATTCGGGGAAAAGAAAAATATTGAACATCAGAAAATCAGAATATTGTTCCATAAAAGAATCGCAGATGAATCTTGTTTAAAGGAAAATAAATCACTTAAAAAAATCCTTAACAGAGCATTCGAAGAAATAAATGAGCTAATCTTCTGAAAAGAATCCCGGAATAAGTCAAACAGTTAAATTATTTTTTAAAATAATCCTTAATAATTGAAACAAAGTGGAAATAATCTGCTATAGTTGAGATAATTGGCTGCAATTTAAATGATTGGTGCGGGAGATATAAGGATTTCATATTAGCTTCAGGATTTTTGTAATTTTTTTATTTGTTTTAATATTTTATCTTGGCGATGAGATTTCAACAGACTTGTTAATTAATCTGCCTTATGTCTCATTATTTAAAAAGAACGGAACTCTGTATCGATAAATTTGCTGGATTTTCTGAAATAGAAACCGGAATTATTATTATTTAATTCAACAAGAATGATAAATGACAGGCTGATTAATCCTGATAGCATTGCTGTAATTGGAGGATCAGAAGATATTACAAAGCCGGGAGGCAAGGTTTTGAAAAACCTGCTTGATGGCCGTTTTAAAGGGAAGCTTTATGTTGTAAATCCAGGGGGAGGGATGATACAGGGTGTGGTATCGTACAGCGATGCATCTCTTATGCCTGAATGTGATCTGGCTATACTGGCTATTCCGGCAAAGCTATGTTTATCTGTAGTTGAGACACTTGCATTAAAAAAGAATGTAAAAGCTTTTATTATTCTTTCTGCTGGCTTTGGGGAAGAGAGTGAAGAAGGAAAACTACTTGAAGAAAGGATTACTGAGATTGTGAACTCAGCAGGTGGTACACTTATTGGGCCTAACTGTATTGGTCTGCTTAATAAGAATTATAGCGGTGTTTTTACCACTCCCGTTCCAGTGCTCAGCGAGAACGGGGTTGATCTTATATCGGGTTCAGGAGCAACAGCTGTTTTTATCATGGAAGCAGCCCTCCCTCACGGACTTCCTTTCTCTTCGGTTTACTCGGTTGGTAACAGCGTTCAGACTGGAATCGAAGACATTCTTGAATATCTCGATATATCCTTCGAAGAGGGAAAAAGTTCAAAAGTGAAACTTCTTTATATAGAGAGCATACGCAATCCTCTCAAACTGCTGAAGCATTCAAAGTCTCTTGTTGAGAAAGGCTGTTATATTGCTGCCATTAAAGCCGGTTCTTCTGAGGAAGGGAGCCGGGCGGCATCATCTCATACTGGAGCTATGGCAGGTTCGGATATTGCTTATGACGCCCTCTTCAGAAAAGCAGGAATAATCAGATGCCATACTCGTTATGAACTGGTTGCGGTAGCTTCGGTCCTGATGAATAAAATTCCCGGAGGAAGGAGAATTGGTATAATAACTCATGCAGGAGGTCCGGCCGTTATACTAACCGATATCCTTTCAAAGGCAGGACTCAGGATTCCTTCAATTGAGGGGCCTGAAGCAGAAGAACTTAAAAAAAACCTGTACCCGGGTTCATCCGTGCGGAATCCTATTGATTTTCTTGCTACTGGTACAGCCCAACAACTTGAAATGATAATTGATGCCTGTGATAAAAAGTTTTCTGACATTGACGCAATGGCTGTCATTTTCGGCAGCCCAGGCCTTACACCTGTGGATAAAGTATATGATGTTCTTCACAGAAAAATAAGATCGTGTACCAAACCAATTTATCCTATACTCCCGTCCGGAATCAATGCAAGAAAAGAGATTGATGAATTCGTTTCACATGGCAATATTTATTTTTCCGATGAGGCAATCTTTGGTACTGCCCTTGCAGCGGTAATCAACAGACCTTCTCCCGAAACCACTCCTGCACCGGCAATTGAAATTGACACCGAAAAAATCAGGCAGATTATCAGTAATTCACCGGATGGGTTCCTCGAGGAGCAGGAAGTTGATGCCTTGCTGGAAGCAACCGGTATACCGATTGTAAAGTCTATGTATGTTCAAAATGAAGAGGAACTTATGGAAGCAGTCAAAGAAACTGGATTTCCGGTTGTTTTGAAAGCTTGTGGTTTGCTTCACAAAAGCGATGCCGGCGGGGTGGCCCTGAACATAAAAGATGAAATGATAGCCAGGGAAACATTCAGAAAATTGTTAAATTTCCCCGGTTGTAGAAATGTAATGGTTCAGAAAATGATTTCCGGTACTGAACTCTTTGCAGGCCTTTCACGTGAAGATAATTTTGGGCATCTGCTGCTGGCCGGTCTCGGAGGAATATTTGTTGAAGTAATAAAAGATGTTGCTTCAGCCCTTGTACCCATAAACGAAGAAACAGCTTTCAAAATGATAAGGTCACTAAAAGGTTATGACATTATTAAGGGAATAAGGGGCAAAGAAGGAGTGAGTGAAAAACATTTTGCAGAAATTATCTGCCGCATTTCGGCGCTTGCCATGGCAGCACCTGAAATAATTGAACTCGATCTCAATCCGCTAATCGGAAACAGTAAGTCAGTTGCCACAGTTGATGCAAGGGTGAAAATTAAAAAGTGAGAAGTATTTGAAGATTCTGAATAATGGATATATTAAAAGTGATTAATAACATTAACATTTTAAACTATTTATATTGAGATATTTAATAAAATTTCTTTTGCCAAAAGCTGATAAATCGCAACTTTGATTATTATTAAAATTTATATTTTTAACTTGCGCTTTGAAACATGATATGTCAATTGACAGAAACAATACAGAAATTCCCCTTAGTTCATTGTTAATTAAAGAGAAATTAAGGGAATGCGGAATTAAAGACCCTGGCACTGCGAGTATCAGAGAGATTGTAAGGCTTGTAAGGCAGATTGAGAAAGCTACCGGTGTGAAATTTATAAGGATGGAGATCGGGGAGCCAGGTTTGCCACCTTCTGAAATAGGTGTGAATGCTGAGATAGAAGCTCTAAAAAAGGGTGTGCCTTCTATTTACCCTGCCATTGACGGAATAAGGCCACTCAAAGAAGAAGCCTCAAGATTCCTGAAACTTTTTCTTAATATTGATGTCAATCCCGAAGGCTGTATCCCGACGGTTGGTGCTCTGATGGGAGGGATGCTTTGCTTTCTGGTGGCAAATCGCAATGACCGGACAAAGGAAGGAACACTTTTTATTGATCCCGGATTTCCCGTTCAGAAGCAACAGGTCAGAATGCTTGGCCACGATTATTATTCGTTCGATGTCTATAATTACAGAGGTAAAAAATTGCGTGATAAACTTGAATCCTACATGATAGGAGGCAAAATTTCCTCAATCCTGTATTCAAACCCAAATAATCCATCATGGATATGTTTCACTGAAGAGGAACTGCAGATTATTGGTGAACTATCGGATAAATATGATGTTATTGTAATTGAGGATCTGGCATATTTTGGAATGGATTTCCGTACTGACTATACCGTTCCAGGGCAACCGCCATATCAACCTACTGTTGCTCATTATACAAAAGACTATATCATACTTATTTCAAGTTCGAAAATTTTCAGCTATGCCGGTCAGAGAATAGGACTGATGGCAATCTCCAACCATCTGTTCCACAGGAGTTACCCCGATCTTCTCAGATATTACCCATCAGAAAGCTTTGGACAAGCACTTGTTTACGGTGCTTTATATGCTCTTTCCGCAGGGGTTTGTCATTCAGCACAATTTGGTCTGGCAGCCATGCTGAAAGCAGTTAATGATGGTAAATACAGATATATCGAAGATGTAAAGGTATATGGCGAAAAGGCCTCTGTAATGAAGAAGTTATTTGTCGACAACGGTTTCAAAATAGTTTATGACAGAGACATTGACAGACCCGTAGCCGATGGATTTTATTTTACAGTTTCTTATCCTGGGATGACTGGCTCACAGCTGGTTGAAGAATTGTTGCGCTATGGTATAAGCGCCATATCGCTGAGTATAACAGGTAGTGAACATACAGAAGGGTTAAGGGCCTGCGTCTCAAGCGTAGGTTGGGACCAGATGCCGGATTTAAAAATAAGGCTTGAAAAATTTAATATAGATCATCCGACAGGCGAAAAATAATTTCAGATTAATTTTCTCCTTAAAATAAAAATTATCATCAGATAAAAATTTTTTATAAATAAGTCATAATGGCAAAAGTTAAAGGAAGTATCGTAGTTGATCTAGAAATTTGTAAAGGGTGTGAGCTTTGCATTGTGGCGTGCCCAACTCAGGTTATAGCTCTTTCACCCGAGGTAAACAGCAAAGGGTATAATTATGCATACCCGGTTAATCCAGATAATTGCAATGGCTGTACCAATTGTGCCATTGTATGTCCTGATGGAGCAATAACTGTGTATAGAACGAAAATCTGAAACTGGTATGGAAGGTGAATTAAGGTTAATGAAAGGTAATGAAGCCATAGCCGAAGCGGCTATCAGGGCTGGTGTTGACGGGTATTTTGGCTATCCCATAACACCCCAGAGTGAAGTTATTGAATATCTTATGGAGGCTAATCCCTATGAAAAGACAGGGATGGTTGTACTACAGGCTGAGAGCGAACTTGCAGCTATAAATATGGTTTATGGCGGTGCAGGTTGCGGTAAGAAAGTGATGACTTCATCGTCATCGCCGGGAATAAGTCTTAAACAGGAAGGAATCTCATATATTGCCGGTGCCGAGCTTCCATGTCTGATTGTCAATGTTGTGAGAGGAGGCCCGGGATTGGGTACGATACAACCTTCACAGTCTGATTATTTCCAGGCCTGCAAGGGAGGTGGCCATGGCGATTACCACCTTATCGTCCTGGCTCCAGCTTCGGTTCAGGAAATGTACGATTTTGTCGAACTGGCTTTTGATCTTGCTTTCAAATACAGAAACCCGGCAATGATTCTCTCCGACGGCGCAATCGGTCAAATGATGGAGAAGGTCTACCTCAAACCATTCAAAGAGAGAGCAAAGGTCTTACCCGATTGGGCAACAACAGGCAAACCAGCACACAGGGAAAGAAATATTATTACAAGCCTCGACCTTGATCCTTATGCCCAGGAATTACATAACCAGAAGCTTCAGGCAAAATACAGAGAAATAGAAAAGAATGAAGTGAGGTTTGAGGAACTTATGACAGATGATGCTGAATACCTTTTTATTGCCTACGGTACCAGCGCCAGAGTGTGCCAGAAAGCTGTTCAGCTTGCAAGGGCTGAGGGAATAAAGGCAGGATTGTTAAGGCCCATTACTCTTTACCCTTTCCCGATGCTTAAGACCAGGGAACTGGCAGGTAAGGTAAAGCATATTATTTCAGTTGAGATGAGTGCCGGACAGATGGTTGAAGATGTCAGGCTTGCTGTCAGCGGAATAACGGAAGTATCTCATTACGGTCGTATGGGAGGCGTAATACCGACTCCTGAAGAAGTATTTGAAAATCTTAAAACAAAAATGCAATGAAAACGGTAACAGGAATCAAGGATATTATTAAGCCTGAGAATCTGGTATATAAAAAGTCGGATATTCTTACAGGGAAGCAATTTTCTTATTGTCCGGGATGCGGGCATGGAACAGCACACCGTATTCTGGCTGAAGTGATTCAGGAAGAGGGTTTGCAGGAGTCAACAGTTGGTGTATGTCCGGTAGGTTGTTCGGTTTTGATGTATGATTTTCTCAATGTTGATATGCAGGAGGCAGCTCATGGCAGGGCACCGGCAGTGGCAACAGCCATTAAACGACTCCTTCCCGACAGATTTGTATTTACTTATCAGGGCGATGGCGACCTTGCTGCTATCGGAACTGCTGAAACAATACATGCCTGCAACAGGGGCGAAAACTTTCTAATATTATTTATTAATAACGGTATCTACGGAATGACCGGAGGACAGATGGCTCCAACAACTATTCCTGGAATGATATCCTCAACATCACCATACGGAAGAGATGTAAAAACAATGGGTAACCCGCTTAAAATTACTGAACTTGTTGCAATGCTTCCCGGAACATGCTTTGTAACACGTCAGAGCGTCCATACTCCAGCCGCTGTCAGAAAAACAAAAAAGGCAATTAAGAAAGCTGTTGAATACCAGCGCAAAAATATGGGTACATGCTTTATCGAGATAGTTTCAAGCTGTCCATCAGGCTGGAAAATGACACCTGTTCAGGCTAATAAATGGATGGAAGAAAATATGTTCAGGTTCTTCCCTCCGGGAGACCTGAAAGTACCAGAGGAAGAGATAGTTAAAGATTAAATAGTATATTTTTTATAAAAAACTGTTACCATTATGACGGAAGAAATAATTATTGCAGGTTTTGGCGGCCAGGGTATTCTCTCAATGGGAAAAATTATGGCTTATTCGGCAATAATGGAGGGTATGGAGGTTAGCTGGATGCCTTCTTACGGGCCAGAAATGAGAGGCGGTACAGCCAATGTCACGGTTATTATCAGTACTGAAAAGATCAGCTCTCCTATACTTCGAAGATTTGATACCGCAATTATACTCAATCAACAATCGATGGACAAATTCGAACAATCTGTCAAACCCGGAGGAATACTTATCTATGACGGCAATGGCATTAGTCAACATCCATCAAGAACCGATATTACAATCTACAGAGTTGATGCAGTCGAAGAATCAACTCGCCTGAAAAACTCAAAGACATTCAATATGATTGTATTAGGAGGATTTCTGAAAATAAAACCTATAATAAAATTAGAAAATGTTGTAGAGGGACTAAAAAAATCATTACCTGAACGATACCATAAAATGATTCCTGAAAACCAGAAAGCCCTTTTAAGAGGAATGGAAATAATAACAAAGATAGATGAGCGAAATACCTGAACAGGTAGAGAAAGGCTGTTAGAAACATTTATCAAATTACAGATTTAATGTTCCCTGCAAATGATTATGTCTCGTAGAAGTGCATCTCTTTGATATATTTCCATACAGCAGGATGTAAAAAATATGACATATCTTTTCTTTCTTTTATGCCTTTCCTGATAAATGTTCCCGAAATCTCAATTAGCGGAGCATTGACAAAGGTTATTTTTGAGTTTGAAAGCAAATTATGAAGTAATGAGTTTTGAGGCCTAATGGTTTTACGTCTGGGATAAACAAATATTCTGTGATTTTTTATAAATTCCCCTGCATTCTTCCATTTATGCAGGGTGTAAAGGTTGTCTTCGCCCATTATAAGTGCAAACTCATTTGCAGGATATTTTTCACTGAGATATGTAAGAGTATCAATGGTATATGAGGGGATAGGCAATTTAAACTCAATATCGCATGCCCTGAACCGTTCAATTCCCTCTATTGCCAGTTCTACCATATATAACCGCTGTCGACCGGCAAGCAATGTTTCTTTTTTTTTCAAAGGATTTTGTGGGCTTACAACAAACCATATCTGCTCAATACCTGCGTATTCTGTCATGTAGCCTGCAATAGCAATATGCCCGATGTGAACCGGATTGAAAGACCCGAAAAATAAACCTGTTAAAATTTTTTTCGTCATTTGTTAAGAAAATTTCTGACTGCTGAATAGACTTCATTAACTGCTCTTTCAAGGTCATCATTTATAATAATAAGGTCGAAGTGAGATGCCGATTTCATCTCAATTGCAGCTTTTTCAACTCTCATTCTTATTTTTTCAGGTGAATCGGTTCCCCGTCTCACCAGCCGTGCCTCAAGCTCTTCAACCGATGGAGGCATTATAAATATTGAAAGAGCCTTCTCGCCAAAGATCTTTTTCAGCGAGATGCCGCCTTTAACGTCCACGTCGAAAAGAATCTGTTTCCCCGATGACCAGATCCGTTCAAGTTCACTTCTAAGTGTTCCATAATACTGATTCTCATAAACCTCTTCCCATTCAACAAAGTCTCCGTTTCTGATCTTTTCCCTGAATTCATCAACAGTAAGAAAATAATATTCTCTTCCGTGCTTTTCTTCGCCCCTCGGAGGCCTTGTGGTTGCAGAAACTGAAAATTCAAGGTTTAAATCTTTTTCAAGCAAATGCCTAATGATTGTTGATTTACCTGCACCTGATGGAGCTGAAATTATTATAACCTTACCATTTTGCATTTCAATATAGATCTATAACTTAAAGGATATTTAGAAGTTGTTCCTTTATTTTCTCGAGGTCATCCTTCATGTTAACGACAAGCTTTTGAATTGAAGCGTCATTTGCCTTGGAACCTATGGTATTGATTTCCCGTCCTATTTCCTGTGCAATAAAACCCAGCATCTTTCCTCCTGATACAGAAGTCGAAAGGTTCTCAAGAAAATACCCGCAGTGTTGTCTTAACCTTACTTTTTCTTCGTTGATATCAAATTTTTCGAGATAATAAATAATTTCCTGTTCAAATCTGTTTTTGTCAATCTTTTCGGGAGGAATATTTTCAGAAATCAGCGTTTGAAGTTTCTCTTTTATTTTTATTATTCTTCCCTCCTCGAATTTTTCAACCTGATTAATTGTGTCGAGTATTCGGATAATGGCTTGCCGTATATCTTTTTCAAGAGCTGCTCCTTCATTTATCCGAAATCTGTCGAGTTCATTAATTGCCTGATCAATAAGATTTGTCAGGAGCTTCCATTCCTCCTCCGACACCTCCTGACGGTCGGTTTTAAGAGCCTCGGGAAGCTTTAATACGGCTGCCAGCATAACCTCACCAGCCTCAATACCCAGTTCTGCAGAAATTTCTGATAACTGTTGAAAATAATTCTTTACAGCTGTTTTATTTATTGAAGGAAGATATTCGGCATCGAAGATATCGTATGTAATAATCAGGTCAATTTTACCTCTTTCAAGTTTCTGCCCCAGAAAATTCCTTATTTCAGTTTCTTTTTCCCTGAGAATCCATGGTAATTTTACTGAAATGTCGAGTTGCCGGGAATTCCAGGATTTTATTTCAACTGTAATCTTTTTCTGCTGTGTTTCAGCAGTGGCTTTCCCAAACCCAGTCATTGATTTTATCATGGCAAAATCAGTTATTGTACTAATTTATATTAAAATTCTTCTACATAAGTGGTGACAACTGCGTGTTTTTTCCATTTCCCTGTTTTGTAATATAAATATGAAAGTATATAACCCACTAACCAGCTTGCCGGTATTGACCACCAAATACCTGTAACACCAATTTGTTCCGATATAAGCCATGCAAATGGGATCCGTATTACCCAGAGCGACATAAGTGTTATAAGCATTGGCATCATTGAATCACCTGCACCTCTCATTACCCCTCCGTAAATAAACATCAGGGTAAACAGGATGTAAAAGGAACTTACAATTGTAAGATACTGTGCACCAAGTCTTATAACTTCGTGATCGGATGTAAACAAACTGATCAGGTATTTTCCCATCAAAATAATAAATGCTGTTGTAAAAACTGTTACCAGAGTCATCATTTTAAGTGTTGAGGCCAGACCTGTTTTGACCCTGTCATATTTACTGGCTCCGATATTTTGACCGGTGAATGCTGAAATAGCCTGAGCGAAAGACATGGCCGGTACTGTGGCTATTGCATCCAGTCTGCCAGCTACTGAAAAAGCTGCAATAACATTGGTCCCGTAGAGGTTTACTATCCCCATCAGGGCAAGCACACTCAGTGCTACAAAAGTATTTTGAATACCATTAGGCATTCCTATCCTGAAGCTCTGACGGAATATTTCCATGTCGAATTTAAAGCTGTTAATCTTGACATTTATTATTTTGTGCGTCTTGTTGAGATATAAGGCTCCCAGCATGAAAGCAATTCCGTTTGAAATTACTGTTGCAAAAGCTGCTCCTGCAATACCTGTTTTAAGCCATGCGACAAAAACCAAATCAAGAATTATGTTTAAAACAGTTGCAATAATAAGAAAATAGAGGGGAGTTCGCGAATCTCCCAGTCCCCTTAATGCAGCACTGGTTCCATTATATCCGAACATAAGCACCATTCCGGCAATAAGAATATGAAGATACTGTAAGGTAGGTTGCATAAGTTCCTCAGGAAGTTTAAGTAATCTCAAGAGTGGTTCGCAAATAATAAAGCCGAGAATTGTTAATATCAAGGAGGCGATAAATGTTGATATGTACATCGTGTCAATAGCCAGCTTGACTTTGACCATATCTTTTGCGCCAAAATACTGAGCTATTACAACCGTTGTCCCCATTACTAATCCAATAATAAGGGATATAAGGATAAATAATACCGGAAATGCTGCTCCCACTGCGGCAAGAGCCTCCTTTCCAATAAAGTTTCCAACAACAATACTATCAACAATGTTGAATAATTGCTGGAAAACATTGCCAAGCAGCATGGGCGCCGCAAAATTAAAAATGAGCCTTCCTTCCGAACCTGTCGTGAGATCCTTCATTTATATCTCAAACCTAATAAATCGCAAAGAAAACTATTAATCCGGCATTATCAAAATGACTTCCAATCTTTATAAATAAATTGCCGCTACTGACGTTATTTGATTGTAATTGGAGAATTTTTGAAAATAATGTATTTTGCGTTCAGGTTAATTATTAACAGGGGAGTCAAATGAATCAAAAACAGAGTTTACTGCTTTCCATAATAATGTTTATGATTTTAAATATTGTTGGATATTCTCAGGAATTGCCTGAGAAGGAAGTCTTGCCGTCATCAATGCGCGATTCTCTTCAAAAAATGGGATTTTATATAATGCCTGACCAGAAACGAGAAGATATTGAATTTACTGTTGAGGATGCAGTAAACTATCTGACAGGGGTAATTCGCCACGGATACTGGAAGGATAAATCTGTCCCGTTGCGAACAGCAATTGATCAGCTTGTTTTTTATGTAACAAATAAACCATATGATTCTTTAAAGGTTTTCCTGTTAAATTACCCTTTTGATTCATTAAATATTCCGCCTGAGAAATTTTTTGTTTTTGACACTCTGCATGTAAAAGTTCCACACGTTTATTACAGAGTAATGCCATCTGATACCGACAAAGTGCCAGTAGTAGATTCATTGGCGAGAAAGTATCCTCCCGATTCTACTCGAACTGATTTTGAGAAAATTAAGCCGGATACAGTTCTGGGGAAGACGCCTGAATTGATACTGATAGATTCGTGTTTGCTTATGGTTTCGGATACACTGGAGAAAGTCGGCGCTTATTCCGAAAGTCATCCTTTTAGTTTTTTCAACTCACCATACATTGGTGATTCGCTGGCAATGGCTGTTAAAAAACTTATTGGGTACCTCGATGACCGCGATTCTTCAATTATCGTTTTCAAAGGAATATCGGGCATGGAATTGCCTGTATGGCTCAATTCACGAACGGGAGATATGAAAAGGTACTGGCTTAAAAATGAGTATGACGATTCTGTTACTGTATGGATTGGAAGTATTGGCAGAAATACAATCGGGATGTTTCTTGAAGATGGCATAACTTTTAAAAGGTTGTCGAAACATTCAGATTTTTATGATGCGCAGCTCGACATCAAACAGGTAAACACAAGAAAACTGCAGGAGGTCAATAAGATTTATATTAAACCCAGGTACTGGAAATATCGGTCCGAGGCTGTGTTTGTTTTTAATCAGGCATTACTTACTAACTGGGTGAAAGGAGGCGAAAATAGTATCTCCACAGCAATGGATATTACAGGTTATGCCGATTATAACAATAAGGAGCTTAAACTTACCTCCAATAATTTTGCACGATTGAAATATGGACTGATCAAGTCGGGCGACAATCCCTTGAGGAAAAACCTCGATCTTCTTGAAACAAATTCAAAGTTGAACCATAAGGCATTTGGAAAGTTCGACTTCAGTGCAATCATGCTGTTTAAGACCCAGATTTCAAAAGGATATAATTATCCGAATGATTCTGTTCCTGTTTCCAGGTTTCTCAACCCTGCCGTTCTAACAATTGGTGTTGGACTCGATTATAAACCAAATAAAACCACCTCAATTAATATTGCTCCCCTTTCTTACAAGGCAACTTTTGTTCCTGATACGGCCAGTATCGACCAGACCAAGTACGGAGTTTCTAAAGACCGCAGGTCAATGCATGAGCCTGGCGCAAGTATCCAGATAACAAATGAAATCAAGCCACTGAAAACAGTTACGATAAAAAACAGAATACAGTTCTTTACCAATTACATCCATAATCCCTTTAATATTGATGTCGACTGGGAGATGATAAGTGAGGTAAAACTTAACTGGTTCACCGACCTCAGGCTTAATACTCACCTGATCTTTGATGATGATACCAGAACTATTGTTAAGAACAAAGATGGTTCTTCTGTTTTGGGAGAAGATGGAAAGCCGAAAAAGACTGCACGGATACAGTTTAAGGAACTGCTCGGAGTATCGTTTGTGTTCAGATTCTGAACTTTATTATATTTCTACAGCCGGAAGTTTAAATTACTTGAGCCCTTTCTGGTAGATTCTGAATTTTTTCGATATCTGGCCGCCAACTCTTTCGAATTCTGCCCTCATCCTAATATTGGTTTCCAGTATGAGATGGCTATTACAATATTCCATGCCCTGCTTGATTGACGCTTCATATAGTTTTATAGCCAGAAGAACATCCAGTCCATGGTCACGGTACTCTTTTTTAATGCCTCCGATAAGGGTAAGCAGTTTACGCGAGCGTTTAAGAGCGGTCAAGATATGTAAGAAGCCGAATGGAAAAAGTCTTCCTCCTGATTTTCTGATTCCATCGCTTGGGTCGGGTATAGCAACGGCGAATGCAACCAGTTCATTATTTGCTTCAACCATTACAATGAAATTGGGATTCAGTACCGGCATATATCGCGCTGCAAGATCTTTTTTCTCATTGTCATCAAGAGGTACATAACCATATATCTCACTGTATGTTTGGTTCATCAGTTCAAGAGCCGGGACAATATATGGTTTAAGCTCTTTTTTGGAGTTGAATTCTTTTATTGTGAAAGTTTTGTCGAGGTTGAAACGTTCAACTACTTTTTTGTAAAGTTCGGGTAATTGTTCCGGAACCTTTGTATAATAGTTAACCAGATCAACCTTTTTTATATAGCCTTCTTTTTCTACCATCACTGGCAGATAGGGGGCATTTGTAGCAGCTGCAATAAATGGCGGATGTTCAAACCCCTCTATTTGAAATCCCTGAGGATCCTTGTCGGAAAAGCCAAGCGGCCCTATGAGCCGGTCCGTTCCCTTGCTGAAAGCCCATTCCTCAACTTTTGAAAGAAGGGCATGAACAACTTCCTGGTCTTCATAGCACTCCATAAATGCAAACCGGCCATCATTTTCATTATGTATTTTATTGTACTGGTGGTGAATTATTCCCATAATCCTCCCAACAGGCTTCTTACCGCGCCAAGCTAAATAAAGCACGGTATCGCAATGTTTAAAGGCTTTGTTCTTCTCAGGGTCAAACAGTTCCCATTCGTCTATATAAAGCGGAGGAAGCCATAACTTGTTATTCTTGTGAACTTTTTCAGGGAGATAAATAAACTCTTTGAGTTCCTTTCGGGATGTTACCTCTTTTATGATTAATTCATCCATAATTGATGATTATTAAAATTAAATTGCCAAGTAAAGAAAAACTTTTTGAAAATGATATTGCAATGGTAAATTTTTTAATATCTGACAGAAAAGAGGAGAAAGTTGAGCGAAGCGAAATCCACTGACGATCCGCCGTCAGCGGATGTCAGGGCAAGCCTGACCGAAAGTGTCAGGATCGAAAGTCGTAGCGATAGCGAAGATCCTGACCGAAAGTGTCGGGAGCGATAGTTAATCTCAAAAATATAGAGGTCAATAAGAACAACAAATTTAGCCCTGATAGGGCATGATATGACAGGCCCCGGCAACGCCGGGGTATTGAGATCACCAAACACAACCAGCCCTGAAGGGGCGAAATATTGCATTACCGAATATGAATGAAAAGATTGAGAGTGGGAGTGAGAGTGAGAGTGAGATTTGAGAGTGAAGCAAAAGGCGGAGGGCGCAGAGC
>DYKN01000126.1 GCA_020722575.1 Rikenella microfusus | reverse complement strand
AAGCAGGGGGCTTGAAAAAGAGACTCATAGGAATATAGAAATTTTTATGACTGAACGTCCCATTTAAAAAATCAAGTGAAAAATTTAAATATGGGAAATTTTTCATCAAGCTATCCTCTTATGGTATTTTTCTGATACATAATAATCTCGCTTCTCTTTCAACATCCAGAATATTACCTTAGCCATTTGTCGTGCTAAATTCCTTAATGCTTTATTATGGTCCTTCCCTTCCTTTCGCTTCTTTAGATAATAATTCTGAGATTCTTTTACCTCCTTGATAGTGCACCCCGCTATATTTACCATCGTGGCTTTACAAAATTTATTCGCCTTATACACAGATTTAGCTCCCTTCCTTTTCCCTGAACTATTATCTATACACCCTACTCCACAATATACCGCTAATTGATCGGGATTATCAAAATGCTCTATATCTCCTATTTCCCCCATTAACCTGCTGGATAATTTTACTGAAACCCCTGGTATGCTCATTAAAATTTGAACATCTTTACTGCCTTCCCCTATTACCTCTAACTCCTTATCTATCTCTTCTATCTCCTCTCTTAATTCCAATATATGATTTGCAAGCGACTTTATTACTTTAGCATAAACATCTGTTAATCCTTCTACATATGCTAATCCCTGTAATGAACCAACAATCTCATCTATCCTTGTTTTCCCTATCCCTCTAATCCTTAAAACCTTCTCCTTCGTTAATCCTTTATACTCTGAAAAATCTGGATATGCCACCAGCAACCTTAATAACTTCTTACTATCTACATCCTTAAAGATATCCAGCATCCCTGGGCATACCTCAAGTAAAGCCTTCTTTAATCTGTTTATTAACTTTGTCTTATCCTTGATTAATCTCTGTTGATGACGACTTAATACCTTTAGTTTCTCATGCACTCCAGGGGATTTCTTTACAGGAATAAATGCCTTCTCGCCTTTATCATTGAATTGTTCCCGTAATCCTACTAACTTTGATAACATCCTTGCATCCCTCTTGTCATTCTTACTCTCTGCACCAAATATATTCCTGAACCTCTTTAATGCCAGATTGTCTATGTTGTATAATGTAAATCCTGCATCTAAAAGTATCCTGTCAAATGGTGCAGCATATCCGTTCTTCCCTTCCATCCCAAATACTACTTTAGCACATTTCTCCTTCTCTATCTCCTTTACTTCCTCTATAAACTTATGAAATGCACTGAAACGATGGGGAACCTCTTTCTCGTAAAATACCTTTCCTTCCTCGTCTCTAATTGCTACCCTATGAAGCTCAGAACCTATGTCTATGCCTCCTCCTAATTCATTGTTTTTCATTATACTACCTCCTTTATGGTTTATTTTAAGGTTTATATGGCTTTGCCAATACCCCATATCATGTCTATAATAGCCACTTAAAGGCACCTTCCCATTAGACAAGGTATTGGCATAGCCGCAGACGGCAAGTTCAGTCAGAGCCACTTCAGGCACTGTGCAGACCCCCGCAGCCACATCCGCGACTATTGCCACACCCTTTAATATAACGATATTTTTACCATAAAAAAGATAGCTCTTATTCATTTTTTAATTATAGACCCCATTTTTATTAGAAAAAGTGGAAAAAAAATCTTGACAAACTATAAAAATTTTTTATTTTTACAAGGAATAAAACTAATGAAGAAAATTCAATCTTATTAAGTGACGAAAGGGGAAAAGAAAAATTAAAAAGCTAAGAATTGCACTCGGCTCAAATAATGGAATAAACATTGTTTTAAGCCATATGGGAAATGCAAAATATTTTTTTATATATGACCTCTTTGAAAATGGTGAATGGAAGTTTATAGAAAAGAGAGAAAATACATCCCCGCAGGAAACTATGCATGGTGATGCCAATAAATTAAAAATAGTTTCAGAAATATTCAAGGATTCTGATATTGTTTTAGCCAGAATGTTAAGTCCTAACTTTATAAAGATGAGAAATAATACAAAGTTTCAACCTGTTGTGACTAAAATTGACTCGATTTCAGGGACTATGCAGGAATTAGGAAACTCTTTCGACGAAATATATAACCTTGTTGAGCATAGAAAGCGTGGAAAAAGTCCAAAGGAAATCCCCATAATTGGGAAAAAAGTGATGAGAGATAATATAATCAATAGACTAAATGAAGAAATAAGAAAATGCAAAAAATGTGGCCTATCTGAAACTCGCATCAATGCCTTAGGTGGGCAAGGAAATCTGAATGCAAGGATTATGCTCATAG
>DYKN01000050.1 GCA_020722575.1 Rikenella microfusus | reverse complement strand
TCTCTGTTGATAGCCTTAATCATGGATTAATGAAGAAAAAATCTCCGAAATTGATTTTCGAAAATGATATTATTGATGTTGGTCGTATTTCAAACGATACAAGTGTGATTGTTAAATATTTTTTTACTAATTCTGGAGATACCACATTAATAATTGAAAATGTCAAACCCGACTGCATTTGTACTTCTTATAACTTAAGCTCTGACACAATAAGAACTGGAGAAAAAGGTTTCTTGGAAATAAAATTTAACTCAGAAGGTAAAACAGGAGAGCAAAAGATTTTTACAGTAATTAAATCCAATTCAGAAGAAAAATATACAAGGCTTTTGTTGAAAGCATATGTAATTTAAAGTATCATGGCGGGATTGTTCACACCTCTCAATTAGCGGATTATTTTAATTCAAATCATTAAATTCCTGCTGGTCTTAAAAATAAGTTCTGCTGTGTTTTTTGAATCCGTTTTTAACAGCATATTTCTTCTGTGAGTATTAACCGTGGTTTCACTGATATGTAATCTAATGCTAATCTCTTTTGTTGTAAAACCTTGTGACAGGAGTTTTAAAACCTCTTGTTCTCTCCTGGTTAAATTTTCATTAGAAATAAAGATTTTATCCATAGTCATAATATATAACTTAAAATTTTCCAGTATTTTATATTATTGCTTTGTACCCAGAAGAATTTAAGCGTTTTCAGACATTTATTTCAACTTTCATTTAAAAATAACAATATTAATAGAATTTTATTTAATTATTATTAATGATTTTTTAATCCGCCTTCGCTTAAAATTCACACAAATTCGGGGATGGATGGACAAATGTTAATATTTTTACCTATTAGAGGTTGTATAAACATTTATTCCATATCCTCTGCGGGGAAAATGTTTATTCCGTGTAATCATTCAGGTTACAGGATCGTAACCGCTACGCGGTATTCAATTGATTGCCCGCAGGGCATCAGGTCATATAAAAAATTGGGTTAACAAAAAATATCAAGACCTCATGGTGGAAAGGGAAATAATTTCCATTGCCCGTAGGGCATCTGGTCCTGTAGATAATGGTTATGCATGGACGTTTATTTACCTCGTAGAGGTTATGGAAATATCGTCGTAAAATTCGAACAAAAATTTTTCATCAAAATCCACCTCATTTTCTTTTAGATAGCCAAGATATTCTTTCCTGAAGGTTTTCCGGGCATGATGAATCTCCTGGTTTTTAATATAATTATAGACATTCTCAATTTGCGATCGGCTATATGTAAAAGCACCATATCCTTGCTGCCAGCAAAACGTGTGTGGAAGTAATTTGTTTTCGTTAATAAAAAGTGACGAACCTCTTTTAAGGTCGTGCACGGTATCCGAAATAGATACTGCGGGATTAAGTCCAAAGAAAACATGAACATGGTCTGAAACTCCGTTGATAATGATAGTCTTGTGCTTCATGTCTCTTAATATTCCACCCATATATTCAAAAATTACGGGTCGAATGGTTTTAATCAATATGTTTTCTCTTTTATAGACAGCGAAAACTAGCTGAACATACATTTGTGTAAAAACTCCTATTTTCATGTTATTTGAATTTTGAAATGCAGCGGAACTATGATATAAAATTTTATTTAATTTAATTGAATGGGGAAATGTTTTTTCTACCAACATCTATATCTCCTTCAAAGGAAATTTTTTATCTGTATAATCTCCTCCTGGGCTGCAAGGACTGAATCGCTACGCGGAAAATTGATTTATTGCCTGTAGAGCTTATCCCACTATAGAAGAAACATAAAGTATTGTAAATAAATTACGTGGAAAAATATAAAGGACAATTATCTTATTATTGAAGTATAAAATATTTGATTTTTTTAATAAACGATCAGGAATATTATAAGGTTCTTTTGCAAAATACATAAACCTTATTCCTTCTCATTTATTTCTTTTATACATTTGAAAAAAACACAAATATGAGAAGTATTTTCAAATCAGCAATGACTTTATTTTGCCTGCTGTCAGGCATTACCGGTTATTCCCAGCCCGTAGTAGGCCTTGATAACTGGTTCAACCGTGAGACAAATGTAAAAACCGGGCAGCCATATCACTATCTGTGGACCGATACAGCATGGAGCGGCTATTCACGATGGGGTGAAATCTTCAAAGGTATGGGTGCGGAAATAACTACACTCGAACAACCCACTCCCGAAGCTTTGCAGAAAATAAATGTATATATCATCGTTGATCCCGACACCACCGCCGAAAGCAAAAACCCTAATTACATTACTTTAGGGGATGCAAAAACAATTGCTTCATGGGTTAAAAAGGGAGGCGTACTCGCAGTACTTGCAAACGACGGCCCTAACTGCGAATTCACAAACCTCAACAGAATGATGTCTCAGTTCGGCATATCATTCAACCATGTTACACTTCACCCTGTTACTGGAACTCAATGGGAAATGGGCGCTTCTACTAACCTGCCCGATCATCCACTCTTTAAAGGTGTGAGCAAAATTTATATGAAAGAAATTGCTTCAATAACTCTCAAAGGCAAGGCAAAACCAGTTTTAACCGAAAACGGTAAGGTGTTTATTGCAGAATGCAGTTACGGGAAAGGTTATGTTATGGCTATTGGCGATCCCTGGATATATAATGAATATATCGATCACGACCGGCTCACTCCTGACTTCGAAAACAGAAAAGCTGCCGAAAATCTTTCTAAACTGCTCCTCAGTAAGGTTAAAAAATATTCCGGGGCATCTGGAACTTTTGAACCTCTTTCAAAAGAAAAAACGATGCAGGCTTTGACGCTTGCAAACAAATACTTCATGAACAAATGGCCGGATGTAGGTCAAACAATTGTTACCGACCGTGAACGCCCGAGTAATATATGGACCCGCGGAACATATTACGAGGGACTGATGGCCCTATATAAACTCAATCCCGACCCTTCTTACCTCGACTATGCAATACGATGGGGAGAATTCCATAAATGGGGACTGAGAAATGGTATAAAAACCAGAAATGGTGATGATCAATGTTGCGGCCAGACCTACATCGATCTCTACATGATTGATACTACAAAGAAGGAAAGAATAAAGGATATCAAATCATGTATAGATAATATGCTGGCTACCGATAAAATAGATGACTGGAGCTGGATCGACCTGATTCATATGGCTATGCCTGTATTTGCCAGATTGGGATATGTTTATAATGATAACCGCTATTTCGACAGAATGTTTAAAATGTATATGTTCACAAAAACAAAACATGGCGACAGCGGACTTTATAGCGCCGGGGATCATCTGTGGTGGCGCGACAGAAATTTCGATCCCCCTTATACAGAGCCCAATGGTAGAAACTGCTACTGGTCGAGAGGTAACGGCTGGGTACTTGCCGGTATTGTGCGGACACTGGAATGGCTCCCAAAAAACAGTCCCTACAGAGAGGAATTTATTAAAACCTACCGGGAAATGGTGGATGCGCTTATCGAATGCCGGCGGTACGACGGTTTCTGGAACGTCAGTCTCCACGACCCAACTCATTTCGGAGGTAAGGAACTAACCGGAACCGCTCTTTTTACCTATGGCATTGCATGGGGAATCAATAACAAAATACTTGACCGAGGAAAATACAAACCTCTGGTTGAGCTTTCGTGGAAAGCACTTGTTGAAGATTGCCTTCATCCTAACGGATTCCTCGGATATGTTCAGGGTACAGGAAAAGAACCTAAAGACAGTCAGCCTGTCGGATATGACATTATGCCAAATTTCGAGGATTTTGGACTGGGATGCTTCCTGCTGGCAGGAACAGAGGTATATAAAATTAGGTGATTGTTTTTAATTTTTTATTGCGTAGTTCACGAAAGCCACGGATAATAACAGATTTGCAATTATTTTATTATGACTAAATTTTTGTTTATAATTATTATTGTCTCATTGTTAGGCCTTTCATTGAAAACTAATGATAAAAAGGAAACCCGGCAACTGGAGAGGCTTGATCGGGGCCTTGTTGCTGTCAGAACGGGCCCCAATGAGGTCTTCATAAGCTGGCGGCTCCTTGCCACCGACCCTGATAATATAACCTTTAACCTCTACAGGGGAAAGACAAAACTCAACAGCAAACCACTTGCAGAATCAACCTGCTTTATCGATTCTGCTGCTTCTGATGAGATTTATACAGTAAAGTCTGTGCTGAGTGGAAGAGAGCAAACGGAAAGTGCATCATGCAGTGTATGGTCTGATGGTTTTTTGAAAATCCCTCTAAACAGACCAGCGGGTGGTGAGATGGAGCGGGAATATATTCCTCCGGTCCGCCAGCAAACACAAAATCCACAGGAGGTTAACAGACGTACTGAAAACCGGCCGGCTTTTCAGCAGCAAAACAGAAGACAATATACTTATTCCCCTAATGATGCCAGCGTTGCCGATTTAGATGGTGACGGACAATACGAAATCGTCCTCAAATGGGACCCATCAAATGCCCGTGATAACGCTCAGGACGGATTTACGGCAAATGTGATAATAGATGCCTATGAACTTGATGGAACACAGTTATGGCGAATTAATCTTGGAAAAAACATCAGAGCAGGTGCTCATTATACACAGTTCCTTGTTTATGATTTTGATGGTGATGGCAAAGCCGAAATGGTTTGCAAAACTGCTGATGGTACTGTTGACGGGAAAGGAAAAGTTATTGGTGACGCAAATGCAGACTATGTAAATGAAAGAGGAAGGATTCTGACGGGGCCGGAGTATCTGACTGTTTTCAACGGACTGACAGGGGAGGCAATGGCTATTGTTGAATACATTCCGGGAAGGGGAGATGTATGTGGATGGGGCGCCGGCGAATGTAGAGGTAACCGTGCCGACCGTTTCCTCGCCTGTGTGGCTTACCTCGACGGGGTAAGGCCCAGCATCGTAATGTGCAGAGGTTATTACGGCCGAACGACCCTGTGTGCCTGGGACTGGCGTAACGGTGAATTGAAACAACGATGGTTCTTCGACTCGGATAAGGGACACCCTGAAATAATGGGACAGGGCAACCATAATCTCAGTGTCGCCGACGTGGATGGCGATGGTAAGGATGAAATAATTTATGGTTCCTGTGCTTTTGATGATGACGGAACGCCGATGTATGCAACAGGAATGGGACATGGCGATGCAATGCACCTTTCAGACCTTGATCCTGACCTTCCCGGACTTGAAGTATGGGCAGTAAAAGAAACAGGAGGATGGGGATCAGTTCTACATAGCGCTGCCGACGGAAAAATACTCTTTAGAATACCTGATTCAACCGATGTGGGACGCGGACTCGCAGCCGATATTTACCCCAACTTCAGGGGATTCGAATTGTGGTCTTCACGCTCCGGCGGAATCTATACAGTGAAAGGAGAGAAAATAACATCGGAACTCCCTTCAATAAACTTCAGAATATACTGGGATGGTGACCTGCAGGATGAACTGCTCGACCGCTCATTTATAGACGATTGGGATTATATTAATCATAAACCTGTGCGCCTGCTTGATGCATCAAAATACGGTGGAACTTCAATTAATGGTACAAAAGCAACCCCGGTACTGAGTGCCGATATTCTGGGCGACTGGCGAGAAGAGGTCATCTTCCGCAGCACAGACAACTCTTCACTCATTCTTTTTACAACAACAATACCAACAAAATACAGAATGCCAACCCTGATGCACAACCCGGTTTACCGCCTTGGAGTGGCATGGCAGAATGTTGTCTATAACCAGCCTCCACACCTTGGTTTTTATATCGGGGATAGAATATAGAGATTTTAGATTGTTTTTAATGTTATATAATCTTTTATCAGCTGATTATTAGCCCCAAAGGCTTAAATTAGAAACAAAAAGTTTCGCAAAGCATTATAAAAATATTAATAATTTAGTAGATAAATGTATTCTTTGATTTTCATTACATTTGCATGTACCATGTAAATATATAACCTATGAAAAAATATATTTTCTTTCCATTGCTTATACTGTTGGTGCTAGGAGCATTTTCATGCTGCAACACAGGAACAGAGACTGAAAAGGCTCCGGTTCTCAGAGAAGCTTTGCCCGAATCGGCTGGTATGTCCTCTGAGCGTCTTGGCCGCATCGACAAAATGATTCAATCGGCAATAGATAGTAACTGGATAGCCGGCGCAGTAGGATTTATAGCACGCGACGGCGAGATTGTGTATCACAAGGCTTTCGGTGTGAGCGATCTTGAAACCAGCACCCCTTTAAAGAAAGACGATATCTTCAGGATAGCATCCCAAACAAAGGCCATTGTAAGCATTGCTGCAATGATGCTTTTTGAGGAAGGGAAATTCCTGCTCGATGATCCGGTGTCAAAGTATATTCCTGAATTCAAAAATCCTCAGGTTCTGGAAAGATTCAACGAAAAAGACACAACATTTACAACTATACCGGCTAAACGTGAGATAACAATCAGAGATCTCTTTACCCATACTTCCGGGATTGACTATGCTGGTATAGGATCACCAAACATGAGGGCAATCTATGCAAAATATGATATTCCCCCTGGATTCGGTACCGACAAACTGATTCTGTCTGATAAAATGAGAGCTCTGGGGAAACTTCCACTTGCTCACCAGCCGGGAGAGAGATTTACGTACGGACTTAATATTGATGTACTCGGATATCTTATCGAAATATGGTCGGGAGAGAGTCTTGACAGCTATTTAAAGAAAAATCTTTTTGAACAGCTCGGAATGAACGACACATATTTCTATCTTCCTGAGGAAAAACATGGAAGGCTTGTAAAAGTGAGTACTGAGGATAAAAGCCAGCATGTTATTCCGATGGATCAGGAAACTGTAAACTATCCATTACTTAAAGGTACTTATTTCTCAGGTGGAGCCGGACTTAGCTCAACTATTAAGGATTATGCCGTTTTCCTGCAGATGCTTCTCAATAAAGGGGAATACAATGGGAAACGCCTGCTGTCGAGACGCACCGTTGAGCTGATTACTTCTAACCAGATAGGAGATCTGAATCTTGGCAATAACAAATTTGGCCTGGGGTTTGAAATAACCACTTCGAAGGGGCAGGCAGTTCTCGGGGTTAGTGAAGGATCCTTTTCATGGGGAGGATATTTCGGAACAATATACTGGGCCGATCCAGAGGAAAGAATTGTGGCATTGCTGTTCTGCCAGCAGGTCCCCTTAAGTCACGGTGAGATACAGAACAAATTCCGAGCAATGGTATATCAGGCACTGAATGATTAGGTTTTTGGGTTGTGGATATATTATCTTACCGCGTAGCGGTTAAGGTCTTGAGGTAGTCTAAATGTTAGATCACAAGTAAGAGAGGTTCCTCGTCTGTCCCAATATGCGGGACAGACTCGGAATGACACTCGGCAGGGGGAAGGGAACAGGGTGTGGTATGCGTCACGCATAGCGCGACACATACCACACCCTCACTACTCTTAAAGGATTGATGCCATTCCGGGCGCAGCGAGGAATCTTCCTGAGTATTGTGCTAATAAATAATGGTATCAAATATCTAATTTTTAAATTAGTGCGGTTTTAACGTACTAAACGTCAGAACTCAGGTAAGAGAGGTTCCCGTTATGCAGGACAGTCTCGGAATAACATTCAAATCAATATTTTTTTAGAAGGTCAAGCAGCCTGCTATCGAGTTTATGGCCGTACCAGTCGGTATATTCAACGTCAGCACGTCTTGAATCGAGTATCCCGAAATCCCCCCGGAAATTCCAGAGTGCATAACCGATACCTGCCTCTGTGAGAATGCTTAAAACATCTTCGAACCATGCAAGAAAAACATTATGGGGTGTTTTATTATAACATCCACACTCGCCGCAATGAACGCCGATACCTTTATTAACAGCATCAATCCATGGTTTATATAAATCCTCAAGATTTTTACGGCTGAATTCTTTACCGTCGATCACTCCCGGCCATACGGGCATTGGTGCCTGTGAGGGGTCTTTCCATACCCATGAAGCCTGGTAATGTGAAACATAGTGTGGATAATATCCGCGACAGCTCTGGGCAATGTCAAGGTCGAACAGTTCGGGAGTAACATTATTTCCGACATTATTGCCATCGGCAATGATCAGCCGGTCGGGAGATGCTTTGCGGATTGCCTTTACAGCAATTTCCGCAACCTTCCTGTAGGTTTCACCGGGGAGAGCAACTTTACGTGCAAACTGGTCATTCATATCTTCAATATATGCCGGTTCGTTTAGCAGGTCGAAACTCAGCTTTTCTGACGAAATGTTTTTATACCGCTCTGCCCACATCCCCCAGTGAGCGGCAAATGCCTCCTGTGCTTCCGTGTCTTTCCAGAGGTTAAATGGCTCGTGGAACCCTGCATTGATACAGTAACCCGGCGCTCTATGCAGATTCAAACTTACATGAAGATTATACCTGTTAGCCATATAAATCAAACTATCCACTTCATCCAGCACTGCAGGGTCATAGTTGCAGATTTCACCCTTTGTGATATCACGAGTGCGGTCAAACTTCAGATAACGTGGATATGCCATCGGAATTCTTACAAAGTCAAATCCCCAGTCCCTCATCCATTTGAGATCATCTTCGGTGGTTCTGTTAGCCAGAGGATTACGGGGAGGATTTGCTGAAAAGAAGTCAAGAAGGTTAAAACCTTTCCAGCGCGGCAGTTTGTTTTTAATCGGCCCTGACAATCTGAAGGGTAAAACTTCAGGTACAATAAAGGTAGCAGCTGTTGCTAAAGCAGTTTTTGCAATAAACTTGCGACGGGAGGATTGAAAAAGCTCCATGCTCATGTTAAAGAATGATTTACTCAAAAATACGAAAAAAGGATAAATAAAATACCTGAAATGCAGTTTTACCTGACCGCATTTTTAATTATCTAGTTATCAAATATTTAATTTTTAAATTAGTACAGTTTTATCGTACTGATCGTCAGAATCCATGAGAAAATTTACTACTAAATAATTAGTTGGTAATCTAATCAAATCAAACCATCATGATGGACGGGAAGGCGCAAAAAATTACAAAATAAAAGTATGTGTGTATTTCAGTACGATAGTCCTGTTAAAAAAAGGAGGTTTATGTGGTATTACGCCGAAGCGGTCAAATCCCTGATAATCATTTATTACAAGATACAGGTCATTGCCTTCCCTTGGATTATAACGGAGGCGAAAATTAGCTATGAAATCATCTTCGGTGCTAACGTATTGTAGCATCAATGTGGCTGATAATTTTGTGCTGAACATATACATCAGATTTGAATTGATGAGATGTATATTGAGACGGTTTTTTTCTGTTCTATCAGGAAATCGTATCAAACTAAGTTCATATCCAGTCATAATTCTGAAACTGGATGAAAAATTGAGGTTCAAATTTGGTCTGGCGGTCAATCTATAACCGTCAAAGAATTCTCCGGCATCTATGCTGCCCATTACAGATATGAACCTTGATGAAGGTGTTCCGAATCTGTACTGGAAATTATAATATGAATAGTTACCGGCTTTAATGAAAATACTATCGGCAAGTTCATAATCAAAATTGACACCTTCCTGTCTTATTTCAGCACTTATATCAAAGCGATATCCTTCTTTTGTAGTAAGCCTGAATCCCGGTTCTATTATGCTATTTTCCATTTGTCCGTCTTCAATACGAGAATAATATTCACCTCGAATTGTTGCAGCCATGTTAAAGATTTTAGACTTTTCATCAGGGAACCATCCGTATAGTAGTTGTCCGTTTACACCCTGTATTCCGCCTCTCATTAAAAATCCTGAACCGGGGTTAAAATCCAATCCAGAATAAGAATAGTTTAACCGATAAGAGAACCCTTTTTCAGAACGTCTTTCCCAATCGGCATAAATAAATGAGGAATTTAATGAACTGAGGCTGTTGCCCTTCTGGTTATCCCATGTCTGTGCCCATTTAATATTCAGGTAGTCATCATTTTTCACCTTTATAATGCCGTCCAATCCGTAAGCAATATTTGTGTTACCATTCATTCCTATCCTTGATGTCATCATCGCTCCGATATACGAATTAGGATTCAGTACCTGACGCCTTATTCTCAGAACCCCGAAGTTTTCTGAAGGAGTTTCCCTATATTTTTCTGTCTGCATATCAAGGAAACCCAATTCCCACTTTCCGATGTGACCCGTAATTCTTGTTCCACCATAAATCTTTATAAGGTTTCCATCTGCTATGCCAATGTTACGGCTGTAAAAAAGATTATCTGCTCTTCCACCAAGACTGAAATTAAATAGACTGGAACGTTCCTGGAAAAACATTCTCTTTTCGGGGAAGAAAAGGCTGTATCTGGTTAGATTTACCTGCTGTTCGTCGGCTTCTACCTGAGCAAAATCAGTATTTGCCGTGAGGTCAATTGTAAAGTTACTTTTTATGCTGTATTTAAGATCGACTCCAGCATTAAGATTGGGTTTATCTGTTTTTAAATATTCTGATCCTTCCTCATTCAGGGAATAATCTCTTGTAAAACCACTGATTATATATGGAGATAGATATACAGGTTGAGCAGGTTTGATTCCCTGAAAAACTATTGTTTTTGAAAGAGAAGGTTTATAAATAGCCATGAAGCCGTATTTTGGTTCAATTTCAGGATAAGTATCCACTTCGTTATAAGCACCTATATTTCTTATAATAGTAAAACCCATTGAGGTTAAATTGCTTGTGTTTTTAAATCGGAGGCTGGAAAAAGGTATTCTCATTTCTACATACCAACCTTTATCATCCTGGCTGGTTTTGACGTCCCAGAAAGTATTCCAGCTGTAATTCATTGTTTGTGCACCGAAGCCTGAACCTCCGCCACCACCACCGGCACCACCCCTAACTCCTGAAGCATCATTTGATATGGTAAAGTCAGTCCTTAAACCTGACGGAGTTGTAAAAAATACTAAAGCGTTCTCATTATCTCTGTAAGTATCAAGAAGAATACCGAAAGCATCCATTCCAAAGAGCATTTCATCCCTTCTTTTCGATGTGCAAAATATCTTCGTAGCATCATTCATAAATAGTTTTGCACCAACCCATAAATACTTATCATCATAACCAATAAAAACATCGCTCCTCTCTGATGATTCATTGCCAAAATTAGGCCTGTGCATCACAAGATTAAACATGTTAAATCCTTTCCATTCATTTTCGTCAACCCGACCATCAAATGTGATATATGAATTGAGCTTTCGAATTTGTATTTCATCTTCCTGGGCAAACAGTATAAATTGATAGGAGAGCATAAGAATTACCAGAAGAAGATACCTGTTGAAGAATTTTCTCATTTAAATAGATTTATACAATTTGACAAAAAAGAATCGAAAAATATTCCGGCAATTTTATGTAAAATTGAAATTCGAAAGTGTTAATAAATATTAATTTTTTAGTTTTAAAAGGGTTTTATCTGCTTGAGCGGCACTATTGTTACGGATCCTTCCAGACCGGATGGTTTTGGTGACCATGAAGATGCATCAAATATTCCATCTTTTCTGTTCTGAGGAAGTCTTGCAGGAAAATTAGTATTATAGAATTTTTTCCAGTTTATTCCCATCCTGTCCATATAAGATATCCTGTTAGCTGCAAGATTTGTAACCTGTATTTCGAGTTTATTTGTTTTTTGAAGCTTTGAGGTGGGTAAAATGATGCTAAAATCAGGGCCCATTAAAGTTCCCATGTATTCATTGTTAAAGATAACCTTCACACTTTCAAATGCCTGCCCGATGTTGATTTTAAGATATTTCGACTTAATAACAGGTTTTTCAAAGGTTACGCTGTAAACAGCTGATCCTGAAAAATTTTTATAGTCTTCGCCTTCAATGTCAGTCCATAAAATTGGTTTATCCAATGTAACAGGAGCGGGTAGAACCGGACCGCCCGAGATAAACTGAAGCTTCCAGTTGCCCTGGATAACAAAAGGTTCTCCGGAGGTTTCAAAATATTTATATTCCTTATCTGTTATTGCAATTTTAAAAGTCTTAACAATAACCGATTCCCATGGCTGAAGTTGAAGATAAACCTTTATTTTACCCTCTTCTGTCAAACCGGCTTTTGCCTTTCCTTTTTCACCCGTTGCAGGATTAAAGATGCCGGCTGATTTTGCTGAAGTTTCAAGTGTGAGAGTGCCTTCAAATTTTTTATCTGAAGGATTATTGATAAAATAGATTATCCCTTCAGAATCACTACGCCTGAAAAATTGCAGTTCGGTGTCAGTAAGTGTTTCTCTTCTGATCCCGGCCTGATGAAGAAGCTCATTCAGGTCAGTTCCCTGAAAAATCTTACCAATGCCTGGTTGGGCAATTTTAACACCTTTGAGATCTGATGAAGAGAATTTTATCTTTTCTTTCAAATAATTAAATATATCCCTGTTGACTTCCATATTAGCAAATCCTGAAACATCTGATGGCAAATCACCGTAAAATATTATTGATATGCCTTTCTCTGCAAGGTTATACAATTTATTGAACGTCTCCACAGGAATATATCTGCATTGAGGTACTATTATTATCCTGTATCTGTTACCTCCTTCTGTTAATATATTTCTGCCTTCGGCAGAACATTTCAGAATCTGATTATCGGAAATAAAATCATAAGCATAACCCAGGGCGCTCATCTCTTCTGCTGCTTTTCTGAAATGGGAGTCCCTGAATCTCTGAGGGGTACCGTCAAAATGTTCGAGCATCATTTTGTTGTATGATGCGTAGGTATCTGAAGCAGGAAAGTAAAGCAGGATGTCGTTTTCGGGCCTGCCGGTCTGCAAAAACGACTGAACTCTGGTTACATAGGAGTTCAATGCTTGAAAATCAGTCCAGATTGGGTTGGAGGGATTCAATTCAACAGCAGCATAGAAATGGAATCCGGGCCATGGTTCATCGGGAGGAGAATAGCATGTTCCATGATAGACAATATGGTTGACGCCGGCAATAAAGAATTTGTCAACAGCTTTTTTAATGTCGAGCAGGTTTGATGAGAAATGTTCATCGAGCCATGTGGCAGCCTCTGCCGAGGCAAGCCTTTTGCCGGTAACATTTGCAGCAGAAGTGCCGAATTTCATCCGGAATATTTCTGTTCCTTCCGTTTCGGGGATGTCGGAGGCGGCATAGAGATCGAGAATATTGCCCGGAGAACCATGTGCCTGATTGCGTGTTATTTTTCCCTTTTTATTTGCCCATTCGCTCCACTTTTTTGTGAAATTGTCGAGAATGAGCTCGGAAATTGTGAGTCGGTAATCATTTAATACTCTGGCATTTTTTTCGGGGGTATCATTCTGGAAAAGTGCGGGTAGATGTTCCTTAAGATTATAGCCACGTCTTTTCAGGAATTCGTCAAATAGTGCTGGAGTCCAGTCGGCCTGTCCACGGGCATCATCAACCTCGTATGAGTCGTTGAAGAATCCTCTGAGATGGCTTAGATCAAAACCCTCGAAAGCTTCATCAAACCTGGCAAGATAGTTTGTGATTGCCTCATCTGAGAAATGGTCGATAACGTATCCTTCACCTCCCGGTCCGGCACGTTCCACCATTTTACCGTGCCATCCTGTGAAGACGGCATAGAGGGTCCATTCACCTGCAGGAGCAGTCCAGGAAAGATTTCCTTCAATATCTACCCTGTCGATTATATCAATAACCTTCCCATCAGTTGAATATGCCATAAGAGCAACAAGAGGAAGTGGCTTTTCAAAACGAATCTGATCAATAGCCAGTTGCTGAAGGTTTGGATTTTTGTAAATCGGATCTATAATTTTTTTAATATCAACCCTGTAAGGACTGTTCCATCTTATAACGGGTTCCTGTATATATTCGATTTTTTGACTTAATGTTTCTCCTCCTTTTAATGTATATGTCTTGAATGTCACATATTTGGAAGCGTCGTCGTTAGTAACCCATGGACCTCCAAATGGCCAGCTGGAAGCATTTGCAAGGTCGATACCAAGGTTGAGACGTTTTGCCTCTTTCAGTGTATGCTGAAACATTTTCATCCATTCCTGTGAAAGGAAGGGGATGAATTTATCTTCCTTACCCTTCACACCATAAATGACGGTAAGTTCCAGACCTCCGAGCCCGACATCACTGTATTGTTCCAGAACATTTGTTAAATCTTCCTGTTTTACAATACTTCCGGGCCACCACCAGCGTGACCACGGTTTTGTTTCGTAAGTAACTGCAGGCCATTCGAGAGACTGTGAAAAAATTATTAGTGGGAATAATAAACTTACTAACAGGGAAATTATATATTTCATAGTGTAATAAATCTTTTTTAAGGTGATGTATAGATTAAGTTGTTAATTTATTGCAGCCAATTTATTTGTTTTTACTGACAAAATAAAGAGCTTACGTTTTTTTATAAATGGAATCACAACTATCAAGAACTTTTTAAACAATGACTGTTTTGACCATTTAAATAACTGGTTATCAGTATTTACAATCAGAAGTTTTTAAGAAAAAAGTAATCTTTTTACTGGTTAAAATAAGGTTTTCTGGACGAGAAAATATAGCTTTTTGTACAGGATCTGTCTTTTGAGCAACAGGTTTTATCTTATTTATCCCTTAGTCCGGACTGCACATCAGAATTCAGGTGAGAGAGGTTCCTTGCCAGTTCCGATGTGCGGGACGGGCTCTGAATAACATCTGGCAGGGTAAACTCTCCCTCATTACTCTAAAAGGGTCGATGTTATTCCGAGCACAGCGAGGCATCCTCATGAGTATTGTACTGATAAATCATGAATTAACAGGTAAAGGATTTTATTTCCTGACTTCTGATGCTGAATATATTTTACATACCCCTATAATTGTCAAAAAAGTGTGACTAATTATTATTTTAATCTATATCGTCATGTAAAGGGTTAAGAGATAATTTGCCCACCTGCTTCAGGATAAGACACCTATCCACCTATGCTATTTTTTAAATATTCTGATATCATTCCAAAAATAATCTGCCAGATCTGATAAAAACCGGATTGAATTCGTAACTTTGATTAATGATGAATGGAAGTACCGGTTAGATAATTTTCAGGTAAGATTTATTTTTGTGTTGATTAAAAACGTTTTTAGCAATGGTCGTGAAAATTTACATGATTAACATTTTAATCTTTCTTGGTAGCATCACCGGGTTAATTTCCTTTACTCACACTGATGAAGAGAAGAGTACAGAAAAGGTTGTGGTGATTACCGTTGATGGTTCAATCAATCCGGCCAGTGCTGAATATATCACTTCAGGTATAAAGCATGCAAAGGAGATTGATGCAGAGTGCCTTGTAATAAAGTTGAACACACCGGGCGGATTACTTAAATCGACCCGTGTTATTGTTACAGAGATACTGGATTCAGAGGTTCCGGTGGTTGTTTTTGTTCATCCCGGCGGGTCACAGGCGGCGTCGGCGGGTGTATTTA
>DYKN01000125.1 GCA_020722575.1 Rikenella microfusus | reverse complement strand
AGGGGTTAGATATTTCTGGAACTCCAGCCATTAACAGTTTAAATCACGGTGATTTTCTCTTAGAAATCAATGGTGGAACAATGATCACTGTAGCTTCAACTACTATTGATAATAATCCGGCTAAAATCATCGATGGTTGCGGTTTTTCTACTTCAACTGGAGTCAGTTCTGGCTACAATGTTACGAGAAATGGTACTCCTTCCAGTTTCTGGAAATTTACCAATACCTATGGAAATTATGATGGTGAAGCCTATGATAATGATCCAGATGCAAACTGCGGTCGAATCAAATGGCCAGACTCAGTGTGTGCAGAATGTGAATTAGTTCATTTTAGATGGAGAAATGATAATGGTTCAGAAACTGGAGCAACCTGGAAAGCAGCTGAGGATACTGAACTTACCAATCAAGCCAAAAATGAAAATGTAAGGTTGAGATTTTCAATAAAAAATCCTCAATCTGTTTCCAGTGACAATTATAATTACCGATTGCAAATAGCTCCTAAAGGAAATTATCCAAATTGTACTTCAGTCCCTCCAACTGACTTTTCCGATGTTCCAACTACTACTGTCTCTGGTCCAGCAGTGGTGGCTACTTCTACTTATTTTGAGGATCAGGCTACTACTACCAATCAGTTAACTTCAGAAGGAACCTGGAGTGAAGGCAGAATGGTGGAATATCCTTCCAATCAAACTGGAGGGATTATTTTGGATGGAGGAGAATTTACTGAAATAGAATATAACTTTCGGTTTACAGATTATGCCGGAGGTACTTATTGCTTAAGGGTTAATCACAATGGAACGGATTTAGAAACCTATCATAAAATAGCCGAAGTTTCAATTTTAGGAGTAACTATTTCTGGTAATGCCTATGAGGATGAGGCAACTACAGTTTGGTCTGGATGCAACGGTACAACTGAAAATATCAGTTTAGTAGTTAATGGAAATTTCATAGCTTCAACTACCTGTTCAGCTACGGATGGATCTTATTCTTTTGAACATATCAGTGTGGCTCCCAATTATCCTGTTTCAGTCTTCTTTAACCAAAATGGCGGTAATACCGATAAAGGAGTAGCAGTAACTGTAGCTGCTAATGCCTATGATAACATTACTTTAAATCCAAGAAAAAATCGAGTTTGGTTAAAGACAGAAACTGGAATTTCTGAAATTAAAAATTCTGATTTAAATCATTGTCATTCCGGTAGCCCAACCGAATGTTCTAATGTTCCTTATTCGGTTAGCAATGGAAATGTAACTATTCAATCAAATGCTAAATTAATTATTGAGGAAAACAAAAACTTTACTCCTGGAGGTTCAGTTACTCTAAATCCTGGAGCAGCTTCTTCTAGTGTTGGAGGAGATCTTTTGATAAGTTCTGGAGCTACTTTTGGAGCTGGAACCAATACTGTTTCAGTAGGAGGAGATTTTAAGAATAAAGGAGATTTTTCCAAAAGTGCTTACCAAACCACCATTTTTACTGCCACCTCTACTGGTTTTTCAATTGATATTGGCAATTCTCATTTTGAGAACATTACTTTTTCCGGTTCGGGTGGAGGTTGGTCTTTTGCTACTTCAACTGTGATTGATAGTGATTTGCAGATTAACGCTGGTACTTTATCTGGAGATAAAGATGTTACAGTTAGCGGAGACACCACCGGGGCCGGAACAATTAATTTGAGCGGTGGCACCTTTTTACAGAGAGGAACCAATAATAACTTTGGGGGCTCAGGCAACTGGACTTTCTATCATTTAACTTTTGGCGAAGGTAGTGCGGGAACTAGTACTTGCCAGGGTTCAGGTTCAGTTGAAGTTTCTGGCAATTTTACTATTGCTTCAAGTTATACTTTAATCGGTTCCAAGAACTTTACTGTTCAGGGCAATGTGTCAGGAGATGGAACCATTAATTTTGGCGGCGGAACCTTTACTGCTGACGGAAGCAGTTTTGGAGGAGCCAATTCTTGGACTTTTTATAACTTAACTTTTGGAGATGGCTCAGGAACAGAAACTACATCTAAAACTGGCAATGGCAACATTGAAGTTAAAAATGTTTTAACTATTGCTGAAAATCAGACCCTGCAGGCATCTTCTCAGATTTGGAATTTATCTGGGGATGGAACTCCTTTTGTAATCTTCGGTAATTTTGAAGCCCAGAGCTCTCTATTTAAATATACTGGAACTAGTAATTCTACTATAGCTGCCGCGACTTATTATCGTTTAGAAGCAGCTCCGGGTTCAGGTTCACCCACTTATCAAATAGGTTCTGGAACCTTAACTACCAATGATTATTTTTATATCGGTGATGGAACTAATCCAG
>DYKN01000049.1 GCA_020722575.1 Rikenella microfusus | reverse complement strand
AAAAAAAATACTGTATTAACATTGTTCTTAAATTTCCAATTGATTAACTTTGAAAAAACGGTTAAGATGTGAAAAAATATCTTCATTTCAGAGGGAAAAAAATTTATTATACTGATCATGGGACAGGGCCGGTTATCCTGCTGATTCACGGATATCTTGAAACAGGTGAAATATGGGATAGCTTTGCGGATAAACTGGCAGGCAGTTACAGGGTATTGACCATTGATCTTCCCGGGCACGGTCAATCTGATATTTTCAATCATGTACATACAATGGAGTTCATGGCAACAGTTGCAGAACATCTCCTTAAATCAATAGGAGCTGAAAAGGCTTTTGTTACCGGCCATTCTATGGGAGGTTATGTGACTCTTGCTTTTCTTGAAATGTTCCCTCAAAGGTTATCAGGTTATTGTCTGTTTCATTCCCATCCCTTCGCTGACACAACTGAAGTGTTGAAAAGAAGACAGAATGATATTAGAATGGTGGAAGCCGGACAGAAATTTATGCTTTATCCAGAAAGCGTAAAGAAAATGTATGCTGATTCAAATCTCGAAAAATTTCATAATGCATTTGAAAGATCCAAAAGAATTGCTTCTGAAATAAGGCCTGAAGGCATAACAGCTGTTTTGAGAGGAATGATGGCCAGACCTTCGAGAGTTCATATCATGGAAGAAGGAAAGGTGCCCTGTCTTTGGATTCTCGGAGCACTGGATAATTATATACAGTGCGATTCAATGAAAACCAGAGTAAAACTGCCGCCAAATGCCGAACTTGTAATATTAGAAAATTCAGGACATATGGGATTTATTGAAGAGGAAGATAAAGCAGTTACAACTTTAAATAACTTTCTTAAGAAAATTTTTGCATAAATAAACCACTTTAATCCTTTCTATTAAGTCGTTAAGTTTCAACATAGTTCAATATTGATAACCCCGTTACCAGACTTGCAGGCATTGCAGGATAATCAGGAAAACAATAAAAAAAATAATTTTTTATTTGAAATATGAACATATGTTCATTATTTTTGTGACGAATTATGATTTATTATAAGGCGGAAATATTGATAGCATCCTGGTATATGATAATGCTAAAACGTATGTTTAATTTACGTCTTTACAACAAGGAATTTTTTCTGGAACACTTTAACCAATGGTAAAAAAGGAATACTGCCTTTTAATTTATTTTTAAATGATTGATTATGAAAGTAGCTATTACAAGTACAGGAGAGACTCTTGATAGCAAAATTGACCAGCGGTTTGGCCGTTGTGCTTATTTTGTGATTTATGACACGGATACAGGAGGGACTGAAATAGTGCCGAATCCGAATAAAGATGCAACAGGTGGTGCAGGCCCTGCAACAGTTCAAATGGTTACATCCCACAATGTTCAGAAAATAATCTCTGGTGAGTTTGGTGTTAAAGTTAAGTCCTTATTCGAAAGTTTGAAAATTGAGATGATTGTAATTAAAGAACCTGAAAAAACGGTGAGAGATATTATAAATATAATAAAACAAAAAATTTGAGATTATGCCACGAAAGGATGCTTTAAGCTCTTTAATTTGCCAATGCATTTCAGTTTATTAAAATTAAAAAGAAGTTTTGATTATGAGAAAACGAATAGCAATTCCTCTGGAAAGAGGAAATTTATGTGAACATTTTGGTCATTGTCAACAATTTGCAATTGTTGATACAGATAATGGAATGATAACGGGAGAATCATTGGCAACACCTCCACCTCACGAACCGGGATTACTTCCGGCATGGCTTGCTGAGAAAGGAGTAACTGATGTTATTGCTGGAGGTATGGGTCAGAGGGCTATTAGCCTTTTTAATAGTAATAATATCAACGTATTCACTGGTGCTCCTTTAAAAAATTATACTGATCTGGTAAAAGATTTTCTAAATGGCACTCTGGAAGCAGGTGCTAATTACTGCAATCATTAATCAGCAGGTTTAATGATTTCAGACTACAGGTGTTTTTTCTGCTTTGCAAGAGCCTTTGAGAGACTTATTGCAAGAGAAAATATTTCAAATGAAGAAGGTGACCACTTTATCCGTGAAATGATGAATATTTTCTGCAATAAATGGGGAAGCCTGATTATGCCGGAATTTTCAAGAGAAATGCATAATATTCTGAGAAAATATACAAATAATTCTGATCCATATGCAAACGAAAAAAAGGATAGTAATGACCAGGCGTTAAAAATGATCCCGGAACTTGAGGAAATAATCAGAAAATCATCTAATCCTTTTAATACGGCATTGAGACTGGCAATTGCTGGAAATATTATTGATTTTGCAACAAATGACCAGTTTGACCTTAAAGCCACAGTTAAAATGGCCCTTGAATCTGATTTTGTCATTGATCATTCCTTAAGGCTTAAGGAAAAAATCAAAAAGGCTGAATCAATATTATATCTTGGAGATAATGCAGGTGAAATTGTTTTTGATAAGCTTTTTATAAATATAATTGGTCATCCGAATCTGACATTTGCAGTCAGAGGAGGCCCGATATTAAATGATGCCACAATGGAAGATGCATTATATACAGGAATAACCGAAACAATTAGGGTAATTTCGACAGGGTATGATGTACCCTCGGTTATTCCAGAAAAATCTTCCGAAATCTTTCAGGAATATTTTAAGAAGGCAGATGTAATTATTTCAAAAGGCCAGGGAAACCTCGAAGGACTGTTGCATTTAAATGATAGGAGGATATTTTTTCTTTTAATGGCAAAATGCGATGTCGTAGCTGAATTCCTGAAAGTGCCTCGCGGCAGTATGGTGGTCTATAATCCGGGTGCAATGAGTTGAGACATTGAAATATTTTTTATATTATGATAAGTTTTGGACCTGTACCATCAAGAAGACTTGGAAAAAGTCTTGGCATAAATAATATTGTTTCGCCAAAAGCTTGCTCCTATGCATGTATATATTGTCAGGTTGGAAAAACACTAAAACAAACCATTACAAGAAAAGTGTTTTTTGAGCCTGAGCTAATTTATGAGAAAGTCGGACAACACCTTGAAAAACTTAGTACTGAAAATTATCCGGATTATTTGACATTTGTTTCAAACGGAGAGCCTACGCTTGATATAAACCTGGGTAAAAGTATTAAGTTGTTGAAAAAATTCGGCTTTCCTGTTGCAGTAATTACGAATGGTTCATTACTGGGTTATGATTCCGTGCGCGATGATCTTAATCTGGCCGACTGGGTATCGGTTAAAATGGACGCAGCAGATGAATATTTATGGCGAAAGGTAAATCGTCCCTCACCTCAGCTCGTTTATGAGGAAATTATGAAAAATAAAGTTCTCTTTGCTTCAGGTTTCAAGGGAGAGCTTTGTACTGAAACAATGTTGATTAAGGGGATAAATGATAATGATGAAAATTTTATAAAACTGGCAGGATTAATAAAAGAACTTAACCCTGCGAAAGCATATCTTGCTGTTCCTACCCGGCCGCCATCATGCAAAACTGTTAAACCTGCCGGTCCGGATGAACTTAACCGGGCATGGCAGATTTTTAATGATAATAATATTAAAACCGAATTTCTGACAGGCTTTGAAGGAACAGAAACTGGATTTACAGGGAATATTTATGAGGATATTCTTAATATTACTGCTGTCCATCCGTTGAGGGAAGACATGCTTCTCGATCTGCTTGAGAAAGATAATGCGGGTTACGAGGTGGTAGAATCACTTATTAAACAAAAGTTAATAAGAATTTCAGTTTATAATGATAAAAAGTTTTTCATCAGGGATTATCATCTGATTACCTGATATATAATTTGGAAAATTTCACTTATTGTTTAAAATGGTTGTGTGATTTCCTGAGGTGATACATAAAGAATTTATTAATAGAATCATGTGATGGTCAAAATTGCTGTGGCAAGCGGAAAGGGAGGAACTGGTAAGACTTTCATTGCTGTAAACATGTTTCACGTTCTGCAGAGCAAAGGATACAGAGTTGTTCTGGTTGATTGTGATGCCGAAGCTCCAAACAGTATGCTATTCTTTAAGGCTGAGCCAATAAGTCAAATTGAAGTCAATCAACAGGTTCCGGTTATTGATGTAAATAAATGCACTTTTTGCGGAAAATGTCAGGAATATTGTAATTATAATGCCATCTTCATCATTCCGCCTTTCAAGATAATCAAAGTAATCGACGACCTATGCCACGGATGCGGGGCATGCAGCGTTGCATGCAATTACGGGGCAATCACTGAAAAACCTGTTACACTGGGATTGGTTACTCAGTTTTCGGATAGTGAAAATTCTTTATTTATTGAAGCACGGATGAATTTAGGCGTAATGTCACCAGTCCCGATAATAAAAGCTGCTGTTAAACAGATTGATCAAAAGGCTGATGTTGTTATCCTTGATTCTCCACCGGGAACATCATGCCCCTTTATTCAGACAGTAGCCAATGCCGATTATGTTATTCTGGTAACTGAACCAACACCGTTCGGACTCAGTGATCTAAGACATAGCGTGGAAACTCTAAAAAAGATAGACAAAAAATTCGGAGTCATTTTGAACAGAACGGGAGTTGGTAATAAAGATATTGATAAATATCTGGAAGAGGATGGTTTGAAGATCCTGCTTGAAGTACCCTTTGAAAGAAGATACGCTGAACTCTATTCGACAGGAAAGATTGTTGCAGAAAATGATCCCTTTCTTGCAGAAAGACTTCTGGAAGTAGCAGAAAAAATAATATTAGAGTATGGAAGTAGCAATAATAAGCGGTAAGGGAGGAACCGGAAAATCGAGCCTCAGTGCAGCATTTGCCACACTTGAAGGTAAGGTGGTGCTTGCCGACTGCGATGTTGATGCGGCAAATCTTTACTTGCTCTTTAATCCATTAAATGAGGAGGAAGAAGTTTTTGTGGGCAGCCAAAAAGCAAATATTGATTATAATATATGCACTAACTGTGGATATTGTGCCAGTTTCTGCAGGTTCGATGCTATTACTTTAAATGATGGGAGAATTGAAATTTCGGAAATCAATTGTGACGGATGTGCCCTTTGTTCACGAATATGTCCTGAAAATGCCATAAGCATGATACCGGGTGATAAAAGCAGATTGTATTCGGGATCATTCCGATATGGCAGGATGGTTTACGGAATACTTGCCCCCGGGGAAGAAAATTCAGGCAAACTTGTAAATATGGTAAGAAGTAAGGCAAAAGAAGAATCTAAAAACAATGGCAAATGCAATATTATTCTTGACGGCCCGCCCGGAACTGGCTGCCCTGTGACTTCAACAATTACAGGGGTAGATAAGGTGGTCATAGTAACAGAACCCACACTCTCAGGTCTGCACGATCTGGAAAGAAGCGTTGAGCTGGTAAAGAAATTTAACCTTGAAAAATTTGTGATTATTAATAAATGTGACCTGAATTCCGCAGTGAGCGATCAGATTGAAACATGGTGCGTGAAGGAGGGTATTAATGTTGCAGGACAACTTCCTTTCGACGAAAATATTACTAAAGCAATGTTTAACGGGAAAAGCATTATTGAATTCAACCCGGAACTGGAAATAAGTAAAAAAATCAGTATAATATGGAACAGAATAAAGAATCAAGAAAAGTAAAAGGACTTTTTGAAAAGATTCCCATGGAGGGAGTTAAAAACATAATTGTAATTGCATCTGGCAAAGGAGGAGTAGGTAAATCAACCGTAGCTGCAAACCTCGCGGTAGCTATGGCTCGCAATGGTTATAATACTGCACTGGTTGATGCAGATATCTTCGGACCTTCAATTCCAAGAATGTTTGGCATTGAAAATGCCATGCCTGACGTAACTGCTTTTGGCGATAAAGAAGTAATATTCCCCATTGTAAAATATGGAGTGAAAATTATTTCAATCGGATTCTTTGTGAATCGTAATCAATCAGTCATCTGGAGAGGTCCGATGGCAGGAAAAGCAATAACACAACTTCTGGAGCAAACAGATTGGGGCGAAATCGATTATATGTTTATCGATTTTCCTCCAGGAACCAGTGATATTCAGCTTACAACGGTTCAAAAGCTTAATCTTAAGGGTGCTATAATTGTTACTACACCACAGGAAATAGCCCTGAATGATGCTAGAAAAGCTGCCTCAATGTTTAAAAATCCTGATTTGAGCGTGCCAATATTAGGGGTGATTGAAAATATGTCGTGGTTCACACCGGAAAAACATCCAGACGAAATATATTATATATTTGGGAAAGGAGGTGGCTTAAAGCTCGCAACAGAGTTTGATACGGTTCTACTTGGACAGATACCTCTGGTGCTTGAAGTAGGCCAAGGAGCAGAACAGGGGCTAACTGTCTTCAGCCAGAAAAATGCCACAGTAATTAAAGCTTTTGAAAATATCGCAGAAATGATACTTGCCAAAACCGAATAAATATTATTTTTGTTTAATATAATTTTTCCAGATGGCAGTTACCCGTTTCAGCGTCAGCCTTGAAAAAGAACTGCTCAGTGAACTTGACCAGTATGTGAAAGATAATAACTTTGCCAATCGTTCACAGGGCCTTAGACATCTTATTGAAAAGCATATTGTTGAAAAAAAATGGCAGTGCAACAATATTGTTGCCGGGGCAATTGTAATGATTTACGATCACAACAAAAAAGATATTGTTACAAAATCGAACGAAATTCAACATGACAATTATGGCCTGATTTTATCTTCCCAGCATTTCCATCTGAGTCATGATACCTGCCTGGAAATAATCGCTGTAAAAGGTAAAGCAAAAGAACTGACGGATTTATCCGATAAATTAATCAGCATTAAAGGAATAAAACATGGAAAATTAATTATGAGTAAAGCTGATTAATATGTTTTGATATTTTTTTATATTTGCAGTAACACAATTTATATAAAACGTAATACTATTATGATGAAAAGATTTGCTATCAGTTTGGTTTCAGGCTATATTTTTTTAACAGTCCCGCTATTTTCCCAGGAAGTAAAACATCCTTCTTCGTTAAAGGATACAATCAATCTTGATGAGGTTGTTGTGACAGGGACGACAGTCAAAGTTAACCGGAAATATATTCCTATGGCAGTTTCGGTTGTAGGTCGCCGGCAGATAGGTGAAAGTATTGAAACAGCTCTTTTGCCGGTTTTGAACGGTAAAATTCCCGGGTTATTCGTAACGGAGAGGGGAGTGATGGGTTTTGGTGTAGCTTCGGGAGCAGCGGGGCAGATATCCATAAGAGGCATAGGAGGTAGCCCCACAACAGGAGTGCTTATGCTTATTGACGGGCATCCTCAGTTTATGGGAATATTTGGTCATCCACTTCCCGATTCTTATGTTGCTTCGGATGTCGAAAAGGTTGAGGTCATAAGGGGTCCGGCTTCAATACTATACGGATCAAATGCAATGGGAGGGGTGATAAACATTATAACAAAAAAGCAAACGGAAGACGGGTTACATGGTAATGCACATTTAATGTATGGATCATATAATACTCAAAAATACATGGCGTCAGCCGGATATAAAAAAAACAAATTCAACGCTTTTCTGTCTGTAAATCATGATCAGACTGATGGTCACAGGCCCAATTCAGATTTTAATATAACAAACGGATATTTAAAAATTGGCTACTCACCTGTTTCTGGCCTTGAATTCCATACCGATTACAGCCTGACACAATTTAAAGCAACAGATCCGGGGCCCGATACACTTAATGCACTGCCAGGGGCCTCGCTTGACATAACACGGGGCTACTGCGCTCTCTCTGCCGATAACAACTTCGGAATACTCTCAGGAACCATTAAACTGTTTTATAATTTTGGCGAACATAAAATTTCCGATGGATTTCATTCTTTTGATAAAAACTATGGATTGAATATTTATCAGACAGCCAGACTCTTTCATGGAAATGATATTACTATCGGCGGAGATTATCTGATTTATGGTGGGAAGGCTGATAATGAAAAATCGGGAATAAATATTACCGATACCTCTGTATATGATGCCGGAATATATGGGTTTATTCAGCAGACGATTTTTGAAAAATTTACCATTAATGCCGGATTAAGGATGCAAAATCACAAAGTGTACGGGACAATCTGGATACCTGCGGGAGGTGTTACATGGAAATTTACTGATATTTCAAGCTGGAAATTTTCTATATCGAAAGGGTTCCGAAGCCCGACAATCCGTGAACTTTTTGTTTGGAACCACAATGTGAATCTTAATCCTGAAACAGTGATGAATTATGAAACCGGATTACTCCTGAATTTACTTAATAATAAAATCAACCTGGAGCTAACTGGTTTCATTGTTGAGGGCGACAATATGATAATAGCAGTCCCGATGCAGGGTCTGCAGAATGCCGGGGAGGTGAATAACAGGGGCATTGAATTCAGCGGAAATGCAAACTTTATGGAAAACTTCACAATCAATCTGACGTATTCTTACACGCATATGAACTCCCCGGTCTATGCAACTCCGCGTCATAATTTTTATGCAAGTGGTAGTTATAATTTTGGAAAATTCAGATTTACCGCTTCACTTCAACATATTAATCACCTCGATACTAACCCGGTGGTTAATAAAGAAACATATGAAACATATACACTGATAAATTCAAAAATATCATACACACCTTTTGCATTTGCCGAATTTTTTCTCAGTGGTGAGAATTTACTGAACCAGAAATATGCAACGAATATTTATTATACCATGCCCGGGATTACAATATTCGGTGGAGTCAAAATAAGATTATGATGAAAAATTCTGGTTCATTATGATATTGTGCAGGTAAAAAAGGAAGAGGAGTAATTTCTACTCCTCTTTTTTTCCAAGGTCACTCAGCCGCTTTTCGATCTCTTTCTGGGCACGGCTGAGGGCGTCAGCCTGTGATTTAAGCAGTCTGATCTCATCATCTTTACTCATGGAATATGTCCACGGGTAAGGCATAGGATAACCGGGTATATATCCGGCAACAGGGAAGCCGCGGTGGAATCCCCAGCCAAATCCTCTTCCCATACCTGAGCCTCTGCCAAAACCCCGGCCGAATCCAGCTCCTGACCATTTTGTATAACCCGGTGAATCATATCCATAACAGTAACCTAATGCTCTTCCGGTTCCAGGACCCAGTCCCAGAGGTCCGGTACGATCTCCTCCTGGCATAATTTTATTTTTTGGGGTTTAACATTAATATTTTTATTATTAATAGTTTATAAACTTCTTATTGATTATATATTTATGCAAATATAATAAATAAAACGAACATATGTTCATTTGAAATAAATTTTTTAAAAATATTTTGTTAAAAATTCAAAATGTCCCCTGTTTTTACATATCTGAAACCGAATGATTCATAAAACGCGGTTAAAGCAGGCAGTTCTGTGCAGTGTGAAGGAAGTACATATTTGACTTTATTTTCTTTAAGGAATCTTATGGTTTCATTTGTTTGTTTATCAAGGTTTTTAAGATGAAACCCTCCCATAATGCCGGATATTTTTTGAATACCTGTAACCTTTTTTGCCTGTAAAAGTGTATTTACTATTCCTGAATGACCACAACCAGTAATTACAAACAATCCTTCCTGAGTTATTAATGCAATTGCGCTGTCATCTATCACAAAATCGGGTGTTCCGTCTTCAAATATGAAAGATGTACTTTGCGATTCAAAATCCGTTACTCTCGGAATTTCACCCAGAAATATTATATTTTCACTGATTTTTAAAGGCTCACGGCTGGTTTGAAGATTAAATATTGAGGACAATTCTTTTTTGCTTTTTTTCAATCCAATAAAAGTTCTGTCATTTTTCCGGTAACGCTTTACAAAACAACCTGGATGACATATAAGCGTGCCACCCGTCAGGTATTCAAGTCCGTTGCCATGATCGAAATGACCGTGACTTAAAATTATCGCGTCAATGTTATCAATGTCTGCATTCATCTTACCGGCATTTTTTAAAAACAGGTCTGACTGTCCGGTATCAAAAAGAATTTTTTTGCTGTCGTGTTCAATCAGATATGATAGTCCATGCTCAGCTTGATAAAATGCGCCGGGATAATTATCAGTAAGAATAGAAATTTTCATAATTTTTTGATAAAATTATTATAAATATTTTTAATATGAACAAATGTTCATATAATTTTACCAGGTTTCAAAAAAATTATGAATATAGTCTGAAGAAATTAAATATTAAAAAACACATAAAACATGGGCGAAAGAAGGAATCTATCTAAAATAAATCTTATGATTGATGCAATCATGTTGATTGTTTTAATGATAATTGCAGGTCTTGGTTTTCTGATAAAATATGTCCTGCTTCCGGGATATAAAGTAAATGAAGTTTATGGAGGTAACGTTGAATTATTTTTTGGGGGACTTGATCGTCATCAATGGGGTGCTATTCATCTGTATGTTTCCTTATTCTTCCTGTTTTTAGTGTTATTGCATATAATATTGCACTGGAAGATGATTATTTGCATTTTTCGAAATATGTTTTCAGGGAGAAAAACGCGGCTGGTATTAGCTCTTGGTGTTCCGTTAGTTTCTCTTTTTTTTATTTTCGGTCCACTTTTTATAAAGCCTGAGGTCACAGATTTTGAGAGGAGAAATTTAAGAAATAGAGTTTTTGCAGGCAACGTGAAAAGTGGCTTTCACTCTTCAGATATTAAGGCCTCAGCTTCGGTTAATCAGGGGTCTGCTCTGGTTGATGAGGCAGAACAGGAGACCATGGTAAGTCACGATTCCCATGATGAGATGCAGGAAATCCCACATAATGGCAAGGGAATGGCACATCACGATCAGTATGATAGCCTGAATATTAATGGTTCAATGACCCTAAGCGAAGTTGCTACAAGATTTAATATCAGGGTTGAAGAACTTGCAGAAGTGATAAAAGTGCCAGTAGAATATGCAGAAGAGAGACTTGGACGGCTCAGAAAACTTTATGGGTTTGGTTTGAACGAACTCAGAGCATATGTTTATAATAAAATTAAAAAATAGGCCAATTAATGGCCTGAAATATATAAACGTACTGAATTACTCAGTAAAAGCGGGGCACGGAATTTTAAAATGAGAGTTTTAGTCTCAGGTAAATATTTCGGCCGGGCTCGACACTGATGCTTCCCCTGTTGGTAGCAAGATGGTTGGTATAGCTCCGGTCTGTAATGTTGTCTATTCCGGCAAAAATTTGAATTTTTGTTTTACTAAGCTGGATATTTTCGGAACTGACTGACAAATCGTAGCGTACATATCCACCTGTTTCTTTTTCTCCTTCCGCAACTTTATCCTGCCGGGCTGCGCCTGTAGCAACCACTTCTGCAGAACCGATTCCTGGCAAAGTGTATCGTATGCCCAGTCTCCCATTTAATGGTGGAATCTGAGGTAGGTTGGCATTAGCTTCAGTATCTTTTCCCCTGACATAGGCTCCTGAAGCAAAAAGTACAAAGTTCGAGTGAAAATTATATTGCAATCCGAAATCAAATCCGTATAATACTGCTTTGCTGACATTTGCATTTACAAGGGCGGGAAGGGTATCGATTGTACCCTCTAACGGGCCAGTATTTATTGTATAAATGAATTCGCCAGGTGTTTCTACAATCATGTTTGAGATGCGGTTTATAAAGAAGTCGGCTTGAAACACGAGAGCCGGATTCCATATTCTCAAACCGGCATCGGCTGAATAGCCGCTTTCGGGATGAAGATCAGGATCTCCCAGACGTACATAATTACCAAGATCAATGTATTTAAATCTTTCTTCGAGCGAGGGGGCTCTGAATGAGCGCGCAAAATTGATTGAAAGATCGGTGTTTCTGAACAACCTGTATATTGTACCAAAGTTTGTACTCCAGGAAATATTATGTGTCGTACCTTTCGTAAATGTTATTCTCTGGTTTGGTGGTGTATCATTTCTCACCCCATTAACGATAAGATAATCAACATCAAATCCTTTCTCATTTTTTACAGCGATACCGTCGAACCTGCCACCGGCAATGATTTTGAGTTTATCATCCAGCAGTTGTGTCTCATCCTGTACAAAAATACCGGCACTTGTGAATGATGATTCGGGAATAGGTGTTTCACCTCGAATAATATTATTAGTTTTAATAACGGCACCTTCAGTATCAAGCACTTCAGATTTAATATATTTGGTTCGTTCTGTTGTTAAATTTCGTTGCCATGCATCAGCTCCAGCGATGAGGGTGTTTTTATCGGTCAACTTCCAGGTACTCTGAATCTGGGCGCCATTGGTTAAATGATTGCCTTTCGGAATAAAAAGTTCCGGAGTAACCCTTTGTGAACCTGCAGGAAGAGGAGTTATGGTAACGGTATTGGGTATCATCTCTACATCACGCCTGATAAATTGAATGAAATAGTTAAATTTCACATTTGTGAGCAAATCAGATATGTCGGAAATTTCATATGATGCCGACAGAAGCTGTCGGCTTATATCGCTATACTTGGCTTCAGCAGGACCCGGGAAAGCTTCACCGCCGGGTATTCCTGCATCTTTTGCATGATAATCCTGGTATTGAATTCTGAGGGTATGATTACGAAAAGGTTTAAATCCAGTTTTGACTGTGATATTTCGAGCTGTGTACTGACTGTTCGGAAGGATTCCTTCTGGTGTTCGAATATTATCAGCATTATTATATGTTCCACTCAGGCGTATGAACCATTTTGATGATCCGGTATTTATTTCTCCATGACCTGTAAAAAGGTTATTGGCTGAGGCATAACCTGAAATAATATTTCCTGAGAGGTAAGATTTATTTCCAAATTGGCCGTCTTTTGATATGATATTTACAATACCGCCCATTGCGCCGGTTCCATAAAGCGATGATTGTGCTCCTTTGATTACTTCAACTCGTTCGATATCATTAATATCAATCATACTGAGGGAAGCGGTGAGATCGGTTGCAGTTTCAATCCTGTTTCCATCAATAAGGGTTACAAGTCTGTCCTCATTCATTCCGCGTATGTTTACTTTTGTTGACCAAATTCCATCACTGCCCATGGAAATACCAGGCTCGGAAGCCAGAACATTTGAAAGAGTCAGAGAAGAAGATTTCTGAAAATTATAAGAACCAACAACAGCAAGGGGAACAGGTAATTCTTTTATGGTGCGGTTAATCCTGAAGCTCGAGACAACAATTTCCCCAAGGTTAATTACCTGTTGTTCATCAAATTTCAGAGTGTCATTTTCCGATATAGACTTCCCTCTTTCTTGTGCATATAAACCTGGAAATAGTAATAATGATAATAATGTTGTTGTAAAAAGATTTTGTTTTTTCATATTATTTGTTCTTTAGTAGTACCGACTTAACCTGAATTCCTTTTAAGCGGCCCAGATGACCTGTAAGGGAACTGATCCGGTCGGTAGTACCTTCGAGAATAAGAGAAATGATATTTTGACCATTGCTGCGGGGAAGTCCCTGTCGCCCGATGATAATGTCGGAATGGTTTGAAAAGATTTCGTTCAGGGGACGAACGCTTTCACGATTTTCAACCAGAATTATTGCTGTTCCTATTCTCTTTTCCATTAGAATGCCTCCGGATCAGATTTAAATTTATTGAACCTGCTGGACTTTGACCGGAATAAATCCCGCATCGTGGTAAACCGGCAGATATTTTTAATGGCGCAAACATAATAAATTTTTTTAATTTTTTCTATTAGCCAGTAACCAGGCTCACACTGAAACTCTGAAACCCTGAAACTCTGAAACTCTGAAACAATTCCTTATCCATAACCTCTACGAAGTAAAAAAAAATGTACGTTTGCCCATAAACTGCATAACCGGATACCCTACGGGCGCAATCTGCATAAAAATTTACAGTAAAGCGGATTTGGTCATTTATGGAGGGGTCGGCTTAACGTTCAGGTTTTTCTCGTTAATCAAATTTCGACTTTTATCTTTTATATCTGATTTGCGCTCTCAGTTGTTTCTTGTCGAGTGTCATAATGGGTGTTTCTGTTCCTTTATAAACGTTATCGAGGCGGTCGAGATTAAAAAACTAAGATAAAAAATTTTTATCAACTTAGTTATTACTTTTTATAGGGCTTTTTATAGTATGCTCTACCGATTTCCCGGGACAACGCTTCGCTTCGTGTGCCCTGAACCTTCACAGGTCGCTGCAACGCAGCTTAAAGATATAATTTGTATTCCTATTCCTGCCCGATGCCGTAATCGCTGCCACCGCATTGATAAACGGGCTGGTGTTAGTTTCACGTAACACCAAAGATTTTGAAAACATACAAGGACTGGAAGTAACTGACCCGTACGGGTTATAAAGTAAAAAAAGCCCCAATTTCCCAAGGCTTTATGTTTTATTTTCGTTGCTTTAGTAATTCATCTATCCACATCTCGCCTTTAATTACAGGCATTAAATGCTGTTGAATAAAATCAGCATTTATTTTTAGAATGTTTAACGAACCTATTGGCGGGCTATGTCTAATATGGTCACAATTAAAATATTTATAGCAATCTCTTATAGAAAACTCTATTGAATTAGGCTTGGCAAAAATTTTTTTTCTTTTTATAGAGACGTCTAAAAAACCATTTTCTGACCAATAAACATGAACTATTCTATTAGCAACCCAATTTTCAAAAATAATTCCCGGTTCTCTACCCCCGAGTGAAAATTGGTTGCCATGGTAACCTTCCTTAAATAAGAAGCTAAAAGCACGGATAATCTCAATAAATCCAAGCTCTGCACTATTTAATTCTTCGAACGTCATGGTTGTTTATAAATAATAAGGATGCGAATAGTTTGAATTTGCTGAACGTGGTAGACATTATAGACACGTGGATAAATCATTGTCCTTCCTACTTCCATGTTGTAGTATGGGCTTGTAACTGTTGAACCTTTCGGACCTACATCATAAATATAATAATCATTCTGCATCTTGATCTCAATCCACTCAGCATTATATTGCATGGCTTCTGATGTTGTGTAAGTCGAGTTAATTTCTTTGCCAAAATATGCTTCTGGCATATCTCTTGGAATAGTTTCGCTATTTAAGTCTTTTGCCATAGGGCAAATCCTACTATTCATGCCTTCTCCAATAGTAATGCTTTTATTTGGTCTTCCTGTCCATGGATTGATATCATTCTTCTTTGCAGCAGCATATCCTCCCATTGCGCCAGTGATACCTCCAATTGGTGCACCTGATATCATGCCATTTATACCAGCTTGATGGGCAGTGGATAAATCTCCTGTCATTAACAACCCGCCAGTAAAGCCTCCAGTATAACCTCCTGCAGCGCCTCTAATTACTCCACTAATTGCAACTTTCAAAACGGGACTTGTAACATTAAATCCATTGATGACAACTCCCCCTAATCCCTGAGCAGCCCATGAACCAACAGCGCCACCAGCTAGGCCAGAAAAGGCTCCTACACCAGCACCCATTGCTATATCTTTAAAAGAGGTCGCTCCACCAAGCCATGTATTTGTTCCTCCTACAATCGCACCACCTGCTGCCCATCCTGCAGGACCATACAATGCTAAATCTCCTGCAGCTGCTCCTGCTCCAAATGCAGCAGCACCTTGCCCTAAACATTCCCAGAAATTCCCATGGATGTTCCCTTGTATAATATTAACACCTAAATTAACTACACCACCAATAGCAGCCGCAATTAAATCGTCTATACCGAACCATTCTCCATTCGGATCAGAATATTTCAGCGGATTGTTTATGCAATACCCATACCTATTAAAACTCTGGGTGAAATCAGGCGTCTGTATCCCGCTCTGGGCGGGACA
>DYKN01000124.1 GCA_020722575.1 Rikenella microfusus | reverse complement strand
TGCCTTATCCAAAAAGCTGGCAGATAAGTTGCTTTGTGAGTTTCAGCCCAAACTATTCGATCGCCATTTTCATCATTTTTCATCGCCATATGTAACGGCAGCCTGTGCAGGAAATCATGCGTCACAAACAACACGGGCTGATCTTCTGGAAAGATATTTTTATCAAAAAGAAAAGCCATCTCTTTGCCAATAACAAGACAGAGTTTTTCAAGAATATCTCCACATTTTGTCGGTGCATCTGGCTTATCGCCATGCAATCTGTACGCCTCCTGCCATGCCCAAAATGCCGACCAGATTGGTGTCTGATAAAATGTTTCCTTTCTCCACTCATTATTTTTAGCGTTATAAATAACGGCATGACCTGTTGGCTTGTATTCAGATTCATTTTTACGATTTTCAAGATAAAAATGTACAACGATCCATGGGGAAGGCGCTTCTTTCCATGTTTTCTTATTATTATTTTGATCTTGTGGTAATTTGGTCGGCTTAAGATTTGGGATATATCTATCAAGATATCCTAACTCCTCTTGTTCACGCAGGGCTTTAAGTTCATTAGCGTTCAGGCTTGCTTCTATCTGAGAAAGGGTCAAAGCCGGTCTGGACTTAATGGAGTCTGCTATTTCAGCTTTTTTCTCTAAATTATCAGCAGCATTGAAGGCAAGGTCGTACAACTCACGTTGTCGCGACCAATACCAGCGTAAATGAAGATGATTGGTTTTTTGCTCGAGACGTCTGCACGCCTCCCAAGCGTTAAGAGTGGCGACCTTCCAACCGGCACAGTCTTTTTTTGCCATCTGTCGCACAAGACGAACAAATCGCTCCCAAGCAACGTGAGAAAAAGAATCATAGTTGTCCATACATTGGGCAGCTTGATTGGCTTGTTCTACAGCTTTAGAATCATAGCCTGAAAGCCAATACGCCCATGCAGCATCAAGATTATTTTTCTCTTTTATCGTTTTTATCTCTTCAAGATACGTTTTATATTTAGCATTATCACGGTACTTTTCTGCAAGCGATAGAAGTAACACATCATCTTCAGAGTTTGCTTTGAGGCTATTAGCTGCTTCAGCTTCCACTAATGCCTCCCAGCCTTCATCTGTCATCCCTTCAAACCAATCATAATCATCGGCTATTCTGGCAAGCTCATAGTAAATCCCAGCCGTTAATCTTTTAGCTTCTGATAAATCTTTTATGCTTTCTGCCTTAAGAATTTCAAGGGCATCCTGAAGTTTATCCCGCTTCTTAAGTGGCACAGTAAAACCCTTGCGCCGAATGATTTTTGCCCTCAAAAAAAGCGCTCTGGCAAGCTCTAAACGCACTGGTAGGTCATTTTGATAGGTGGAGAGCAAGGCTTGTAGTTTCTTAATCGTCCTCTCTAAACAAAATTTTATTTGCTTAAAGGACTTTTTCTTTTTTTTATCTTCCTTAAAAATATTATCCAAAACATCATGCCACAAACTTGTTGCCTTATTCTTATATTCTCCCAAGACAGCATCTTCATTCTGCTTTAATAAGTTGCACAGATCTTTATTCGGATGAGGAGGCAACACAAAGCCCTCTTCCTCCTGAGCATCCCTCAAAAACAACAAGGCAACCCCTAAAAGTTTTGCATCAGCCTCGGATAACGAATTAGTCGCTCCATTTTTTAAAGTAACCCCTATAGATAAGATAGAACGTAAGGCTTCATCTTTCCTTTGTGCTGTTTCGCGCCTTTCTTCCTCATTATCTCCATGGGGCATGAATGCAAGGGCTTTTTCCATCTCCAGAACTGTGTTGAATAATTCATTGGGATCCATACTTCCCCCTATTAGAATTTCTCTGTTATTTTTATATATTTATGTATAACATAAAAAGTTTACGCTATGAATATATTATCATAATTCCAAATCATTTTTCTTGTGCTTGTTTTTTCTGGTGTAGCTTGCACGTCCTTTTTTCTTGGAATGCACTTGCACAGCAGGGATTGTCCATAGTCTTATAGGTGTTTTGTAACGTTTCATAACGATTCCTTTCGATTTAGCTTGGTTGTATTTTTAAGTCTGTTGTGCTGTTTAATATGTGACATTAACTGTCTTACAAATTTAGCCACCAGCTCTTATTGTTTGTAGCAGCAACTCCATTGCAAAATAAAAGCCTTTTGGGACCTGGAGTTATTCAGGAAGCCAGGGATATAATTTAACATATTGATATAATGGCATTGTTCAATAAATATAGTCATGTTAAACTCTTTCCTGTATTATCACACATACAGGAGGACTAACATACACCATGTTTGCCCTGTCCAGATTTTGGAGAGTATTATAAGGCATCAGGCAGGTAAAAAACAAGTAGGGGCACGTTGCAACGTGCCCCTACAACGTTCCGTAACATTAA
>DYKN01000123.1 GCA_020722575.1 Rikenella microfusus | reverse complement strand
ACTAATGGAGGTGGCTTTGGTTTGAAATATTGGGATATTGGTACATGTGCAACCAATTCGTTCTTATAATTATATATATGTGTTCCTAACACAACTATTACAGATGTTGTGTTTCCTGTTATATTTAAGTCAAATGATTTCTTGCCTAATATGTGTCCGGAAGCTACAACCAATCCATCTTCGTATATTTTATATGTTACATTATTTGATGACAGCATCGTTATATTCCAGTCAGGATATGTAAGCTCCCCTGAATATCCAGATCTTACGCTAAAATATTGCGATTGCCCTGGATAATTAGTAGCTATGTTTACAGAGTAAATTGCAATAGCCGGGGGAACTCCTATTATTGGTATATCAGAATAATGGTACACTGTGGATCCAAGAGTAATATTCACATCAACAGATTTGTATAAACTCATATTCTCATGGATTATTATAGGCCCTGCGCCTGAAGATACTTGCTTTGAATTTATATCAATTATAAAACTCTGTGATGACAATATTGTTATATTCCAGTCAGGATACATATCTAATCCTGTTGCATTTTGAGGCAAATATAGATATTCATTTTCATTATTTATGTGCGATGTGATTATAAGGGATGGCCGGGATGGGTATGCAGAATCATTATTTGCATTTATATTATTATTGGTCTGAATAGGCAAATACGCCATTATCATTATAGAAATAATTAATATTAAAAATATAAGATTATATTTTTTCATTCCCTTCCTCCAGCTTATTTAATTTTTCCTGAAGTTCCTGTGCTTCCAATTCTTTCTTCTCTAACCCCTTTTTTAGATCGTCTTTTTCATGCAATATTTTATTAAATTTCTTCTTCAATATCTTTATTTTGTCATTCATATTGATACCCCGAAAAACTTCTCAAAATCTTTTACCAGTACGGGAAATGTAATACCTAATTTCAAAAACAGATATATGCCTGCCCCAAATCCGAAAATTAAAATTAATAATGCCAACGCTGCGTCAGATGCTTTCATTTCTTCCTCCTCCTGTTGCTCCATTTTTCAAATACTTTAGCTAGCCCGAGTGCCTCCTTTAATGATTTGTTTTTTGTGGATTTCTCGGCCTGGTTTAGATAATTCATTTTAAGATCTCCATCAGGCTGGAATGCTTTCTTGCCGTATTTTTCCATCATGTAGTGCTTTACTCTTCCCGGATGCTCTACTACTATCTTCTGTTTTGCTATTTTTTTTGTTGTTTTTCTTCTTTTATTCACCATTTTTATTACCTCATTTTTTATTTTTTAAATTATAAAATAAATAAATTTATTTTCCTTTTTTCTTGGTTATTTTCTTCCTGATCGGAGTTGCGGAATATTTTATATATAGTGTTCCGATCTTCTTTCCTGCAGTGCTTGCTTTCCTTTTTGCTGTTTTTCTTTTTTTTATTTCTTTCATATTTTTCTACCTCTTTTTTTGGGTGTTTTGATCACCTTTACCGGTTTCCCCTTCCTCCCTTCCAGGACGGTGCCGTTTACATCTATCTCTGTTGGCTTTGGTTTAGTGAATATCAGTGTTGCGATTACCCCTGCAAGTGTAAGAATAATCATTATCATATTGTCAATGCCACCGAAAAATGCCACTAGATTGAACGTAGATGTAGAATACTGGGAACTCACTGAGAATGATTCTGTGGCAGAATTGCTGGCTCCATTGCTGGCAAATACATCTATGACTAAACTATACACACCTGCACTGTAATCTCTCTGGCTTATGGTTACGTTGTATTCTGCGTTTGTAGAGTTTCCCGATACTTTATGAATTGTAACCGGAGTAGCTTGTATATATGCTTCGACAAGGCTTATTTTACTCAGTGAATCAATGTGAATATGGAAATATATATTAGGGCCTGATGTTGATTTGGAAATTGATATTGTTATCGATGATGAATGCCCCGGAGTCAATACTGTGATTGTTTTGTTCATTGATGCGCTTGCACCCAGAGAATCAGTCACTGTCAATTCTATGTTATATTTTCCCTGGTTGGAGAATAGTACTGTTGCACCATTTCCGGTATATAATGTCCCATTCACATTCCAGTCAAATGTAAATGCAGAAGAATCAGGATCTGTTATATTTGCATGCAGTGAAAGCATTGTGCCGGTTGGAATCTGAGTTGGGAGGCTCCAGGAGATTGATGGAATTGCTGGAACCATCCTTACTGATAGGTCTTTTGTATAGGTAGTGTTGTCATAGCTAAATGTTGCAATTACTGTGTTTAGCTCGGAATATACAGGGAACTGGTAGGTTATGCTCATGCCTGTTATGGTCTGGCCATTCGGGAATGACCAGGAGAGATTGTATGGTGACTTTACATACCAGCTTGAAGTGGCATTGAAATAGAAAGTCTGGGTTATGTTTAATCCACTGGAGTATGATAATATTA
>DYKN01000048.1:6694-16430 GCA_020722575.1 Rikenella microfusus | reverse complement strand
TTGTTAAATATTACCGATTTTTAAAACATTATGCATAAATTCTATTATTGTTTTATTATTTTTTAATAGATATTGCTACATAAAATTTTGTTAACAACCTCTTATTTGAGGGCAGAAAGTATGTATAATTATAATGAGAGATTCTTCAAATAATTAAACAAAACTTATATGAAAAAGCTAATTTTAAAAACCGCATTATTTATTATGGCAGCAACCGTCTGCCTGATCCTTCTCTTCTGCTCAGAAAATGCAGGGAAGAATGACAAATCAAGAAATTTTAAGGTTGGTATTACGGATAAACCTATGACATTCTGTAATCCAATCGATTTAAGTGTTGGTTCGGAAAGGGTGCGCAGGGCCGGAGAACCTGTAGTAGTAACATACAAGGATGATTATTACCTTTTCATCACCGGAGGTAGAGGATACTGGTATTCCGGTAATTTCCGCGACTGGACCTATGTAAGAGCTACTGACTTTCCTGGAGGTTGCCCGTCGGTGGCTGTTTATGGAGATACGATGTATGCTTCGGGCGATAAGGGCCTTCATGATGTATTCGCAACTACCGATCCCAAGAGCGGGGTCTGGAAAAAGGTTGGTGAATATCAGCGTGATTATGGCGATGCCGACATGTTTATCGACGACGATGGTCGATTTTACATGTACTGGGGTTGGTCGCAGGTTCTGCCTTTTCAGGTTGTTGAACTTGACCCTAAAAATGGCTTCAAGGAAAAAGGTACACCTGTTGTTTGCTTCTTCGGCGACTATGAAAATCACGGTTTCGAACGCAGGAGGAAAGAGGATGTTATATTCCCATTTTTCAATCACAGACCCTATTTCCCAGAAGAATCGCCATGGATAGAAGGACCATGGATGATCAAGCACAATAATAAATACTATCTTCAGTATGCTGCTATTGGTCTTGAATTTGCTACTTATTCCCATGGTGTGTATGTGTCTGATAGCCCAATGGGATCGTTCAAATATTCACCGCATAATCCTCTTACTTTTAAAACAACAGGTTTTATGCTTGGTGCAGGCCATGGTAGCACTTTCCATGATAAAAATGGCGATCTCTGGACCATTGCAATGGTCCCCACCTATTTTGGAGGAAGGGGTGGCAGTACCATTGCAGTCTTTCCAACTGCGGTGGATGAGGACGGTGTTATATATTCAAACACTGCTTTTAGTGACTATCCCCAGTTCTATCCGGGAATAAAGAAAGATGCAGTTAAAAATAATTTCACAGGTTGGATGATTTTGTCGCATAAAAAATATGTAGAGGTGTCATCTTGCCTTGAAGGATTTTTACCGGCAAACGCAGTCGATGAAAACATGATGACGCATTGGTGTGCCGCAACAGGCGATTCGGGTGAATATATTACCGTAGACCTCGGGAAAGATTGCGACATCAATGCTATACAGATCAATTTCGACCAGCATGACGCAAAAATTTCCTTTGGAATGAGACCTGGAATGGGTCCCGGCAGAGGTGTCAGCACCGGATTGCAGCGATATCAGTCATTTACAGTTGAAATTTCCCGCGACAATACCAATTGGTCAATGCTTATTGATAAAAGTAATAATAATACCGATTGCAGGCATGATTATACAGAGCTTCCCGAACCAGTTAAGGCAAGGTATGTTAAATTAACAAATGTCTTCACTCCCGATAGTGGCAAATTTGCAGTTAAGGATCTGAGAATTTTCGGGAACCAGAAATTAGCCAAATTTACAAAGGTCAGTAAAGTAACAGTTGTTCGCAATCCTGAAGACCGCCGCGATGCTACCCTTGTATGGGAGCCTGTAAAAGATGCCGACGGATATGTGATACGGTATGGTATAGAGCCCGGAAAGCTATACAACAATTACATGGTCTATGATGCAAATACTATAACAATTCACAGCCTAAATAAGGACTCAGAATATTATTTTGAGGTTGAGGCATTTGACAGCGGAACCGATTATTACAGAGAGAGAACGGAGCAGACTATGGGCCGCGGTGCAGAAATAGAACTTGCATCTGGAGTAAAGATGATTGAGAGAAAGATGATAAAGGAGGGGCTCAATGAATATGTTTTTGAGAATATCGTTCCTGGAGTCTATACTCTCAGGCATACTTTTGGACCTGTTCTGTGGAGAGGTGAGCTGACCAAAGCAGAACTGATAGGTTCCGGCGAAAAACCAACAGTGACGGCTATTCTTTCAAGCCTTGGCACCGGAACAAAGGTGACCGGACAGATGGAGATGAAAGTTGTTCCAGGTAAAGAAAGCGGAAAGTTTGTTGTGATCCTGAATTACAATAAATAATAATTGATGTATAATTTATCTTAAAATGTTTTTAAAAATAAAATCCCGGGAAATGAAAGATTTATTTATTCTTTTTTCAGGCTTATTTATATGTACGATTCTTTCAGCGCAGTCGCAACAGGATTTTGTGCCCTTAAAAGAACTGTTTAAAAATGACTTTCTTGTTGGGGTTGCAGTCAACGGAAGAACCATTACTGGTGCTGAAGGGCAAATGGTGATTGAAAATTTTAATACAATTACCTGTGAGAATGAAATGAAACCTCAGAGTCTATTGTATTTTCCAATGCAGCGTCCATCTGGTGTTCAGCAGGGTCAGTCTGGGCAGCCAGAGCAAGCACAAAGAGATCAGATGGCGCAGCCAGGCCAGTCGCGGGGTGGTCAACCAAATGTTTCTCAACAAGGCGGATATGGAATGGGTGGATTTCAAAGGGACCCATTAAAGCTCGATACAATAAACGGGTTGGTATATAATTGGGCATCTGCTGACAGAATTGCCGATTTTGCAAGATCAAATAACCTGAAAATGAGGGGGCATACTTTTGTATGGCATAGCCAAACTCCTGCTGCTTTCTTCACCGATGATAAAGGGAACCAGCTTACAAAAGAACAACTCCTTGCAAGATTAAAAGACTATATGACGGTTGTGATGAACCGTTATAAAGATGTGGTTTTCTGCTGGGATGTAGTTAATGAAGCATTGTCCGACAGGGAAGGTGAAATATACAGAACTGCCAGCAGGTGGTATCAGATATGCGGCAAAGAATATATTGCTGAGGCATTCAGGATAGCGAGAAGCGTTAATCCCGATGTTAAATTGATTTACAATGATTATGACCTGGTCAATCCAGCCAAGCTCGAACGTGCCGTGACTATGCTCAGTGAATTAAAGAAGGCAGACGTTCCAATAGACGGTGTTGGAATGCAGGGTCACTGGAGTAATGATGTTACAGCTGAGATGCTCCAGAATGCTATTTCAAAGTTTTCTGCTCTCGGACTGGAAGTACAGATAACAGAACTTGATATTACAACATACACTTCCTATCACGGTGAAGGAGGCAAGAACCAGGTCAGGGAAACCCAGCCCTATTCAAAGGAAGTGGAAGACAGACTGTCCGAGAGCTACAAAAAGTTCTTCGAGGTACTCCATAAGAATGCGAATAAGATAACATCCGTGACTTTCTGGGGTCTGCATGACGGAGTCAGCTGGCTTAACGGATTCCCGATACGCGGACGTAACGATTATCCTCTTCTTTTCGACCGTGAACTTAAACCAAAGAAGGCATATTACAGTGTTAAATCAATCTATACCAACTAATTAAATTTTTAAAAACAATACACTATGAAAAGAATTATTTTTATACTGGCGGTTATTGCCATTTTTCAAACAGCAACAGCCCAATTTACAGGGATGATGGGCGGCCAGCAATCGGCACCTCTTCCAGAAGGCTTTAAGCCATCAAGCTGCAACATTTTCATTTCTCAGTATCCGGCAGTTAACCCTCAGACCCGCGAAGCCATTTTCAGGGTTGTAGCTCCAGCAGCAAGGATTGTACAGGTTGACCTCGCAGGTAAAAGATACAATATGACGAAAGACGAGAAGGGCACCTGGACCTGCAAAACTGATCCCCAGGTTGTGGGTTTCCATTATTATTCCATCTGGATAGACAGTGTTCCTGTTATGGATAGGAATACGAATGCTTACTTCGGTAGTAATTGGGAATCATCGGGTATTGAAATTCCCGAAGGAGCTGAAGGAGACTATTACAGATTCAATAAAAATATACCGCACGGTCATATCAGGTCAATCTATTACTGGTCGGAAATTAACGGTTTGGAGAGGCATTGCAATGTATATGTTCCTGCTGAATATGAAAAGAATCCTGACAAGAGATATCCGGTACTTTATCTGCTTCATGGCTGGGGTGAGGATGAAGACGGATGGTCGAACCAGGGACATATGGGTAATATTATGGATGGTCTCATAGCTTCAGGCAAAGCAGTTCCTATGATTGTTGTAATGGATTGTGGGGATATAAAAACAAATCCTGATGTGAGAAGGGCTTCCACTAACGATGTTACCCAGATATATGTAAAGGATCTGATCCCGTTTATTGACAGTACATTCCGTACAAAAACCGACAGGATGAGCCGTGCCATGGCAGGACTCTCCAGGGGTGGTATGCAAACCACAATGACGGTTTTCAATAACCCCGATAAATTTGCCTGGTTAGGTACCTTCAGCGGTTTCTTTATGGGAGGCATGGGTGGCAGAGGTGCAGCAGGCGGAGCACAAAAACCACCAAGCATGACTCAGCAGATAGAGACTGCTTTCAATGGTATATTTAAAGATCCTGAAGCTTTTAATAAACAGTTTAAACTATTATTCATTAGTACCGGTACGGAAGAACGAAACCCCAGAGAGCAGGTTGAGGCACTGAAGGCTTACGGTATAAAAAATATCGTTTATCACGAATCACAGGGAACAGCGCATGAATGGCTTACATGGCGCAGAGCTCTTTATGATTTTGCACCAAGACTATTTAAATAATTGTTACAATAGACAAACAATAAACCCTTCATATTATGTGAAGGGTTTATTGTTTTCTCAGGAAGATGAAAAAGAAAATTCTTCTCTGAACTCGTTATCCCGAAGAAGGAACTCCTAGAAAAACTATCGGTTTGCCTATCATATTAAAAAACGTCGTCATTTATGATATAAATTTTGCCCCCTGTGATATTTTCAACCTAAATCTCTTTCCTTCTCAGTAATTTTTATTAGGTTGCAGGGTTCACTCACAGGAAAAATCAGGGCAAATAAACCGATGATTCCGACATACGAAAAAGAATTCACACATGTAGCTGACCACATGGTATTTAACCATAATATTTATGAAGATGTTTTATCCCCACCAGGTTTCATCTTTAAAAAGGTTCTTTATTACCACATCCTTGTTCAGGTCAAGTCCCAGTCCTGGTCTATCCGATAATTGTATGTAACCGTCTTTTATAATCTCCCTGTCATATTCAACGATATCTTCCCATCCGGCATGACCGTCGCGTGAGGTCTGCTTGTAATCATAAGTTTCATGTCCGATAAAATCAAGTATTGTTGCAGCGCAATTTGCTGAAGCTATTGTAGCAACCGGGCCCATTACATTATGGGTTGCCACAGGCATGTAATATGCATTTGCCAGTGTTGCGATCTTCTTAGCTTCCAGCAATCCTCCTGCCATTGAAATGTCTATTTCAACCATATGAACAGCCTGGTTGATGATGAAAGGAAGAAAATCGTAAAGAGTATATAGGTTTTCGCCGCAAAGAATAGGTACCGGGGAGGCTGCAGTGAGTTTGGCCCATGTGTCAACATAATTTATCGGCAAGGGATCTTCAAGCCACCATGGTCTTATTGGTTCCAGCGCTTTAGCAAAACTAATGGCATCGAAGAATCCAAATTCCCAGTGACAGTGGACAATTATTTCAAATTCTTTTCCTGCTGCTTCCCTGAGATTTGTGTATACTTTTATATTGTTTTCAAGTTCAGTATATGAGAGACGGCGATTTAATGCCTCACCACCCGGCCGATGTGAAATACGGAACGGCTTTGCAGCTGTCCATTTTTGAACTGATTGATTGATATAATCGATCCATTCTCTGCAAGATGCCGGATCGAGCATGTTCCGTGGCTGGCTGGTAAGATAGACTCTTACACGGTCGGTGTAACAACCTCCACCTAGAATTTTCCGGAGAGGCATCCCCAGAAGTTTGCCGGTAAGATCCCAGAGTGCGATTTCACAACCTGTAACAGCATGCATACCTATTCCTCCATTACCGCCAAGATATGATACCCTGAATTTCATCTGTTCAGTCAGACGGGCAATGTCAAAGGGATCCTGTTTGACAAGTATAGGTTTAAAAGCATTAAGCACTATATCTTTAGCTCCTAACCCGGTCACATCATGATGGCATTCGCCGATTCCATAGACCCCAGCATCAGTTTCGATTTTCACAAGAGGCATTACATGACCCCTACCCATTTGTATACGCATACATTTTACATCAGTAATCCTGACTTTACCAGGTTCTGTTTTTGTAAGCTGATCAAAACCTGGTACCACGGCTGCAGCCGGAACAGTGGCTGCCATGGTTTTTACAAATTGTTTTCTGTTCATGGTGGCCTAAAATTTTAATTCTATTAATATTTGATTCTATCAATAAATATATGAATAAAAAATTATGTTCATCTCTAGTACATAATTGCTTAAATAGAAGATACTCCATCCATAAACAGAAATAAACTACTATAAATCTTCAGTATATTAAAATCTTACTGAGATAAAATATTCTTCTTTCATTGTATTTATTAAAGCAAATAACCAGGTTTTATATTATTATACATGGAAAAATAAAAATATGAGTAAGTTTTTTATAGAGGTCTCATAAGTACTGTGGCAATTGAATACGAGGGGACCAAAACATCACAATTTTTTAAAAGGCCAATATCGAGACAATTTTCATTTTTTGACGTGCGTCATGCAGATCCTTTAACAATAGTGTAACCCTGAATTGAGATTTTTACACAATACTGCTTTTAATCATTGGTCTATATAAAATTACAAGGGCAGGGTTATTCTGAGTCCTTTTTCCTTCTCAAGCCAATTTTACACAATCCCTGGCTTCCCTTTCTATTTATAATCTGGAAGAAATTCCTGGAAGGAAGACGGGATTGGCTTAAGGAAGGCATTTTGACACTGATTATGCTATGACAGAGAAACGGGATAAGGAGTTTGCCATGTATTTATTCTGTCTGATTTTATCCAGATACTATTAATAAATAAAATTTGGAGCAACTGAAGTTGAAAAACTTAATAAGGGCTGTATTAAAAAAATTTCAGGTTGGATATGTAATAGGAGAACATACGAATACTGTTTATTTTGGGGATGCAGAGTATTTGTACTACCAGTTAAAGAGGTGAGTTGTTTTTAAGAAATAAGAAAGGCTGCCTCTGACTTTGAGGCAGCCTCAGGGTATATATAAAATTTATATAATTCAATCAATCAAGCGAGGCTGTTGACATGTTTTGCCACTGATGATTTGAGGTTGGCAGCTTTATTGCGATGAATAATACCTTTTTTTGCAAGTTTGTCAACCATGCTGTTAAATTTTGGAAGCAAAGCTACAGCTTCTTCCTTATTAGCGGTATTGCGCAGTTTTTTCAGTGCAGTGCGCATGGTACGTGCAAAATACCTGTTTTGAATCTTCCGCTTTTCAATTTGCCGTGCCCTTTTTTCAGCCGATTTGTGATTAGCCATTTTAACAATATTTGTTTTTTCTAATAATTGGTATCTTATTATCTGTAGTCCATAGGGGAATCGAACCCCTGTTACCAGGATGAAAACCTGACGTCCTAACCACTAGACGAATGGACCATAAAGAACCAAAAATGCGGTTGCAAAAGTAATACCTTTTTCCCTAATTGCAAAACATTTTATGAAAATTCGGATCGGGAAATATTTTATGATAGGGAATGTTTTACATTCAGGAAATCAGAAGACATACCTGATAGAAAGGGCAGCTCCTATACCTCCCCAGCCGGTTGAACCGAGTATATTTATAGATGGCAACAGGTCGGCTGAAAGATTAAGTGGTATTTCGTCGAAAGTATATTCGAGGCCCAGAATTCCGTCGATACCTACAACACTGCCGGTAGTATTAACGTAAGGGTTATGATCCCAGAAACCAATATGGGCACCTACACCCCAGAACCAGTTAAAGTTTGGAAAGCTTCCGGTCCAGTGTTCATTTTCGAAAAGTCCGGTTACCACAAAACCGCTGTAACTGCTTGCCAGGATACCTTCAATAGCATTTGACCTGCTCGTGAAGTGTTTTATGGTCAAACCGTAAGGCCAGCCTGCTCTGAGCCCGAGGCTTGTTTTATAATCCTGCGAATAGACCGAAAAAGCAAATAATGTTGCAATACCAAGAATTAATAAAGCTTTTTTCATATCCTTATATTTTACAAATCGCAAAAATAATGATTCTCCATTAAGAATAATGGTTTTAATGGCAGAAAAATAAATCAGACCAGTTCTTTTGCAATAGCATTAAGGTCGTAACCACTGAAGTTTCCAGAGCTCATAAAAAGATAAGCGCAGTTATTCTTCCGGGAAGTTTTCAGGATTGAGTTAAAAAGTTCTTCAGCGCAGGTGAATACTCTGATATTTCCGTTTCCGAAAGCCTGTACAACTTCTTCGGGAGAGAGGGAGGGAAGTCGCTTCATTTCTACGGTATGAGGATTGAAATAAACAAATGCTTCATCGGCATTAACCATGGTGTTTTTGTATTGGGGGAGAAAGTCCCTGCTGAGGCTTGAGTAGGTATGAAGTTCGAGGCATGCTATTAGCTTTTTATCGGGGTAGTTTTCCGAAACAGCTTTGATAGTTGCTTTTACTTTTGAAGGAGCGTGGGCAAAATCATAAAAGACAATGCCACGATCCGTCTCTCTTAGTTTTTGCAGCCTTCCCGAGGCTCCTTCAAATGACTTTATCGCATCATAAAAAGTATCTTCAGAGACTCCCGAAAGAAGGCATGCTTCTTTAGCGGCAGAGAGATTTTGCATATTATGTTCACCGAAAAACTTTACAGGTACCACTCTTTCGTGAGTGGCTGCAAATACACCAAGCTTGTTTCTGAAATAACCGTGGACTTTATATGGTATCTTTCTGATGTCGTTTCGCGCTTCTGCTGCAATTTCCTTCACAATCGGGTCATCACTGAAGTACAAGAGTGTTCTACCTTGTGTGATGGATAATACAAGTTGACGAAATTGTCGGGTATATTCATCGAAGGTTTTAAAAATGTTCATATGATCCCATGCTATTCCGTTAAGAATGGCGATATCGGGTTTGTAATGAAGAAATTTCGGGTTTTTATCGAGGGCTGAGGTCGGATATTCATCTCCCTCAAAAACTGCTACAGTTGACTCATAGGAAATGCCGACCATTGTTTCAAAGCCCGGCAGTGTGGAACCGACCATATAATCGAATTTCAGTCCAGCATGCCTGAAAACGTGAATAATCATTGATGTAACGGTGGTTTTCCCGTGGCTGCCTGCAACGACTATTCTTTTTTTATTCCGCGATTGTTCATAGAGGAATTCCGGGAAGGATAGAATCTTCAATCCAAGTTCCTGTGATTTTAATAATTCTGGATTATCAGGCCTTGCATGCATACCGAGAATAACAAGATCGATTTCGGGATTTATTTTTTCAGGAAACCACCCTGTTTCAGGAGGTAGAAGGCCATAAGAAGCAAGCTGCGAACGTGCAGGATCATAAATCTCGTCATCCGAGCCGGTTATTATAAATCCTTTTCTGTGAAGGGCGATTGCCAGGTTATGCATGACCGCCCCTCCTATAGCAATAAAATGAA
>DYKN01000048.1:0-6594 GCA_020722575.1 Rikenella microfusus | reverse complement strand
TAATTTAATTACATGTTTCCCTGAAGAAAGAGTTATTCTATCAGGATTTTCTTTATATCGTTTTCCGTCGGCAATAACTTTATTGAAATGTTCCGGCAAAAATACAAATTCAGCTGACATGCCCGGGGGTATATCAATAATATATTCCTCATTGCCGTTTTTCAGTTTATTGTAAATTCCGCTGATTGGTCCTTTAACAGTTGGTGCTGTAATTATCGAATGTTCAAGTGATGCCGGCTGAGGTTTGATCTCAGCTTTCGTGAAACCCGGTTCGAGGGGTTTGATACCCCAGAGGTGGCGAACAATAATATTTGCAGGTGCAGCCCCCCATGCATGGTTCCAGTCGGCATTGGGTTTGTACTTCATATCCCATGCCTCCATGGTGATTGTTGATCCGCTTCTGATCATGTTCCACCAGCTTCGGTCGTTTGTGGATGTAAGCAGACTCAGTGCATATTCCGCTTCACCGGCATTATAGAGTCCTTCGAGTAGATATTGTGCGCCATAAACACTGCAGGCCATGCGGCGAGATTTTATGAATTCCACAACACTCTTCTTATATTCTTCCGGCACAATTCCGAAAGCAAGTGGCATCATGTTGGCATGTAAAGAAGAATGATCAGAGCCTTCCCCGTCAACATAAATGCCTTTTTGCCGGTTGAAGAGCTTGCTGTTGATTGAAGATTTGACAAGCGAGGCCCGCCGGGAGAACCTTAATGAGTCTTCATATTTATTAAGCCGGCCGGCAAACTCCGACATTATTACCAGGTTTATAAAATGGAAACAATTGACGACGGTATTTATATCCCGCATATCATATCCGTCGCGTTCACCTTCGGGGGTTGCAAGTTTCCATCCTGTGTCTTTTTGAGCCGGCGGCCAGTCAACTATGTCTCTTATCCTCCGGGTAGAATCCATAAAGCCCAGTTGTTTCATCAACTCCCCTGTAAGCTTCGGCGATTTTGAGCTTATGAGGCCATCGTCGCGTTCAAGATCAATCAGGGTCTTAACCCTGAGATGGTCGTAATATTCTGAAATAAGAGAAATATCCCCTGTGTACATATAGTCCTGATAAAAAAGCAGAACAGTATGCAGAATCCATTCCGTCGGCCAGGTGGGATTTGTTATAAAATGTTTGCAGGTTCGTCGTGCAAGGGTATATTCATTGTCAACTGCATAGTGACTGAGCTGATTGATGTAAGCATCTGCTTCATAAGGAATCCGTTCCCTGTCTCCATCGATATAGAATCCGGCAAAACTTGAAGCCTTTATGGAGTATTTACAAAGTTCCCATACCTTGTTTAAAATAGTATCAGAAGACCGGAAAAGTGATACTTCAGGATTGAATTTCCAGAAATATGCTTTCTGAATGATATTTTTGGAGGTGAGAGTACCCGGGAAATTTTCTATTTCACAATATCTGAAAGGCATAATAACCCCGAAGGTATCAGGCAGGATGACAGCCGGGGGTGTGGTATTGCGCCTGTCGGGGGGAAGGTTTACAACATAGTGTTCCTGCGTCGGGCTGACAGCAATCTTAACAGATGTGTACCTTATTGTCCCACCGGGATTGCGGTCGATTGTGAAAGGTGCTGAAAGTTTTTCGCCCAGCCGGATAATAAGAGTATCGGCTGATGGGACTTTAATATTCAAAACCAGTTTTCCAAAGGCATCCTTTCCGAAATCGATAAACCATGTTGAATAAGATGTCTTAACCAGGGCTACAGGAGATTTATATTCATTAATAAACTGTGCTACTGATTGAGAAATCAGCAAAAACGATAGTGCAGCAGCAATACTCAGAAACTTCATGTATCAGAACTGGTGGAAACTCATTGATATGAATTCAAGTACTACCGGCAGAGCGGTTCTCCAGTAGGTCCAGGTATGTCCGCCGTCACGGATTCTAAATTCGTGAGGTATTTCTTTTTTACGCATGGCAATATGGACCAGGGAGTTACCTTCAAAAAGGAAATCATCGTCGCCGCAGTCGATATACCATCTTACAGCCCGTTTCTGATTTTCGGGCAAATTTTCAATTAGCGAAAGGACGTTGTATTTTTTGAAATATTCTTCTTTCTGTTGTGCAGTTGCATCGTCTGCTACTCCCCAGAGGGGGTAATTTTTCATCTCATCAATATTTCGCGGGCCGGTAGCAGCGCTGAGAGGGCAGGCCGAAGAAAAGAGATCAGGACGATGAAGAGCATAGATGAATGTACCTTCTCCGCCCATGGATAATCCTGCTATTGCCCTGTACCTTTTCTCGCTTTTTATTCTGTAGGTCTTCTCGACATATGGCATGAATTCCTCAAAGAAGAAATCTTCATATCGCCATTCATTTTTGATATCATTCACATAACCCTTCCTTCCTGTATTTGCATCAGGCATTACAATCACCATGGGTGTAGCTTTACCACTTTTTATGGATTCATCGGCAATGTGAAGCACTTCTCCGAATTGTACCCAACCAGTCTGATCATCCCCGTACCCATGAAGAAGATAAAGAACGGGATAACTGCGTTGAGACGTTTCATAATCAGGCGGAAGATAAATGGCATACTTCCTGTCCATGCTAAGTATCTGACTTTTCATTGAAAGGTTGTCCATCACTTTACCTGTCTGCGCATTAAGGCAGAATGCCGGCAGAAGAAGAATGGGAAGAATTATTGTTTTTTTCATAATGATAAAATTTATATCATGTTTCTTCAAAGGTATTTATATTTTTGACAAACATAAATGCTAATTTGAATGTTAAATGATTTACAGGATTCATTGATACTGAAATATTATGAAACTTCATCTTTTTAATATTGCAAATTTCAAGGTTGACGGAGGGGCAATGTTCGGGGTTGTTCCAAAAGCACTCTGGTCGAGGGTTTATCCGGCAGATGAAAATAATCTTATTACACTTGCCTTGCGGTCGGTTGTTATTGAGACAGGTGATCATAAGATACTTGTTGATACAGGATGGGGGAACAAACAGGATGAAAAGTTTTTCAGGCATACATATATTCATAACGGAGAGGGGCTTGAGGATGGGCTTGCAGCGAGAGGTTTCAATCCTGAGGATATAACCGATGTTTTCCTCACCCACCTTCATGCTGATCACTGCGGTGGAGCATTAAAGAAAAGAGGTGAACCCGGAAGTTTTGAGCTAACATTTCCGGATGCGATATATCATGTAAGCAGGGCACAATGGGAATGGGCACTTAAAGGTAACCTGCGCGAGGAAAATGCCTACCCGCGTGAAAATTTCGTTCCTCTCGGAGAAATCGGAAAACTTAATCTGATTGATAAAGAAGGTGAAATATTTCCGGGGGTATCAGTAATGTTATGCTATGGTCATACACCCGGACTGATGATACCTTTGATTGAATATAATAACAGAACAATAGTTTATACGAGTGATCTGATACCTACTTCAGCCCATATTCCACTACTCTGGAATATGAGTTACGATATAGAATCGCTTAAAACAATTGATGAAAAACAGCGTCTCTACAGGGAAGCTCTGGAAAAAAATCATATTCTACTTTTTCAACATGATGTCAGGATTGAATGTTGTAACCTGAAAGAGACACCTAAGGGAGTACGTATGGGTGAAAGTTTTAGTTTTAGTGATATTGTTAATTCAGGATATAAATCTTAGACCTGCGTTTTGTTGTTGTTTTGTATTTCGATTATTTTTATTTTTGATAATGCCCTAATTCACAATGAGTGAAAAATATTTTGTTCACCTTTGTGTACGTTCTTGAAACAAGCATAATTTCGGCCTGAAGTTAAAAATGCCCTTTTGATTAACAATTTTAAAAATATAGTTTATGGCTGGCTTTATTTATGAGAATCTGTTTCAGATTCAACAGGATACTACCAGATATAGGCTCCTGACAGATAGTTTTGTTAGTGTATCGGAGTTTGACAGACGCAGGATACTCAGGATTGATCCCGAGGGTCTTGTTTTGCTGGCAAGGGAAGCGATAAATGATCTCTCGTTTTATATGAGTGCCTCACACCTTGATAAACTCAGGAAAATTGTTGAAGATCCGGAGGCTTCAGGCAACGACAGGTTTATTGCATATACAATGCTTAAAAATTCAGTAATATCTGCCGGAGGTGAACTGCCATGGTGTCAGGATACAGGTACTGCCATTGTTATTGCAAAGAAGGGAGAGGATGTTTATACCGGAGTTGATGATGCATTATATTTGTCGAAAGGCATTTATGAAACCTACAGGGATAAAAACCTGAGATATTCACAGATTATTCCTTTTTCGATGTTTGAAGAGAGGAATTCAGGTACGAATTTGCCGGCACAGATTGAGATTTATTCGGTGCCGGGGAATATTTATGAGTTTATGTTTATTACAAAGGGAGGAGGGTCGGCGAATAAGGCGCTCCTTTTTCAGCAATCGAAGGCATTGCTTAATGAGGAGTCACTTACGAAGTTTATAAAGGAGAAGATTAAAGATCTGGGTACATCAGCCTGTCCGCCCTATTATCTGGCAGTTGTTATTGGGGGTACTTCTGCGGAGATGACACTCAAGACTGTCAAGCTGGCTTCGGCAGGCTTTCTTGATGAATTGCCTGTAACAGGTAATGAGAGCGGAAGGGCTTTCAGGGATATTGAATGGGAAGACAGGATTAAGAAGATCTGTCAGGATTATGGTGTCGGTGCCCAGTTCGGAGGAAAATATTTTGTTCATGATGTTAGGGTCATTCGTTTGCCACGCCATGCAGCCTCATGTCCTGTCGGTATAGGGGTAAGCTGCAGTGCGCACAGGAACCTAAGGGCGAAAATAACTGAAGAGGGTATTTTCATTGAAGAGCTTGAGAAAAATCTGGCAAGGTTTTTACCTGAAAAAGCACCGGAAATTGAGAAGCCGATTGAGATAAATCTTGACCGCCCCATGAAGGAGGTTCTGAGAGAATTGTCAAAATATCCCGTTAAGACAAGACTTAGCATTACGGGCACTCTTATTGTAGCAAGGGATGCAGCTCATGCCAGGATTAAAAAGATGCTTGATGAGGGTAAGCCGATGCCGGAATATATGAAAAATCATCCGGTTTATTATGCCGGGCCTGCCAAGACTCCTCAGGGGATGGTTTCCGGATCGTTTGGTCCCACGACAGCGGGTCGTATGGACGATTACGTTGAACTTTTCCAGAGTCTGGGCGGCTCACTGATTATGATAGCAAAAGGAAACCGTAGCAGGAAAGTTATTGACTCATGCAAAAAATACGGCGGATTTTACTTAGGGTCACCCGGTGGACCCGCCGCAATACTGGCTGAAGAAAATATAAAATCGGTTGAAATTTTAGATCTGGAAGAACTGGGCATGGAAGCCGTCAGGAAAATCAGGGTGGAAAATATGCCCGCATTCATTCTTACCGATGACAAAGGGAATGATTTTTTTGATGAGTATAATAATAAATAGTTAGTCCTGCTTGTTCTGCGCAGCGTCCTTGTTCAGCCGTTGAATTATGAAAGGTTTTGTTTCATTGTTTAGGGTTCCTCACTTCGTTCGGAATGACATCTGTGTTTTAAAAGGGAGAGGGAGGAGTGCGGCGCACGGTCATGCGCCACACCCCTCCCTCTTGTGATCCCTGAACGAACATGTCATTCCGAACGAAGTGAGGAATCTTTCATACTGGTAGCAATAACAATTTTAATTAATACAGCAGTTTTGTTTATTATAAGCAATACCTCCCACCTAACTATACTCGGTATACTTCCCGCAGTAAAGTAAAGTAATTTTGGTTTTATTTAAGTTTCCCCTCCCTGGCAAGGAGGGGTGTCCCGAACCTTAAGCGTTCGGCACGGGGTGGTCGAACAGTTCGGCTGAGCGTCCTCGCTCAGCCGTTGTTATTGTTTAATAGTATTTCAAGGGCTCAACCTGGAGTATGAGCCTAACGTTATTCTTATAGTTTTTCAATAACGAATATCTCATGGCGGTCGAAATCGCGCCAGTACTTTATAGCCTTTTCCCTGACAAGTTCCCAGTAGATATTGCTGTCGAGGCCGTAAATAAAATTATATTCCTTCAGTTCGTTGTTTATTGTTTTTGCCAGTTCGGGTTTAAGCGAAATCCTGATTCTGTTACCAAGATATTTAAATTCAACAGCCGGTTCCGGTGCATCATTTTTTACCGTAAGCAGGCCATGTCCTGGTGTAGCACCAGTGCTTACCTGAATCCCATCATTCATGCAGCTCAACGGTGAAACAGAACCAGCAAAGGATGTCACTTCAAACTCATCTACACCAGTATTATAATATTCACGTGCCCTGATTCCCATTTTAACTCCAATAATTGCATATACTCCAAGATGTCTGTGCATCTCATTAGTAAGGACACCCGACTGCCATTCGTCAGTTCCGTATCTGTTTATTATTTCGGAAACGTAAGGTTTCAGATCATCAAAATAAAATGAAGGATCGGAAGGTAATTCCTTGATTACCTGATTTCTGATGACAGTTTCACCTTTTATTATTTTTAAGAATCCTTCGGTCAGATTACTTATTGACAAAGGATAACTCAGGAAATTCTTCCCTGATGTGGAAGTTGTAAAGAGGTCGGGGAAATGGATAAAGAGAGG
>DYKN01000047.1 GCA_020722575.1 Rikenella microfusus | reverse complement strand
AATTTATTGTGTTTTCGTCTGCCTGTTCGCTCAGGCAAGCCTGGCTCACCGGCAGTCTCAAACACAAAGGGCTGAATTGCTTCAGCCCTTTGCCTGTTGGTGCGGAGAAAGAGGGATTCGAACCCCCGTTCCGCCGTCAGGCGGAAAACGGTTTTCAAGACCGTCCCATTCAACCACTCTGGCATTTCTCCAACTATTTAAATTATTCCTTAGTCCCATTTAACCACGGCGTTTTCCGCTTAGGCGGAACAGGTTATCCCGATTTATCGGGAGCATTTCTCCAACTATTTAAATTATTCCTTAGTCCCATTCAACCACGACGTTTTCCGCTTAGGCGGAACAGGTTATCCCGATCTATCGGGAGCATTTCTCTGCTATTACTACTATACCTTTATTATTTTAGACGCATCCATCGCCCCGATGAATCTGACGGCAAAGATAATATTTTTTTCTTTTTCGAAATTTTTTGGATTTAGTATGGCAAAAAATTAGTATTCAAACCATTAAAAAATTTATCAACAAGCTATTAACAATTTTTTTTGAAAAAACTAACTGATTGTCAATCTATTTTCCCCATAATACGTGTAACCCCGATTTTTCCGTTCGTCAAAAAAAAACACTATTTTATCCTAAAAATGGCATTATTTGTGGATAAAAGCAAAAATAAATTTGCATATCTATGAAAATACAATATATTTGTGTTCAATAATGACTTTTAAGTCCAACTCTAAAATTATCAAATTATGACGAAAAAAGAATTAGTAAGCACAATTGCCAAGGAGGCAGGTCTTACTGTTAAAGACGCCGGTAAGGTCGTAAACGTGTTTGTTGCCGCTGTTGGTAAGGCAATGAAAAAGGGCCAGAGGCTTCAGCTTCCTGGACTTGGAACATTCTCCGTAGTGAAAAGAAGCGCCAGAGTGGTTCGTAACCCTCGTACAGGTGCTAAACTTAATGTTCCTGCCAAGAAAGTTGTTAAGTTTAAACCGGCTCCTGCTTTAAACAAAGGTCTTTAATTGAAAGACAATGAGGAGTTTTGCCCCCAGCTGCCAGGCTGGGGGTTTTTTATTTGATAGTAATTTCATCATCCCGTTTTTTTATTATTTTTGAAAATTGAAAAAAATCACTGCCGGGAGAGATGATTAATTGTATTATTGTAGACGACGATAAATTTAGCTGCAAAGTACTCGAAAGCTTTGTCAAAAGGAACTCCTCCCTTAACTTAATTGGTATTTACAGTGATTCAATCTCAGCAAGAAACGTTCTTACTGAACGAAATGATATTCAACTTGTTTTTCTGGATATCCAGATGCCTGAAATGAATGGGTTCGACTTCATTGTCAGTATCGAAAATCCTCCAAATATAGTCATAGTGTCATCTTCCGAAGAATATGCCCGGAAAGCATTCGATATGAATGTGGTTGATTACCTCCTGAAACCTGTAACTTATGCTCGTTTTTGCAAAGCCATTGACAAAATAATCAGATACTATTCAAAAAAAGAACTCGATAACCCAATTGAGGAAGAAATTTTTATTAAGAAAGGCTCATCACTTGTTAAAATAAAAATTAAAGAAGTAATATATGTTGAAGCCCTCGAAAACTATGTAACTCTGGTTACAAATGATGACCGATTCACAATTCATTTCACAATGAAGGGAATCGAAAATCATCTGCCTTCAGGTTACTTTGTCAGAGTCCACAGGTCATATATTGTTAATAAATCAATGATACAATCGATCAAAGAAAATTCCCTTGACCTTAAAGTTGGTAGCGGATTGGTAAATATTCCGGTCGGAAAATCATTCCGTGATCTTCTGCTCGGAGATATTAATGTAATGGCCAGATAAATCAGGATAACATCCCATGCTCACAAATCGTCAGCTTTTTCTGAATTATCTTGGGCAAACTTCTGAAAAACCTCTGCTTCTTGAAATTGAAAAAGCTGAAGGTATTTATTTATACGGCCCCGAAGGTAAAGTTTATATAGACCTGATTTCTGGCGTATCGGTAAGCAATATCGGCCACGGAAATAGAGAAATAGTTAACGCTGTAAAAGAACAGGTTGATCTTTACATGCACCTTATGGTGTACGGTGAAATTATCCAGAGCCCTCAGGTCAAACTTGCAGAGAAAATTATTTCGCTGTTGCCACCTCAACTCAATAACTGTTATTTTGTAAATTCAGGCAGTGAAGCCGTAGAGGGCGCCATAAAACTTGCAAAAAAATATACCGGAAGAAGCAAAATAGTCTCTTTTATTAATTCGTATCACGGAAGCACAGCAGGAGCATTAAGCGTTACCGGGTCAGAACCTTTTAAAAATGCTTTTCGTCCATTATTGCCAGATGTGTTCTTTATACCTTTTAATAATATATACACACTAGATATAATAGACTCCGAAACAGCTTGTGTGATTACCGAACCCGTTCAGGCAGAAGCAGGTGTAATATGTCCAGAAAATAACTTTCTTTCACATCTCCGTAATAAATGTACAGAAGCAGGTGCATTGCTGATATTTGATGAATCCCAGATTGGATTCGGACGCCTTGGTGAAATATTTGCACTCCGGAAATTTAACGTAACCCCTGATATTCTTGTTCTTTCTAAAGCTCTTGGAGGCGGAATGCCCCTCGGAGCATTTATATCATCCAGGGAAATTATGTCAGCAATTGCTCACAATCCTCCTCTCGGTCACATTACGACTTTCGGCGGTCATCCGGTTTGCTGTGCAGCCGGACTGGCATCAATCGAAATAATTCTACGCGACCAACTCCATTTAAAGGTAAGGGAGAAATCCGATTTATTTAAAAGATATCTTACTGGAAAAGCCATCAGGGAAATAAGAGGTGACGGACTGCTTCTCGCCGTTGAAACAGGCAATGAAAACCTGACAAAATATATAATCATGCATGCCCCTGATTACGGATTATTACTCGATTACTTCCTCTTCTGTCCGACCGCTTTCAGAATTGCACCACCACTTATTATTACACCGGAGGAAATAAAAACAGCTTGCCAAAAAGTTAATGAATTGATGAATAATGCATTAAAAGAAACCAGATGAAGCCGGGAAAAATTATTGCTCTGCAGACATTTTTAATTCTGTATCCTTCAGTAATCTTTTCTCAGGTTCTTCTACAGAATCAACTTGAAAAATATTTTGCACAGCTCAGAACTAATATACCTTCTGCTCAAAAAATTCTTGTTTCAGATTCAATCAGAAATATCATTGAACCCTATGCAATGTCCGACTCAGTATTCGATCACCAGTTTACCACTGTAAAATCATTAGGACAATTTACATCACCCGACTCACTTCTGAAAATAATCAACTGGAATTTTGTGGCTGTGGACGGAAAAAACAGATATTACTGTTATTTTATATACCGCCCGGAAAAAGACAAACAACCTTCATTTATTTTTTTAAACCGGGAATATGATATTAATTCACCGGGAGAAAACGATATTTATTCACCTTCTACCTGGTACGGCGCAATTTATTATGATGTAAGACCTTTTATATTTATGGGAGAAAGACATTATATGCTTCTGGGAATTGATTATGGCAACCCATTTATTACAAGAAAAATTATCGAACCACTGAAAATTGTCTCCGGCGACAGTCTTGTTTTTGGAGTAGAATGCCTTACCGATGGAAAACAAATAAAAAAAAGAGTGATATTTGAATATTCCGCAACTGCACTGATGTCACTCAAATTCGAAAGCGATACCATGATTGTTTTCGACCATCTGTCACCATTCTCGCCAGAACTGAAGGGAAACAGGCAGTTTTATGGCCCGGATTTCTCATTCGATGCCTTCTTTCTCGATAAAAACGGAATATGGAGGCTTATAGAAGATATTGATATAAGAAACAGAAAAAATAATTAAATTGTTGCATTATTTCTTTTCATGGCAGCCACAAAAAAAACACTCATATTCTGCCTCGACGACTACCATACGTTTGCCGAAGATATCAGGAAGCGTTTTTCTGACCGTTCAAGGTATGAAGTACTAGTATTCTACAATGAATCTGACCTTATTAATGCTTTCACCGTAAAAAAATCATTGAAGACATGCTCGATGGTAATCATAGGCCTTCACGATAATAAGGAAAATTACCAGAATGCCGAAAATTTTATTGATACAATCAGAAAGATGGAACCCGATTCTGGAATATTGCTGATTGTTAGCCCCGAAAGAATGGATGATGCACGTAAACATTTCAGATTCAATATCGATAACTTCATCCCCCGCAATTCAAATACAGTACTTAGAGTCCATAACGCAGTAAAAAAACATATAAGTGAACATAACCTCAGGATATATAGAAAGAAGAGAAACATTTCCCTTATTATCCTTGCAGCATTTCTGATCTTTTCATTGTTCGTTCTGGTTTTTGCTAGATTAAAATTTCCTCATTACTTCTGAAGCCATAGGATTGACTGAAATTTACTCCCGAAACACTTTTAAAGCACTGCAGATTATATAACCAGGAATTCCGTGTGACTATTTGTCAGTATTCATAAAGCGGCATATATTTTGTAAAAAGGAGCGTGATTTTTATGTCAAATTAAAACGTTTCACCATGCAAAAAGGAAAAATAGGCGTAACAACTGAGAATATCTTTCCTATAATCAAAAAATTTCTCTATTCCGACCATGAGATTTTTCTTCGTGAGCTTGTTTCAAATGCTGTTGATGCCACACAGAAACTTAAGGTGCTTTATAATTCAGGAGAACTGAAAGAAGAGCCTGGAGATCTTACAATCAGAGTGAAAGTTGATAAAAAGAAAAAAACTATAACTGTATCTGACCGGGGTGTTGGAATGACCGCTGAAGAACTTGACAAATATCTGAACCAGATTGCTTTTTCAAGTGCTAACGATTTCCTCGAGAAATACAAAGATCAGGCAAATAATCTTATTGGCCATTTCGGGCTGGGATTCTATTCGTCATTTATGGTATCGGATAAAGTTGAAGTAATTACGAAATCGTGGAAGGAAGGGGCTAAACCGGTGAAATGGATTTGCGATGGCAGCCCTGAATTCACTATCGAAGATGCTGAACGAGACTCAAGAGGAACAGATGTTATATTATACATTGACAGCGATTCAAAAGAATTTCTGGAAGAAGACAGAATTGAATCAATGCTCAGAAAATATTGTAAATTCCTGCCAGTTGAAATTGCTTTCGGTAAGGAAAAAGAATGGAAAGATGGAAAATACGTTGAAACAGATAAAGACAAAATAATAAACAATACCAAACCGGCATGGACACTGAAACCCTCCGACCTTAAGGATGAAGATTACCTTAATTTTTACAGGGAACTCTATCCGGCTGGTGATGAACCTATGTTCCATATTCATCTGAATGTTGACTATCCTTTTAAACTGACTGGAATCCTGTATTTCCCAAAAATCAGAAGCAATTTTGATATCCAGAAAAATAAAATACAACTCTATTGTAACCAGGTTTTCGTGACCGATTCAGTCGAGGGTATCGTTCCTGAATTTATGACATTACTTCATGGTGTAATAGATTCTCCCGATATACCTCTCAATGTATCAAGAAGTTATCTGCAAAGCGATTCAAATGTCAAAAAAATATCAGCTCATATTACAAAAAAGGTTGCAGATAGACTCAGTGAAATCTTTAAAAAGAACAGGGAAGAGTTTGAGAAAAAATGGGATGACCTTAAACTGTTTATAGAATATGGTATGATTACCGATGAAAAATTCTATGAAAAGGCCTCCGGATTTGCACTGTTCAAAAATACCGAAGGAAAATACTTTACATTCGAGGAATACGAAAAGCTCATTAAGGAAAACCAGACCGACAAATACAAAACTCTTGTATATCTCTATTCGACTGACAAACATGAACAATATGCTTACATTGAAAAAGCAAAACTTAAAGGCTACGATGTTCTTCTGCTCGATGGACAACTTGACATTCACCTTATAAACTTTCTGGAAAGCAAATTAACCGGATCACGCTTTGTGAGAGTGGATGCAGATGTTATTGAGAAACTCATTCAGAAAGGTGAAATAAAAAAATCAAAGCTTTCAGAGGAACAGATCGAAGATATTAAAACTCTGTTTAAGGGACAGATAAAACCAGAAGAGAATTTTACAGTTGTTTCTGAGTCGCTCGAAGAGACAGATTTTCCGGTTATTATTACCCGGTCAGAATATATGAGAAGGATGAAAGATATGTCGCAGATAGGAGGGGGCTTCAACTTCTACGGAGATCTTCCCGATAGTTACAGTCTGGTTCTGAACGGGAATCATCCACTGATACAAAAAATTTCCGCTGATCTTGGCAAAGACCTTGCAGATTTTCTCAAACAGAACAGTAGCGAAAAAGCCAGAATAAAAGAAGAGGTTGAATTCCTTGAAAAAGAGCAGAAAAACAAAAAAGAAGGTGAGATAACCGAAGCCGAAAAAGAAGATCTCAAAAAACTTAAAGATGAACTTGAAAAAGTGGAAAAGGAAAGAAACGATAAACTGACAGAATATAGCAATGGCAACAAGCTTATCAGACAACTGATTGATTTTGCTCTGCTATCGAACAATATGCTTAAAGGTGAAGACCTGAATAAGTTCTTGAAAAGAAGTATCGACCTGCTTCAGGTTACATAATCATAAGAGCAACCTCATTTTTGATGAACTCGACAGCAGCTTTTGTAGGCTCCTTTTCGAGTTCCATAATTTTTTCAAGTAATCTGCGGCTGAATTCTATTCCGGTTGTCTTTTCAGGTAGTTTTTCATACTCTGTATTAATGAGTTTTACAATATTCGACCGGGCATTCCTTACAACCTCCCATGCCTGCGGACTTATATATATCTGCTGGGAGAGATTGTGCTCAAACTCACTCCTTATAGCTGAAAGCAGAGCAGAATGTAACTGTGAGGCACTCATTCCCTGTGTATGTACCCTTATAATAAGCGATTCAAGAGATATACGTTCGAGAAAAAGTACAAGCCTCTCATATGCCTGAAGACGTAATGGCGTTATAGTCCGATTATTCTGTAAAAGAATTTCCTGTTTCCGCCTTTCCTGCTCATTCCTTATCATGCTTCTTATTATGAAAAATGAAGTAAAGAAAACTATCAGCGAGGGAATAGTTATCAGAAGAATGTTATAAACAGCTTCCATTTCAGTGATTTTTATTTAATGCAAACATAACTTTTTTTCTTTTCATTAAACAATATAATAATTTCTGTTAAAAAAGTCATTTTTTATCTAATGTTGTTACATTTGCTTCAATATAAAAATTAATTTCAGATTTATGGAATATTTATCAGACCGTGTACAATCTCTTTCTGAGTCACAAACTCTTGCGATGGCACAGAAAAGCCGTGAATTGAAGGCACAGGGTATCAATGTTATTAACCTCAGTCTTGGAGAACCAGATTTTTTTACGCCTGACGATATCAAAGAAGCCGCAAAAAGGGCGATAGATGAAAATTATACCAAATATCCTCCTGTTCCAGGATATAATGATCTGAGGGAAGCTATATCAAAAAAATTTCTTAATGAAAATGGTCTTAAATATTCTGTTGAGCAGATTGTTGTATCGGCAGGTGGAAAACATTCACTGATGAATGTATTAATGTCACTGGTTAACCCGGGAGATGAAGTAATTATTCCCGCGCCTTACTGGGTAAGTTATTATGACCAGGTTTTGCTTGCAGGTGGAAAACCTGTAATAATCGAGACGAATCTAGAGGATGACTTCAAGATGAGTCCCGGTCAGCTTGAGAAGGCAATCACAGGAAAAACAAAACTCCTGATCTTCAACTCACCGTCAAATCCTACCGGGATGGTTTATACTCGCGATGAAATGCAAAAAATAGCAGAGATTATTGATAGACACAAAGGGATTTTTGTTATTTCCGATGAAATATATGAGCATATTATTTTTTCACAGAAGCACGTGAGCATGGCATCGTTTGATTTCATATACGATCGTGTTATAACTGTCAACGGTGTGTCGAAGGCTTATGCGATGACAGGATGGAGGATAGGTTATATTGGTGCTCCGCTTCCTGTGGCCAGGGCGTGCAGTAAGTTACAGAGCCAGTTTACTTCAGGCGTTTGTTCAATTGCCCAGAGGGCAGCTCTGGCAGCACTTCTGAGCAAAGGCGACGAAAGAGAAAAAATGAGACTTGCTTTCCAGCGGAGAAGGGACCTCATTTGTTCACTTATGAAAGAGATTCCCGGACTAAAACTCAGGGTACCTCAGGGTGCTTTCTATATAATGCCTGATGTGAGTTATTTTATTGACAAAAGTTATAACGGAACTGTTATTAACAATTCAGATGATCTTGCCTTATATCTTCTTGAAAGGGCAAGGGTTGCTGTTGTTGGTGGCACTGCTTTCGGAGCACCCGGATGCATAAGAATATCCTATGCCGCTTCAGACGAAGAGATTATTGAAGCAGTGAAGCGGATCAAATCAGCACTTGCTGACCTTCGGTAGTTCAGTAACTGTTATATGAAATTACATCTCCAGCTGGTTTTCTTTTCTTTTCCCGTTTGGGATCGGCCGGATAACCAATGGTTATTATAAGCTCCACCCTCTTTGAGGCTGGTATGTTAAGAATTTTCTTTACCGCTTTTTCATCGAACCAACCCAGCATACATGAGCCCAGCTTTTCAGCTTCAGCTTGCAAACACATGTTTGCAGCTGCTATACCAATGTCAATAAGAGAATAATCTTTGTCTTTTATTGTCGATCCAATTTTTGACAACAGATTGGCCCTTTCCCTTACTACAACAATCTGTACAGGAGCTTTTGAAGCAAATGCATTCATTCCCGGTATCTTTCCCGATGCAGCCTCTGAAAGCCGTTCGAGAAGTTCTCGTTTGTCAACGACAATAAATCTCCATGGCTGAGCATTGCACGCTGAAGGTGATAATCTTCCTGCTTCAAGTATACGTTCTAATTTCTCCTTTTCAACAGCTCTATCGGGGTAATTTCGATCGCTTTGCCTCAGTCTTATCAACTCGAGCAATTCTTCTCCTCCAGGTAAATTCATTCGGTCTTTATCCATACTATTGAACCTTCACGATGTTCTGAAACAAACTCCGGATTCCTGTTGTTACGAGCAAAATTCTGGATAGCAATAAGTGGCGAACCATCAGCCCATTTGCCCTTGACAACTATCACTCCTCCAAGCAAATCCCCCCGCCATTCAGCAGTCAGAGGGTCTTTCCCGATTGGCTGGTGAATATTTTCCTGATCAACCTCTTCAACATTATAAACAAGAGGCCCGTATTTAATCGCAACTCGTCCCCTGTCAGCCTCGACCCTTTCATCAGCAGTTACCTTCTGTACCTCCATTGGCAATTCTATTTCCACAAAATCACCCGACTTCCATTCACGATTGATTCCAATATAGCCCCTTTCGATCTCCGGCGTGATCATTTCTCCGTTGAGGCTAACCGACTTATAGCCTTTAACTTCAGGAACAGGAAAATAAATTTCACTTGTCTTCCTGTCGGGGATTCTTATGAAAAGGGAGAAATTAGCGGGTTTTTCCGGATTAATAATGATTTTGACTTTCCCGCTCCATGGATAATCCGTTTCCTGTATCATTATTACATCAGTTTCCGCAACATCTTTTACTTTGATTGTGCTTCCGAAAAACATATTAACGAAAAGCGAGTTATCATCTTTTGCATATGTCCATGAAGGCATCATCAGTAGCGTTCTTGGTATGTTGCCAACACAACATGGACATACATGCCAGTCGTATCTGGAATGGGAAGAGTTAAGTTCATTAGTATAGGTAAAATTTTTGCCTTCAAGGTCGAGTGCGCCAAGAAGTGCATTGTATATTGTTTCTTCATATAGATCGGCAAATTTTGCGTCACGCCATGCAAGATTCATTTTGTGCTGGAAAAATATCAACCCGCAGCTTGAGCATGATTCACAATATGAGTTATTACGTAGAGAAAAGTCTGGTCCGAACCCTTCCGATGTTTCTCCACTACCAATTCCACCTGTGATGTAATATTTTCTGTTCACAATATTATCCCATAATGACATGGTTGCTGAATGGTAGTCGATGTCATTTTTCTCGGCTGCCATGTCTGCCATGGCTGAATATAGATAAACTGCCCGTACGGCATGGCCTACTGCTTCATACTGTTCAGTAACTGGGACATGGCTCTGACTGTATTCATTACCTCCTTTTCGGCAATCCATCAGAAACTTCGACAATTCGATGTATTTGTCACCTTTACCGGGTTCCTCAACCTTATTGACAAATCGGCCGAACTTAATAAGGGCCTGTTCCATTTCCTCATGTTCATCCCACCATTCCTTTTTACCCGGCCCGATATTGTCGGCCCAGCAGTCGGCAAGCTTCATTGCAGCATCGAAAAGTCTTCTGTCTTTTCCTTCAGTACTGAGGTAGTGTGCAATAGCTGCTTCAAGAAAATAACCCTGAACATATCCTTCATGATTGGGTCTTGTTTCAGGAGCCCATCTGTTTTTCCATCTGGTGGTATCACGCAGCGTCCATGCCGTGTGCAGATAACCGTCGGGTTCCTGGGCCGCAAGTATTATTGGAATCCACTTTTCCAGAGTCTTTTTCATATTGTTCTGTGCGGCGATTATCTCTCTGTCGCCCTGTGGATCTATCATAAGTGCATACGCCATTGATTCGACTGTTTGATGAACCCATGCATTGGAGAACACATACCCGAGATGCCTTCCATGGGGCATCCCTTTAAGGGCTTTTGCAGCTTCAATGAAGTTATCCAACCCGCCTTGACCGGTCGTCAGGTCAGTACGCTCAATCTGCCTGATGCAATGGGGAATCCAGTTAACAATTATTGCTTTTATTCGAGCGCTCCAGAGAGGATTGTTAACACTGTAGGGCTCGGTATATATGGCTTCAAGTTTTTTCCTGTCGGGCGGATCGATTACTTTGACCATGATAGACGAGGATGATTTATTATTGCCTTTTGTTACGGCTGTGTAAGCGATAACATAGTCACCTGTTTTATCGAATGTGGCTGTTGTATTTCTTTGTGATGCATTGGCAAATATTACATTTCCAGGTCCTGACAGCTTCTTCCATGAGCTTTTTCTTACGGAGTCAACCGACCTGACGACCGCCGACAGGTATGTATTGCCTGCTAAAATAACGGTCCGGTCGTGTCCGGCATCAACGACAGGGGGCATTACAGGAGAGGATGGAGCGGCATATACCACCCATTCAAGAATTCCTGCAGCCGATGCACTGTCAGTCTCAATCTCCAGCCGAAGGCCTGTCGTTTTTACCTCATCAAAGGTTATCCTATTGAATTCTCTTTCTTTTATCACGGGTCCTTCCTGATTTACCACAGGGAAATAATCTTCGCCTTTCAGGTATTTTACAGTGCATCCTTTCGGGAGTTTGATCCTGTTCCGGTCAGCCCACCAGAAGATTGCAACCTCTCTGACAGCTACAGGCTTAACCCATTCATACTGGACCCATTGAGTTCCAGGCCTTAAAGTAACAAGTGGAGGACGAAACCCTGGTCTTGAATCCTGACTCAGTACTATCCCGTCGTTTAATGCAGAAAGTGAAATCCCTTGTCTTCCTGAAAAAGATGCCTTGGCAACAACCGCAAGGTTCCTATCTTCGCTGACTTTTTTGCTTTTACAACCTCCAGCCAGGATAAGAACAGATACAATGGCAAAAAAAACAATGGCAGATCTGAAACATTTCATAATCAAAAATTATTTGGTTTTAGTTCAAAATATGATTGGGGATGTCCACAGGCCGGACAATTTTTAAGAGCTTTAGTTCCGTAATGAATGTATCCGCATTTCCTGCAATACCACTCAACTTTCTCTTCTCTTTCAAAAACTCTGTTTTGCTTAATGTTTTTCAGTAGTTTCAAATATCTTTCTTCGTGTCCCTTTTCTGAAACGCATATTGCCCTGAATAGTGTTGCTATCTGTTTAAAACCTTCTTCTTCTGCAATTCTGGCAAATTCCGGATAAAGATCTGCCCATTCTTCATGTTCACCTGCTGCAGCCAGTTCGAGGTTTTCAATGGTGGTCCCTGTTTTTCCGGCAGGGTATGAAGCGGTAATCTCAAGCATCCCTCCTTCAAGATAACTGAAAAACTTTTTTGCATGACTTTGTTCCTGCGAGGCAGTCTCCATAAAAATGGATGCAATCTGTTCGTAACCCTCTTCACGAGCTACTTTTGCTGCAAATTCATAACGGTTTTTTGCCTGTGATTCTCCTGCAAATGCCTTCAGGAGATTCTTTTCTGTACGTGTTCCTTTTACACTTTTTTCCATGGTGATTAATTAAATGATTTAAAATATTTTAACCAATCAAAATCTCTCAGTGTTTTAAAATTTATTCTTGGTAAGGTAATTCTTTCTTAAATTACTAATTTATCAATCAAAGAAAGCTTTCAGCAGTTAATATAGTAAATTTATTTATCTTTGGTCAGTTTCTTTAAAATTTATCATTAAAAATTTTCAAAATGATTTTACTTATTGTACTTGCATTCTTTGTAGTTCTTTTTCTTATGACAGTTTCCTTGTATAACCGTCTGGTAAGGCTCAGGAACAACAGGGAACAGGCTTTTGCCGACATCGATGTACAGTTAAGACAGAGGCATGATCTGATTCCTCAGCTGGTTGAGGCGGTCAAGGGGTATATGTCGCATGAGAGGGGTGTTCTCACTGAAATAACGGAAGCGAGGGCAAGTGCCATAAGAGCTTCTGGAATAAATGAAAAAATTGAAGCCGAAACAAGGCTGTCAAATGCACTTCAGGCACTCAGGGTATCGGTTGAAGCTTATCCCGATCTTAAAGCGAGTCAAAATTTTATGGATTTACAGAATGAAATTTCCGATGTGGAAAACAAACTGGCTGCAGCACGTCGATTCTTTAATTCCGCTACCAGGGAACTCAACGTTGCAGTTGAAACGTTCCCTTCAAATATTATTGCAGCCCTTTTCAATTTCAAACGTGAAATGATGTTTGAACTTGGTGAACAGAGAGCCACAATAGAACAGCCTCCAAAGATACAATTCTAATGGTATGAAATATGTCGGTTTGCAGAGCCAGATCTGGAAAAACAACACCAGATCGGTGCTTCTTCTGATTATGTTTCCTCTTGTTCTTTATGGTCTTACATGGCTCTTCTTTTATATTATGTCGTTCGTGAACCAGAACGAAGCTGTTTCAATGGAAGCTATAGGAAGAAATTTTCTCAATACTTTTCCATGGATAACTTCCGGTGTAATATTATGGTTTGTAATAGCATGGTTTTCACATTCTGCCATGATAAGGTTAGCAACAAAATCGAAACCGCTTGAAAGGAGAGAAAACAAAAGAGTTTATAATCTTGTTGAAAATCTGTCAATTGCAGCAGGCATGAAAATGCCGGCAATAAATATTATCGAGGATGATTCGCTTAATGCCTTTGCAAGCGGAATAGATGGTCGCACATATACCATTACCCTTTCACGTGGAATTATAAATAAACTTAATGATGAGGAACTGGAGGCAGTTATTGCTCATGAACTGACTCACATACGGAACAGGGATGTAAGACTGCTTATTATATCAATTGTTTTTGTTGGAATATTTTCTTTCGTTGCTGAAACTCTGCTGCGATCGATTCGCTTTGCCTCACTTGGAGGAAGGGGAAGGAAAAGTGGAAGTTCTGCAGGTGTTGCTATTATTGTTGCGCTTGTTCTGGCTGTAATAGGATATTTTGTTGCCGTGATGATACGATTTGCCATTTCCAGGAAGAGAGAGTATCTGGCAGATGCCGGCTCGGCAGAACTTACGAAAAATCCACGAGCACTTGCATCTGCCCTCCGAAAAGTGTCAAATGACCCGACTATTGAAGCGGTTAAAAGGGCCGACGTTGCCCAGATGTTTATTGAAAATCCCCAGCTTGGATTGAAAAAAGAACATAAATCACCTTTCTCCTCACTTTTTGCAACTCATCCACCAATAGAGAAAAGGATAGCGATTCTTGAACAATTTTGAAAAAGTTAATCTGATAAAATTTTTAGTTATATTTTCCTTTTCCATTTTATAAACTTTGATTCTTCTCCCTTGATAAGCCTTTTTATGTTTGACCTGTGGGTAATAATCAGAGCTACCGCTGCAAGCACTGAGAATATTTTGAAGATTACAGAAGGAGTATCAAAAAGTGTAAACAGAAATATTGGGAATACAATACCAAAGCTCATTGAAGAAACTGACACATAGCCTGTAATAAAGAGAACGGCAAGAAAAACACCGATACACATGAGAGTGAGAATCGGGTTTAATGCGAGCAGAACGCCAACAGTAGTTCCTACCCCTTTTCCTCCTCTGAAACCTGCAAAAAGAGGGTAAACATGCCCTGTTATTGCTGTCACTCCTGTAAGTATCTGAATATTGACAAGCATACCGCTTCCCTTTTCTGCAAGGCCGAATAGAACAGGCAATAATGCTGCAAGCCAGCCCTTTGCAATATCAATTAACATTACAGGAATGCCGGTTTTCCATCCAAGAACTCTTATAACATTTGTTGCTCCAGCATTTCCGCTACCGTGTTCCCTTATATCAATGCCATGAAACCATCTGCCAGCCCATACTGCTGTAGGAATTGATCCCAGAAGGTAGCCGCCTGCAGCCGCCAGAATAATATAAAGAATATTCATAGCCATTCTTTTCCAGTAACAAAGTTATAATACTGGCTGAAACTAGATAACCGGACCGTGAACAATCAGTTTTTTAATTTCAGGATCAGAAGATATTCGGCTAAAGTTTGATATAAACTTTTTCGCAAGTTCAATTGCTGCTTCATGCCATTTTTCCTCCGATTCCCATGCTTTGACCGGATTAAGCAATTCTTCACTCATTCCGTCGAGTTTGTATGGAATTTTAAGGTTGAAGACAGGTAAAGAATGGAATTCTTCATTCAATATTGACTTGCTCAGGATAGCGTTTATGATTTTCCTTGTTCGAGGCAAATCAATTCTTTTACCGATACCATAAGGTCCACCCGTCCATCCCGTGTTTACGAGCCATGCTGTTGAATTATGCTCTTCCATCTTTTTCATAAGCTCCCTGGCATATTTAACAGGTTCGAGCATAAGAAATGCAGCTCCGAAACATGAAGAAAAAGAGGGGACAGGTTCAACTATTCCTCTTTCTGTTCCTGCAACTTTTGCGGTATATCCACTAAGAAAGTAATACATGGTTTGACCTTTGTCAAGTCTGCTTACCGGAGGAAGTACACCAAAAGCATCGGCTGTAAGGAAAATAACAGTATCGGCATGGCCTGCCCTTGATACAGGCCTGACAATATTTTTAATGTGATATATAGGATATGAAACACGTGTATTTTCAGTTTTTGATGCATCATTGAAATCAATTGATCCGTCAGGTAAAACTACAACGTTTTCGAGAAGCGCATCCCTTTTAATTGCATTGTAAATATCGGGTTCATTCTCTTTGCTCAGATTAATGCATTTGGCATAACAGCCTCCCTCAAAATTAAAAATTCCGTTATCATCCCAGCCATGTTCATCGTCACCTATCAGTGCTCTGTCAGGATCAGTCGAAAGAGTGGTTTTGCCTGTACCTGAAAGTCCGAAAAACAGAGCAACATCACCTTTTTTTCCAACATTGGCTGAACAGTGCATTGAAGCTATTCCCCTGAGTGGAAGAAAATAGTTCATTACTGAAAACATACCTTTTTTCATCTCACCTCCATACCATGTGCCTCCAATAAGTGCCATCCTTTCACTAAGATTGAGAAATATAAAATTTTCAGAATTAAGACCCTGTTCCTTCCATATAGGATTTTTTGCTTTCGATGCTATGAGAAAGATAAAATCAGGCTGAAATGTTTTCAGTTCTTCTTCATCAGGTCTGATGAACATATTCTTTACAAAATGTGCCTGCCATGCTATTTCGGTTATAAACCTTACTTTCAAACGGGAATCTTCATTGGCTCCACAATAACAATCCATTACAAAGAGTCGCTTTCCAGATAGCTGTCTGGCTGATAATTTTTTACAATATTCCCATGTTTCATAATTAATAGGTTTATTGTCGGAAGAGAGTGCTTGTTCTGATCTCCACCATACTGTCTCTCTGGTTGAATCATCCAGTACCACATATTTATCTCTTGGTGATCTGCCATGAAATATTCCTGTATCCACAGCAACTGCACCAGTATTGGTGACTACTCCCTTTTCATAACCTTCGAGGTCGTCACGGGTTTCTTCATTAAATAAAAATTCATACGATGGATTATGAAATAGCTCTTTTACATCTGTTAATCCATATTTTGAAAGATCTTCAAATTGTAACATTATTCATAAAATTTATTAAAGCCAAAAGTAAAAAAAATTAAAACTTAAAAGATTATATCATGATAAAATTAAACAAATTTATATATTTTCCTTTTCTGAA
>DYKN01000046.1 GCA_020722575.1 Rikenella microfusus | reverse complement strand
TTTATCCCTGTCCGCAACGCTAAACGCGTAACACGCAACGCTGAACGCGTAACGCGGAACCCTGAACGCGCAACGCAGAACCCTGAACACATAACGCGGAACCTAATTAAACCCATATCCTGCTTTCTGTAAATCTTTTAACGATTTAAATGGTTTTGGGGGGTTAAGATATTTGTTCAGGTGATTGTAAATCTTCAATCTGATTTCTTTAGCTTCCAGATAATCCATTCTGTCGAATAAATGACCGCCCGGCATGTTGTTGAATATCTCATATTCGAAATTGCTTTTTCCTTCAGCTTTAAGTGATTTAATCAGGTGTTCTACTTCAAGAACATTCACATCTTCGTCGTTGGTGTTTGTATGGATGAGCAGAGGTGTATTTTTGTATTTATGCACCTGCCATGCTGGTGATCTTTTGCGGTATTCGGCAACGTTCTGGTCTGCTGGTTTTCCTATGGAAGGTTGACTGCTGAATAAATCCCTGTAATCCTGATTTTTATAACCCATCCTTGCAATCAGATCGCTGACAGGTACTCCAGCAAAACATACCTTATATTTATCGGGATATTCAAAAATATTGAAAAGTGCTATATAACCTCCATGGCTCCAGCCGATTATCCCTGTACGCTGTCCATCAACAATATTGTAATTATCTATAACAAACTGTCGACTTGCATCTACATCCTGAATTTCCAGTCCGCCATAGTCGATCATGTCATGAAAACTCTTACCATATCCTGTTGACCCTCTATATTCTGCCGCCGTGACAATATATCCCTGTGAAACCATCTCCCTGATTATATGTGCATAGTAAGTATTGAAATTTGAATGAACTCCACCATGTGGAAAAATAAGCAGAGGGTATTTCTTCGAAGGGTCAGCATCTCTGGGTATGAAAATATAAGTCCAGAATTTCACAGGATTTCCTGCACCCTGACCTGTTGGATTATTTTCGACTGCAAGAGGTTGACCGGTAATATAAACTTTGTCAATATATGCTACATCTCCAACTTTGTTGTACCAGTAAATATCATCGATCTTTTTTTCGATGACGTCAAGGCGGTGGTCAAGGTTATTTAGTTCTGAACTGATCCTGTTAAGGGAATTTATCTGTTCCGGACCAATCTGTTGTCCGCTAAGAGGAATCTTTAAAAACATTAAGGTTGTCAGGAAAAAAATAATTTTTTTCATATCAGAAGATTTAATTGTTTATTTGAATAAAAATCTATTATTTTCTTTTGAACTGCCAAAATGACAGTTTATAAAATACCGATAAGTTTTATTACAAAAGTATGTCTAAAAATTAAATAATTGGGATTAAAATTGTAGGGATTTTTGTCAATTATAAGGGTTTACTGCTATTTGAATCAGTTTGTTAACGGATATTTTGATTTACGTTAAATTGTTGTTAAATATGATATTATAAGAATATTAATTTAAAAAAATGCACAATCTTTGATAAACAAAACAATCGGTTAAAAGTTAATATAATAAAAATTTTAATAAAGGAATAAAAAAAGGAGGTGGTATGAAAGGCAAAACAATAGTTTCAGGCATATTAATTGCAATTGTAGGTGGCATAGTTGCTTTACTTACTTATACTAATTTTGTTGAAAAAAATGATAGTGGCATTAAGTCGACCGGACCTCAGGCATTGAATGATACTAATTATAGGCCGGTACTTACTTCCTATCAACAGCCCGGGAATGTTGATTTAACTTATGCGGCTGATTTATCTGTGCATGCTGTGGTGCATGTTAGAACAAGTACCACATTCTCAGAGCGCTCTTATAATCCTATTATAGAGTGGTTTTATGGTGACATGTACAGGCAGGTGCCTAGAGAGGTCAGGGGTTATGGATCCGGTGTAATAATTTCATCTGATGGTTATATAATTACCAATAATCATGTTATTGACAATGCCGATAAAATATCGGTCAAACTTAATGATAACAGGGAGTTTGATGCAAAGCTTGTGGGTCGTGATCCCAGTACTGATATTGCTCTTCTTAAAATTGATGCCGATAACCTTCCTTTTATTAATTATGGTGACTCAGACAAACTTCGTCTGGGTGAATGGGTTCTGGCAGTAGGTAATCCTTTCAACCTTACCTCAACTGTTACTGCTGGAATTGTAAGTGCAAAAGGGAGAAGCCTCGGTATTATTGATGATAATTACCGTATCGAATCTTTCATTCAAACTGATGCGGCTCTTAATGTGGGAAACAGCGGTGGTGCCTTAGTGAACACAGACGGATTGCTTGTAGGTATTACTACGGCAATTGTATCTCCCAGCGGAGCCTATGCAGGAAACTCATTCGCTGTACCGGTTAATATCGTAAAAAAAGTTGTTGAGGATTTACGACTTTATGGCGCTGTTCAGAGGGCAGTGATTGGCGTTGGAGTAAATGAAGTTACAGCAGAGATTGCCGAAGAGGCAAAAATGAATGAAATTAGAGGTGCTCATGTAACTGAAGTATATGAGAATGGAGCTGCCAGGGAAGCCGGACTGAAAGAGGGAGATGTGATTATCGCTGTTAACGGAGTATCAATAAATTCTATGTCGGAACTCCTTGAGCAGGTTGGCCGTTATCGCCCCGGAGATAAGATTACAATTACATATATTCGTTCTGGAAAAGAAGTAACAGTTCCTATTGTACTAAGAAATATTGAAAATACTACAGGAATAGTTAAAGCCGGTGAAGCCGGATCAGGTGTAGTGTTCGGAGCAAAACTGGAACCTCTTACAGCAGCTGAGAAAAGGAACTACAGAGTTGATTATGGCGTAAAAGTAACTGAGATAAATGAAGGACGTTTCAGAGATCTTGGAATACGTAAAGGTTATATAATTCTCAGTGTAAACGGTAAAAATGTTTCAGACGCTTCAGATGTTAGAAATTATACCAATAACGGACAGAATTTGACATCCATTGAAGGCATTCAGTCGAACGGCACCTATTTCAGCTATCAGTTCGGAGGTAGGGGACGATAATATAAATTATTATAACACAGGAGGTTGATTAAATAGATCTCCTGTGTTATAATAAATGTTAAAATACTTTGTTTATAATAAAAAAATTATTAACTTCGCGAAAATTTTTTCAGAGATAGATGAGACAGCTTAAGATTACCAAATCAATCACCAACAGGGAAAGTGCATCACTCGACAAGTACCTTCAGGAGATTGGTAAGGAAGAGTTGATTTCGGTTGAGGAGGAAGTTGAACTTGCTCAGAGAATAAAGAAGGGAGACAGGGCTGCTCTTGAAAAACTTACAAAAGCAAATCTCAGGTTTGTGGTGTCTGTTGCAAAACAGTACCAGAACCAGGGATTAAGCCTGCCTGATCTTATCAATGAGGGTAATCTGGGCCTTATTAAGGCCGCAGAAAAATTTGATGAGACAAGGGGTTTCAAATTTATCTCCTATGCTGTGTGGTGGATACGTCAATCTATTCTCCAGGCTCTGGCGGAACAGTCAAGAATAGTACGTCTGCCGCTTAATCAGGTGGGCTCGCTGAACAAGATAAATAAAGCTTTCTCAAAGTTCGAACAGGAATATGAAAGAACACCCTCTCCCGAAGAACTTGCCGAAGTGCTTGAACTTCCCAAAGAAAAAGTAACCGACACCCTGAAGGTATCAGGACGCCACGTGTCGGTTGATGCACCTTTTGTTGAAGGCGAAGACAATAGTCTGCTCGATGTTTTGCCTAATACCGATTCTCCAAATACCGACAAAGCCCTCATTGACGAATCCCTTTCAAAAGAAATTGAAAGAGCTCTCGCAACTCTGACAGAACGAGAAAGAGATATAATAAGATACTTCTTCGGCATCTCCTGTCAGGAAATGACACTCGAAGAAATAGGAGAGAAATTCGGACTGACCAGAGAACGTGTAAGACAAATAAAGGAAAAAGCCATAAGAAGGCTCAGACATACATCAAGAAGTAAGCTTCTAAAAAGCTATCTGGGTTAGGCAGGGCAGTTTGTTAAAGGGTAAATGGCCGTTAACTTAAATCTAAATAACGGCCATTTTTTTTGATAACCTCTTAACCTGATTCTTCGACACCTTATTTGAATTATTTTTATCATCTGAATGAGGATATCTTTTGAATAATCATGATTATTAATTTTGAGGCTTATATCCTCTGGTAATTAACCAATTAACATGGATTTCAAACTTGTTTCGGATTTTAATCCTACGGGTGACCAGCCTGAAGCCATCAGACAGCTGGTTGATGGACTAAACAGGGGTGTGCCTTACCAGACTCTTCTGGGAGTAACAGGATCAGGAAAAACCTTTACAATAGCAAACGTAATTGAACAGGTACAACGGCCCGTTCTTGTCCTTAGCCATAATAAAACACTTGCTGCCCAGCTTTACGGAGAATTCAGACAATTTTTTCCTGAAAATGCAGTGGAATATTTCGTGTCGTATTATGATTACTACCAGCCAGAAGCCTATATACCCGTTACCGATACATACATTGAAAAAGATCTTTCGATTAATGAAGAAATTGAGAAACTCCGTCTCAGTACAACATCATCACTTTTATCGGGAAGACATGACGTAATAGTGGTCTCATCAGTTTCCTGCCTTTATGGTATTGGGAATCCTGATGATTTTTATTCAGGAACAGTACACATCCGTACAGTTATGAAGATTACAAGAAATCATCTCCTCAGGAAACTGGTCGATAGCCTCTATTCAAGAAATGAAATTGAATTCAGACGAGGTACTTTCAGAGTGCGAGGCGATACGGTTGATGTTTTCCCGGCATATACCGATCATGCTTTAAGGATTCTTTTCTTTGGAGATGAAATTGAGGAAATCTATTCATTCGATCCTTTAAGCGGACAAAGACTTGATATATATAACGAATATATAATCTATCCTGCAAATATTTTTGTTACCTCAAAGGAAAGAATCAACAGTGCAATCACTCAGATTGAAGAAGATCTCCAGAAGCAGGTAGCATATTTTAATGATATAGGAAAAAATGAAGAGGCAAGAAAGCTTTTCCAAAGGGTTTCGTATGATCTGGAAATGATAAGGGAACTGGGTTACTGCAGCGGTATAGAAAACTACTCAAGGTATTTTGATGGGCGGGAACCCGGAACAAGACCCTTCTGCCTTCTTGATTACTTTCCTGAAAATTTTATCACGATAATTGATGAAAGTCATGCTACTATCCCTCAGATCAGGGCAATGTATGGAGGGGATCACGCACGTAAACAGACACTTGTTGAGTACGGCTTCAGGCTTCCGGCTGCACTCGATAACCGCCCACTGACCCTTGATGAGTTCGAATCTCTGACCGGCCAGACTATTTATGTCAGTGCTACGCCTGCTGACTATGAGTTGCAGAAGAGTGAGGGACTATTTGTGGATCAGGTGATCAGACCTACCGGCCTTCTCGACCCCCCGGTAGAAGTACGCCCAACTTTAAATCAAATCGATGACCTGATGAAGGAAATAAGAAAAAGGATTAAGGCAGAAGAGAGAACCCTCGTTACAACACTTACCAAAAGAATGGCTGAGGAACTGACCGCTTATCTTACAAAATTCGATATCAGATGTCGTTATATCCATTCCGATATTGATACGCTCGAGAGGGTTGAAATAATGGAGGGACTTAGAAATGGTGAGTTTGATGTTCTGGTTGGAGTTAATCTCCTGCGTGAAGGACTCGACCTTCCTGAGGTCTCACTCGTTGCAATACTCGACGCCGATAAAGAAGGATTTTTGCGTTCTTCAAGATCACTGACCCAAACCGCGGGACGAGCAGCAAGAAATATCAACGGTATGGTTATAATGTATGCCGATACAATAACGGAAAGCATGCAGATGACTATTAACGAAACCAACAGGAGAAGAGCCAAACAGATGAAATATAACCAGGAAATGAATATTGAACCTTCCCAGATTGTCAAAAAGAAAGGTTCCATACTGGCAGGTCTTACAAAACAGGGAATAAAGGTTAAAGCTTATATCGAACCCGAAAAACCCGATATAGCCGCTGATCCCGTGATAAAATACATGAACAGGGAAGCCCTTGAAAAGGCAATTGAAAAAGCAAGAAAAAATATGGAAAAGGCTGCAGCAGAACTCGATTTTATAGAAGCTGCACGCTACAGAGACGAGATGAACGAACTGAAAAAACTTCTTTCTAAAAAAAACTAATCCATTATATCATCATTATATCCAAATACTTCTTATATTTATTAAAGATTTTTATCAAAACAACTTATGTCAACCGATATTCTTTCAATACGGCTTGGAATTACAAATTCATACCTTCTCAGAGGAGCCAGGGGTATTGTTATGGTTGACGCAGGAATCCCCGGGAAAATAAAAGCCTTTAAACGACAACTTGCAAGGCTCTATATAATGCCTAAAGATATTAAACTAATTATTCTCACCCATTCCCATTTTGATCATATTGGAACTGCAAAAGAGATTCAAGAACTTACAGGGGCAGACGTAATGATACATAAAGCAGAGAAAAAAATGATTGATGATGGAAAATTTATGGTTCTCGAAGGTACCACTTTCTGGGGAAAACTTTCGTTAAAAATATTGTCTCCTTTTACTGGTCTGATCAAATTTATTCCTCCTGCAATCAACATTATTGCCGGTGATGAAGATATCTCCCTTCTTGATTTTGGAATCGATGGAAATGTTATACACACCCCCGGTCATTCTGCAGGGTCGATAAGTGTCTTGCTTAAAACCGGAGAGGCTTTTGTCGGTTGTATGGCCCATGCGGCATTACCATTGAGATCATCGCCGGGACTGCCAATTTATGCCGAAGATATTAATATACTTATCGAAAGCTGGGAAAAAATAATTGAAAAAGGTGCACGCATCATCTTTCCTGCCCATGGAAAACCATTCTCCGTTGAAATCATGAAAAAAATCATTTCAACCAGAAAAGTATAGAAATATCTTGCTCTGTTTTTAAATCTGTCGTAAAATTTAAAGCCTGCTCTGATCGAACAACCCGGTCAAAGCTCAATTCACGTTTCCTGTCTTATTACCTGCAAGTAACAGTACCACTGCTATCAGCAAAAAACTGTTTGCTGCATGAAAATAATTTACAAGATGTGTGAAACCAAACAGATTCCTGCCGATAAGCAATGATATACCTGCAATGATAACAATGAGAATGCCAATACCTCCGGAAATCCATGCAATAATGCTCAGCGGTTTCATGATTTTTTTAGTTAGATCTCTTATCAAAATTACGAAATAAGTTAATACGAGTCAATTAATTATAATTTAATTATACATCTCAGCTTTTTTTATTTGTTTTTTTAATTCGATTAGAATAATAATTAATTGGTTTAGAATTGTTTAAACATAATCTTTCAGGCCTTTTTGCTGATGAAAACTCACTGTGTTCTCGCTTGATATCTATATTTTTTTGTATTTCATAATTATTATATCTGAATGTATTAACATAACTTATGAACCAGTTTTTAAGTTCAGATACAATTTCTTTATCCAGAATAATTTTCATTCCCATCTTCATTCTCCGTTATCCATTCCTCTACCCATTCCTCTGCCCATTCCTCTACCCATTCCTCTGCCCATTCCTCTACCCATTCCTCCACCCATTCGTCTTCCCATTCCTCCACCCATTCCTCTGCCATCCCTCTGTCCATATCCCAATCCTTTTCCTGTTTCGAGGCCTTTGCCTCTTCCCCCGGGATGATCATCTGCTTTACGGGCTGAATGAATGCTTTCTTTTAATGATGGTTCTGTCATTGGCAGGATATCACCATTCTTAACCTTTTTTATTGCTTCAAGTACCTGCATATTACGGCAGAGATAGACTTTACAACCGTAAGATATCAATTCATCATATGCTGAGGGACCAATATTACCGAGAATAACCTTTTTAATATCGGGATTAATAAATCTTTTGATATTCTGATTCTCCTGAGCACCGACGCCGGAGAATGCTTTATATTCCATAGTCTCGGGATCTACTATAATGTAATAGTCCGAATGACCGAATCTTCCTGATACTTTTGAATCCAAAGTATCTCCTTTTGATGCAACCAAATACTTTTCCATGATTAGAATTATTTTATTTTACTTTTTATTTTTCAGTTTGTTTATTCTGTAATCTATATAGATAGCTACCTGCATTATTATAATAGTTTAGATAATACTATAAATATAGCCAGACCCACACCGCTCAAGAAGGCAAGGCTTGAATGTTTTTTTTCTTCTCCTCTTGCATCAGGTAAAAGATGCGAAGCAGAGATATAAATCAACACACCTCCCACAAATCCCGTATAAAAATTTTTTTGCATTGCCTGGGGCATCGCCAGCATCATAGGTGTTGAAATTAAAACACCTGCGGCAAAACACATAAAATAAGTTTTGGCTTTTTCAGCCCAGCTTCTGTATTTAAAGATTATAAAAATGCCTGCACCATTTACAACTGCCGCAATAATGGCAAATACCATTATCCATATAAAACTGTTAGACTGATCCGACATATTATCCTCCTTTTTTTAAGTGTTTCAAACAAGTTATAATTATACAAATTAACCCGGGGTGCCAGTTACTTGTTGCTCCACCATTGCTACCACCTTCGCTCCCGCTACGGTGGTCGAAGAAAGCTGCAGTGGACAAAGTTATTACCGGTTGCTTGAAATTCAACGAGCGGCTTGCCTGTACCGCCGGGGCCGCTTATCAGCGTTGAGGAAGGAATTAATATTCCTTCCGGTAACAACTCATCGAGCCATCTGATATTTGTTTTTAAGGTTGCCATACTTTCATGGTTATTAAAATTGTATTTCTGAATATGTTTACTTTCAAGATTATATTATTATTGCATCGAGTGATATTTTCCGATTCGGCCAGCAAATTTATATTGTTTGTTTTTATTTCATAATCCCACACCGGCTATTTTTGTTCCGCAGTTAGGGCAATGACCGTCGTTTATGTTATTTTCTATTACGCTAAAACCCCGGCGCCTGATCAGTATATGACCACATTGAGGACATTTTGTATCCATATCTTTTTCCGATATAACATTCCCGATATAAATATATTTAAGGCCTGCTTCAATGCCGATATCTTTGGCCAGTTGCAGGGTTCTCAGAGATGTGGCAGGTACTTCGCTCATTTTATATGCAGGAAAGAACCTGCTGATATGCCAGGGTACATCCAGACCCAGTTCGGTGGCAATAAAATTTACAATATCCTTTATTTCCACGGGATCATCATTAATTCCTGGTATGATCAGACTGGTAACTTCAAGCCAGATTCCCATTTGTTTAATTTTTTTGAGAGTATCAAGTACAGGTTGTAATCGGGCACCGATAATCTTCCGGTAAGTTGACTCCCTGAATGCTTTCAGGTCAATATTGAGGGCATCGAGGTACGGACTGAACATATCGAGCATCTCGTACGTCATATAACCATTTGATACATAAATATTCTTAAGCCCTGCCTCATGTGCCAGCCGTGCGGTATCATAACTGTATTCAAAAAATATAGTTGGTTCGGTATAGGTATAAGCAATGCTTTTGCATCTGGTTTGTTCTGCATTACTGACTATTTGTTCCGGCGTTGCTTTTTGCCCTGTTTCCAGCATATCTTTGTCGGTTAATTGTGAAATATCCCAGTTCTGACAAAAATGGCAACGAAAGTTACATCCCGGTGTTGCAATTGAGAAGGCTTTTGATCCCGGATAAAAATGATACAGGGGTTTCTTTTCTACCGGGTCAATGTGCCGGGCAATGGTACGACCGTAAACTTCTGTATAAAGAATCCCGTCAATATTTTTTCTCACAAGACATATTCCTGCCTTTCCGGGATGAATAACACACCTATGGGCACAAAGATTACACCGTACTCTTTTTCTGTCAAGTTTCTTATATAACAGTGCTTCTTTCATCGAACCTTCAAAATTCTTTATTTAATGCATCTATTGCCTTCTTTACACCATGTCCCAAAATTAAGATAGAGAGAATAATATCATTATTATACAAACCTGTTCAGAATGATTTTAAATAATATTTTCACACCAGTTAAAGCAGTTATGATCAGAAAATTTAAATATTTGGGTCATTTTATTATAGTCTTTTGTCAATGGATCCGTCAGGGAGCATATTATCAGGATGATACTGAAAGTTTTCTTCCATTTGGTATCTTACACAATTTAACCAGTCTCCTTTACAATATAATTCAATCCATTTCTTGTCCAGTTTGCCTTGTTCAAAAAAATATTTCATCGGGCACACCGGGTACCATTTACATTCTTTTTGAAAAACAGCCATTTTAGTGTACTGCTTTATCATGTCTGCTTTTATTTGAGGATTGTAAAGCAATGATGAAGGATGACGTAACGGATAGATTTTCAAACCATTAGAGTAAAAGAGCCTGCCGATGCCTGCTTCTGACAAATTATTTATCCCATGATATCTCCGGAACACATATCTTGCTGCAAGGTTTCCAAGGGGCACCAGAATATCAGGTTTGATTATTCTTATTTCTTCATCCAGATACTTACCGCATATTTCTGTTTCATCCGGCAGTGGTTTGCGATATCCGGGCAACATGCATTTTATCAGATTGGTCATATAAATATCATTACGGTTAATTCTGGCTGCTCCGAAGAGCTCATCAATTATTTTTCCTGTGGGCCCGAGAAACATACGTCCCATCCTGTCTTCGGTTTCACCCGGGGCCTGGGCAATAAGAAATAACCTTGAATTTATATTTCCCTCGCCACAAATGGCATTCGACCGTGTGGCAGATAATCGGCACTTTTTACAATTCTTTATCTCCCTGTTAAGAGATTCAAGATTAGTTAAGATTTCATTTTTTTGAAAAATATTATCCATATAATTCGTCATAGTTATTGGTGAAGATATATATCTTTTTATCGGGTGAAAATATTTTAATCATCTATAGAAAGCACATTGTTTTTACTACTCCCTTTTATTAGTACTACCAGTTGCATTTCACTGCGCTTATTAAAAAACAAAATTAATTGAACAATTGTTCATTTAAAAGTTATTTAGATTAATTTTGACCGGAAATTGTATCAGAATTAAATATTACATTAACAGAATGTGCGACAATTTTTAAGTTAGGTATTCAATGAATGGGAAGAAGGAGAATATCAGCATTTTAATTGCCTGAAAGATGGATGATAATTATAAAAGGCCTTTATTAATTGCAATACCGACCAATGATGGGATAAATATTTTCCCGAAAATGCTTGGTATGGCTAAGTATTTTGATATATATTCGCTAACAGAGGAGAATAAGTTTGTGTTTGTTGAGAGAAGGCGTAATCCGTATGAAAAAACGATGCAACATTTAAAGACGATTGATGTTTATAACATAATAAATGATTGTGAGATCATTATAGCTGCATTAATTGGTAAAAGAGGAGTGGAGAGGCTTGAGAAGCGGGGAATGAAACTTTATTTCAGGAAAGGAAATATTCAGGAAGCCATGGAAGAAATTTTGAGTAAAAGGTGATTTAAAAAGTCTGAAGCTACTCAGCGAGGCGCTGCTCCGGTGTTCATACCTGTTGATGTGCAATGAGATTGTAATATGTGTTGTTTCCATCAGAGCTTCAACATTTTATTTAGCGCATCATTTGCTTTTTTTCTTGTCTCTTCAGGAATACTCACAACATATTCCATATTCTCAAGCGAAAGTTTTACTTTTTCCAGGGTAATTTTATTCATTCCTTCACATAATGTATTGACAGGATAAAATATTTTATCGGGATTATCGGTTTTTAAACGGTATACAAAATTATCTTCCGTTCCTACAATAAATTCTTTATGCAGGCTTGATTTTACATATTTTGACATTTGTGAAGTACTTCCCGTGAAATGGGCCATGTGTCGTACCGGTGTTGTACATTCCGGATGCACAATAATCTGAGCGGCAGGATGTTTGTCTTTTAAGAGTTTAATTGTCGCAACCGTAATCTGTTCATGTACGTAACAAAATCCATCCCACAGGCGAATATTTTTATCAGAATGCTCAGCCACATAAGCTCCAAGGTTTTTGTCAGGCACAAATAAAATATTATTAGAAGGTAAGGAATTAACCACATTTATTGCATTGGCTGAAGTGCAACATATATCGGATACTGCCTTTACTTTGGCCGAGCTGTTGACGTAACTGACAATAGCTATATCAGGATATTGATTTTTTAAGTTGATGATTTGTTCATCCGTGGCCATGTCTGCCAGTCCGCATCCGGCATTTTTATCAGGCAACAGGACTGTTTTATGAGGATTAAGAATAGCGGCTGTTTCTGCCATAAATTGTACGCCGCAAAAAACAATTACCTCGGCATTTGTATTTACAGCTTTTCGGCTTAAATCCAATGAATCACCTACGTAATCGGCGATATCCTGCACTTCTCCCTGCTGATATACATGAGCAAGGATAATTGCATTTCTTTCCTTTTTGAGTTTAATAATTGATTCAATCAGCACTTTATCTGAGACCATCTCTTTATTTTTCCTGTTAGTTCTTAAACATACCTGACTTCTGACTGAGTATTTCTTTCGCCAAACAATGCAGAGCCAATTCTGACAATATTAGAGCCCTCCTCAATGGCAATTTGATAGCTATTGCTCATACCCATTGACAAATAGCGCATCTCCACATAGGGTATTTTAGCTTTATTTATTCGGTCAAATATTGCTTTCGTTGCTTTAAAATAAGGTCTTGCATCTTCGGGATTTCCAAAACGTGGCCCCATGGTCATCAATCCCTGAATTCGCAGGTTAGTCAAATTACTGATATAAATGATAAGTTCATCTGCATTTTCAGGTAAGACGCCGGTTTTATTTGATTCTTTTCCACTGTTGATCTCAATCAGTACAGGCATAATCTTGTCAATGGAAGCACACTGCTTATTTACTTCTTCGGCAATTTCGACAGAATCAATTGTTTCAATCATGTCAAATAATCTGATTGCCTTTTTTACTTTATTTCGCTGCAGATGGCCAATCATGTGCCATTGTACTTTTTTACCTATGATCTGATACATTTGTTCAGCTTCCTGAACATAGTTATATCCAATGATTTTGATTCCTGCATTTATGGCCGCAGTCACTTCATCCGGTGATCTGGTTTTTGCAGCAGCTACCAGAAGAACTTCCGCAGGGAGTGAGTGTTGTATTTCCTTTATGTTGTTTTTAATTGTGCTTATATACTCAGTGTTCATTATTTCACCATGATGGTTTTATTCGCCATGAATACGCTTTTTCTTCTCAAGTAATTCATCATGAGTTTCATGATGATTCGGATCAGGAATGATAGCATTCACAGGGCAAACATTAACACATTGAGGCTCAGTGTAAAAGCCAACACATTCTGTACATAAATTAGGGTTGATAACATATTTATCAGTCCCTTCAGAAATTGCTTTATTAGGGCATTCATCTACACAAATACCACATGAAATACAATCATCAGTAATCATTAAAGCCATAATATACCACCAATTTTTTATAAATTAAATTATTAAGGAAACCATATAACTAATACCAGAGCTCCCTTTTTTGACTCAAATGGCCCATGATTTTCGTGAGCTTTATAACTTTGAAATGTTCCTTCGCGATATACTTTCCCCTCACTAATATACTCGCCTTTAAGCAAAAAGTGTTGTTCAGCATTTATATGGGAATGAGCTTCCATATAGAATCCTTCAGGTAATTTTAATAATACCGTTTTTACGCCATTTTCATCATGCAAAACTCTTTTTTTTGTTCCGAGAGGGTATTCCGGAGCATCGCTCCATTTTGTGTTATTAAGCAGATTAATAATTTCTTTCATGTTTTTTCTCCTCATTTTAATAGTTAAATACATACATCAATTATTGCATAATATTCAAATAGAATATTTTAAAATTGCATTATTTAATTATGTTGACATTCTTTGCAGAAGTTTCAAATAGTAAAATTAAGTGAACTATTGTTCATATTATAATTATTTATATTATTGTTGATAATTTTTTTCAGGATTATTCATTTTAATGTTTAAAATAACCATGTATGTATATATGATTTATATATTTAATTTTAAAATTCAAAAAGTTATAGAAATAATCATATGACATAAATCCATTTAAAGAATTAAATAATCTCTATCCTGACAGGTAAACAAACAAAACAAACATATGTTCATTAATGATATTTAAAAATACAATAAGCAAATTTTTTATTTCACAGGCGGCGTTTTTAAACCCGGCTGCTACTCGTTTACACAAAAATCTACACAGGTTCCGTTTATTCTTTTACTGCTTTGATTACCACAAAACTTCCTTCCCCGTAGCCATTGCGTGGAATCTGGACTTCTTTTATCGTATCCAGCATTCCAAAAACTGTTTGAAGCGTTTTTTCGATTATAAAACCGGTTTCAAATAAAAAGTCGTAAACTTCCTGGGTGCTGTAAAAATCAGCATACTTATAAAAAACACTTTGATTTTTATTTTTCAGGTATATTTTTCCGACAGGACTGTTTTTATCAACAAACCCGATAATAAATATCCCGTTTTTTTTAAGTATCCGATGCGCTTCTTTAAAAGATTGTAAAACATTATCTACAAAACAAATGGTAGTCACAATCATGGCATAATCGTAACTTTCGTTTTGATACGGTAATTTTTCGGCAATTCCCTCTATAACATTTATATGTCTTTCACGGGCTTTTTCACGCATTGTGAAAGAAGGTTCTACCCCATCTTTAATCCCAAGCCGTGAAGCAAATATTCCGCTTCCAACACCTATTTCTACACCTTTGCCGTTGGAAGGTAAAACTTGTTGTAAAGCTATAAGTTCCGACTCAAAAACAAAGTGGTTATCAATAAACCACTGTTCATATTCGGACAGATATTCGTCAAAAGGTTTGGTTCTTGCCATTTTTTAACTTTTAGCCTGCATAATTTTATATATAATTTCTTCGGCAGCTCTTATTATTGGATTAACAATCGGTGAAGAAGTTAATAGAGGGTGTGTTCCTATCTGATAAGAAACCAGTTCATAAACCGTAATAGATTTCTGAATGGCCATGCTAATAATATTAATGATTTCACCAACCGACTTTCCACCCCATGCTTCACCTCCTATAATACTTCCGTCAACAAGAGAGGCATATAGTTTCACTGTTAAGTTCGACACGCCTGGCAGAGAACCAGGGTGCCTGTCGGGAGATGAAAATTTTGCTGAAATAAAATTCACACCAGCCTCACTTGCACTTTTATCATTTGCTCCGGCAGCAGCCATGGCCAGCCCGTTGATCTCAGTAGAAAAAACCCCAAGTGTTCCAGATGAACTTTTTTTAATTTTGATTCCGAAAATATTATGACCTAAAACTCGTGCTTCGGCTGTTGCTGTTGAAGCTAATTTTATCATATCACTGCGGCCTGTCAGGAAACCAAATGTTTGGGCACAATCTCCTACTGCACTGATATCTTTTGAAGTTGTACGGCCATAATTGTCTACATGAATATCACCATACCTGTTCAATTCGAGACCTGTTTCTTTAGCGAGTTGAGAATTTGCTTTGTACCCAATTGAGAAAATGACTGCATCAGTTTCAATTTTATTGCCATCAGCAAGTATTAACTGTTTTACTTTGTTGTTTTCCCCAACTATTTCTTTGACAAGTGTTGAAGTAAGAACGTTAACCTTTGTATTTCTCAATGCATCGGTTGCTATTTGGCTCAATTCAGGCGAAAATGCTTTTGAAAAACAATTCGGTTCGCTTTCAATCAGTGTAACATTCATATTTGAAGCAGCCAGTTGTTCCGCTACTTCTGCCCCGATAAATCCGCCACCTATAATAGCAATATTCTTGAAACCACTAATTTTAGCCGATAGATCTTTTATATACGAGAAGCTTTTTTTGATGTAAAATACATTTTCGAGATTGTGGCCGGGTATTGATGTAGGTACTATCGGGAGCGATCCTGTTGCAAAAACCAGTTTATCATAGCTAAATTGTTCTCCTGTTTTAAGGCTCACGATTTTTTGTTTCTTGTCAACCTTTACCACCGTATTGATAATTACTTCCCCACCCAGGTCAATAAAAGGCTTTAAGCCCATCTTGTTTTTATCGACATCATTACCTAACAGGTGAAAGATATAAGGTATACCACATGGAACAAGTCCTTCAGCTTCTTCTTTAACCATTAATACAGATTTATCATTATAATATTTTTTAATGGTTATCCCTGTTACAATTCCAGCAGGACCACCTCCGATTATAATTACATCGTATCTCTTCATATTTGTATTATTTTTTGTTTTAACTTATAGTTTCATTCTGGTAATAATCTGCGCATTCACTGCAATTATTGCATTTAGTTGTATTAATATATGCAACATAATATAATTAATGAAATTGCCTCCATAAGGCACGAATCAACATAAATACCATAGCCAGTACAAATTTCAGGATTTATTTTTGAGAAAACCATTTTTAATAACTTA
>DYKN01000016.1 GCA_020722575.1 Rikenella microfusus | reverse complement strand
CTTCAGCCCTTATGTCTGCCGGTGCGGAGAGAGGGGGATTCGAACCCCCGGTACCCTTTTGAGGCACACACGCTCTCCAGGCGTGCCAGTTAAACCACTCCTGCATCTCTCCTTAATAATTAAACGTTTGATGCCTCCTGCCTTTAAAGAACACGGCAAAAATAATTAAATATTATGAAATCAAAACTCTTCAGTTATTTCGCCGGCAAGAGATTTGTTAAGTTTTTCTGTTATTAATTCTCTTGAATTGTATCTACCCAGAAGGTACATAAGTTTTGTGATAGCAGCCTCAGATGTAATATCGCGGCCACTTATAACTCCAACATTAATAAGTGCCCTGCTGGTTTCATATAATCCCATTTCAACTGCTCCTCCATAACACTGGGTAACGTTGAAGATAATGCCACCGCGTTTTATGAAATCTGATAGTTCTTCAATAAACCATTGGTGAGTTGGAGCGTTCCCCGATCCGTATGTTTCAATTATCAGTCCTTTTAATCCGGGAGTGTTTACAATCGTTTTAACAAAATTGTGTGTGATTCCGGGAAAAAGTTTCAAGACACCTACATTGGTGCAAAGGTTTCGGTGAACAACAATATCCTGCCTTATTCCCGGTGCTTTGATATAATTCCAGTTAAACTTTATGTGGAGCCCGGTTTCGGCCAGATATGGATAATTTGGAGAGTTGAATGCTTCGAATTGATCGGCGCTATATTTAGTAGTACGGTTGGCCCTCATCAGTTTCTTGTCGAAATAAATACAGACTTCCGGTACTGCAGGGAGGTCATTTATTTTTGAAGCTGCAATCTCAATTGATGTTATCAGATTCTCTTTTCCATCTGTACGAAGTACCCCGATGGGTAACTGTGAGCCGGTAAAAATTACAGGCTTTTCAAGGTTTTCGAGCAGAAAACTGAGGGCTGAAGCAGAGTAAGCCATAGTATCTGTGCCGTGAAGAATAACGAAGCCATCATATTTTTCATAGTTTTCTGCAATGGCATCAGCCATCTTTATCCATTTGTCGGGTTCGATGTCGGATGAATCTATAACTGGATTAATGGATATGGAATCAAGAAGAAGGTCAAACTTTTTCAATTCCGGCACCTGCTGGTAGACGTGTTGAAAATCAATAGGTATAAGAGAACCTGTATGCGGGTCGTTAACCATACCGATAGTCCCGCCCGTATAAATAATAAGTATTGAATGAGCACCCTTATCCATTCAGATTAAAAAGTTCTTTTGCATTTTGTGTAGTAATTTCAGCTGTTTGCTCCTCTTTCATACCAAGTATTTTAGCAACAGCACTGTTTATAATGCAAATATAAGAACTTTCATTTCTTTTTCCTCTGAAGGGAAAAGGGGCAAGATATGGAGAATCGGTTTCGAGTACTATATTTTCCAATCCAGCTTCCTTTATGATGTTTGGAAGGACTGAATTTTTAAAGGTTACCACACCGCTGATACCAAGCTTAAAACCTGCTTCTATTACACGGTTTGCAATTTCGAAGTCACCTGAAAAGGCGTGGAAAATACCTTTGAGGCGTGATTTTCTGAACTCACTGAGTACTTCAAAGATTTCTCGAAAAGCATTTCTGGAATGGATAATCAGGGGAAGGCCAGTTTCAACAGCCCACGAAGCCTGAATCCGGAAAGCAATTATTTGTTCTTCAGTAAAAGATTTATCCCGGTATAAATCTATGCCAGTTTCTCCGATGGCAATAATATCAGGATTATTGAGATAATCCTCGAGCTGGTTCAGATGACCTTTATAATTTTCACTAACGTTAGTTGGATGAAGACCTGTCATGGGGAAACATATCCCCTTATAACGTTTTGATAATGATAGCATTATAGGTAAAGTGGTTGTGTCAATGTTTGGCATTAACATTTTAATCACTCCCTTTTCTAATGCTCTTTTGATTACCTCATCCCTGTCGGAATCAAATTCATCAAGATATATATGTGAATGAGTATCAATAAGATACATATTCTAATTACAGGATTAGTAAGATAATTTTTTCCCCCGGAGTATCTCTTTTCCTGTTGGTTTCAAACAACTCCCTGCGCTATCATTGCATCGGCTACTTTTACAAAGCCTGCTATATTTGCTCCGTCAACGTAATTGACATAGCCATTATCTTTTTTGCCAAATTTAACACATTTTTCGTGAATGGTTTTCATGATTGTATTAAGGTGTTTATCGACTTCTTCTGCTGACCATGTCATTCTCAGTGAATTTTGTGTCATTTCGAGGCCTGATATTGCGACGCCACCGGCATTTGCTGCTTTACCCGGGCCATAAAGAATTCCAGCTTTGTGAAAGAGTTCTACAGCTTCTGGAGTTGAGGGCATGTTTGCCCCTTCAACAACACAAATGCAACCATTTGAAAGTAAGGTTTTTGCATCATTACCATCGATTTCATTCTGGGTTGCGCATGGCATTGCAATATCACATTTAATTGACCATGGCCGCTTGTTTTCAAAATATTCTACTCCATATTTTTCAGCATATTCCCTGATCCTTCCTCTTTCGATATTTTTAAGTTGTTTAACGTATTTTAGTTTTTCTTTGTCAATACCTGCAGGATCATAAATAAAACCATTCGAATCGGAAAGAGTAACAACTTTTCCTCCCATATGTAATACTTTTTCAACGGCATATTGGGCCACATTACCTGATCCTGATATACATACTGTTTTGCCTTTGATCGACATGCCACGTGTTGCAAGCATTTCTTCTGCAAAATATGTTGCCCCATAACCAGTTGCTTCAGGCCTGATGAATGAGCCTCCCCATTCTATACCTTTTCCTGTCAGAACGCCATTAAATTCATTTTTAATTCTTTTATACTGGCCAAACAGAAAGCCTATTTCTCTGCCACCAACGCCTATATCACCTGCAGGTACATCTGTTTCCGGTCCAATATGGCGGTATAGTTCGGTCATGAAACTCTGGCAGAACCTCATAACTTCATTGTTCGACTTCCCTTTGGGGTTGAAATCTGAACCACCTTTTCCTCCACCCATCGGAAGAGTGGTAAGGCTGTTTTTAAATACTTGTTCAAAAGCCAAAAATTTCATAATACTTAAGTTGACTGAAGGATGAAACCTTAGTCCACCTTTATAGGGTCCTATTGCACTATTCATTTCGATCCTGAAACCGCGGTTAATCTGAATCTGACCTTCATCATCAATCTAGGGAACCCTGAAAATGACTATTCTTTCTGGCTCAATCATCCTTTCCAGAATTTTAAAGTATTTGTAATGAGGATTCTCCTCAATAAATGGCATTAGTGACCTTGTAACTTCCTGTGCTGCCTGATGAAATTCAGGTTCTCCCGGATTTTTCTTAATAACTTCATACATAAATTTCTGAACTTCTTTTTCCATTTCTTTTATTTTTACGATTAATAAATTTTTAAAAACGTTTTTTAAATCGAGCAAAAATAGATAAATATGTATAAATATTAAAAAAAATGATAAAAAATTTAATAATTTAATATGTTAACTTAAAATTTTAAAAATATTTCCCGGGCAACTTTTTATTAACCTGTTGAATTCCATTTGCAATAAGATAGTTGAAAGTTTATTAACTGAAAATCCTGTTTCACGGCAAATTTGATCGAAATTCATTTCTTCTTCTTTATTAAGAAGTTCATAAATTTTCTTTTCGTCATCTGTGAGTTCTGCGAAAAGGACTCTTTGAACAGGAGGATTATTTTTTTGGGGTTGCCAGTTGAGGAAGTATTCTATATCGAGATGGCTTTCGACGAGTGCAGCCTTGTTTCGTTTGATTAGATTATTGCATCCTGCCGACCATGTATCATCTATTCGTCCAGGAACTGCAAATACATCTCTGTTATATGAATTGGCAAGGTCGGTGGTTATTAGTGCACCTCCTGTTACTGCTGATTCAACAATAAGTGTGGCATCTGATATTCCTGCAATAATGCGATTTCGTTTTATAAAATTGTTTCTTTCTGGCTTTTCATCAGAGTGGAAATCAGTAAGCAGTCCGCCGTTTTTCAACATTGCTTCTGCAACAGGTTTATGAACATAAGGATAGGTTGTTTTAAAGCCATGACCGAGCACACCAAGGGTAGGAAGATTGTTTGCCAGAGCACTTTTATGTGCAGTGATATCTATACCGTATGCCAGGCCGCTAACAATAACCAGTCCGGGATTATCGAGAGCAAGCCCGGTTATTATTTTTTCGCATATTTCCTTTCCACGCCCTGTAGGGTTACGTGTGCCTACAACACTTAAAATACGCGCTGCATCAAGGTCGCAATTGCCCTTGAAATAGAAAATAATAGGTGAATCTTCGCATTGTTTTAAGCGGTAGGGATAGTCTTTATCAAGATAAAAATAAGTTTTAATACAATTTTTTTTGACATACTCTGCTTCTTTTTCAGCTATTTTTAAATATGACCGTTCATATATCTGTCTGGCAAGTGTCGTTCCGATACCGGGTATTTTTATTAATGAGCGATAAGGCTCAGTAAATACTCCTTCGACACTTCCAATGTATGAAACAAGTTTTCTGGCGTTTATATCACCAATGCCCGGTATAAGGCTTAAAGCGATTCTATAGATAAGTTGTTGTTCTGACATGGCACAAGGAAATGAGACTTATAGCAAATATAAAAAATAAACAGACTCACAAAATGAGGTGAGTCTGTTCAACAGGTTGAATAAAAAAGAAGCAATCTTAAAGATTAAGCTATACCCATATCGAGCATTGCATTTGCGACTTTCAGGAAACCCGCCACGTTGGCTCCTTTGACATAATCGATATATCCATCAGCTCTTTTGCCGTATTTAACGCATTGTTCATGAATGTTATGCATTATTTCGTGCAGGCGTTTATCGACTTCTTCTTTTCCCCAGCTAAGTTTCATGGAGTTCTGTGACATCTCGAGTCCGGATGTTGCTACTCCGCCAGCATTGGCAGCTTTTCCGGGAGCAAAAAGAAGTCCATTTTTCTGGAATATTTCAATTGCTTCGGGAGTACTTGGCATATTGGCTCCTTCGCATACACACATACATTTATTTTTAACCAGGTTCAGGGCATCCTCGGCGTTGAGTTCATTCTGTGTCGCGCAGGGGAGGGCGATATCGACCGGTACTTCCCATGGGTGTTTTCCGGGGTGGAATTCAACTCCCTCGAATTCTTTCGCGTACGGGCTTACAATATCCTGATTTGAAGCCCGGAGTTCGAGCATGTAATCAATTTTCTTTCCAGATACTCCATCGGGGTCATAAACATATCCGTCAGGGCCGGAGAGTGTTACAACCTTTCCGCCCAGTTCGGTGACTTTAAGTGCAGCACCCCATGCTACATTGCCGAAGCCTGAAATAGCTACCCTTTTACCTTTGAACGATTCTCCCCTGGTAGCGAGCATTTCGCTTGCGAAGTAAACGCAACCAAAGCCGGTTGCCTCCGGCCTTATAAGCGACCCACCCCAGTTAATGCCTTTACCCGTCAGAACACCTGTGTGATCTCCTCTCAGACGTTTATACATTCCATAAAGGTAGCCGATTTCACGTCCACCTACTCCAATATCACCTGCTGGAACGTCAATCTCGGGTCCGATATATTTCCAGAGTTCAAGCATAAAAGACTGGCAGAATCGCATTATCTCAGAATTGGACCTGCCTTTAGGATTGAAATCTGAACCCCCTTTTGCACCTCCCATCGGAAGTGTTGTGAGAGAGTTCTTAAATATCTGTTCAAAACCCAGGAATTTAAGGATCGATAGATTGACACTCGGGTGGAAACGTAAACCTCCCTTGTATGGGCCAATAGCATTGTTGAACTGAACACGATACCCGATGTTGATATGAATCTCACCTTCATCGTCAACCCAGGGAACCTTGAAAATAATAACCCTGTCGGGTTCTATCAGCCGTTCAATAATTCTGGCTGATTCAAATTGAGGATTATCATTGTAAACATCCTCTATTGATTCAAGAACTTCCCTTACGGCCTGAAGATATTCTATCTCCCCGGGGTGTTTCTTTTCGAGATTATTCATTATTTCTTCAACAATCATGGCAATAAAATTTATGATTTGTTTCAGGATATTTAATAAAACAAAGATTAATAATAAAGTGCAGATTAAAAATGATTTTACTCATTTTTATTTGTTCACTTCTTTAGTTCCTGAAGGCGCATGGTGATAAAGTGATTGCAGTAATCTGGATCTTTCCTTTCTCGTTAGAAGGCTTATATATACCGGCGGGTATTTTGCTATTCCTCCCCTTACATTCTGAAATAGTGTAACACTCTGAACAAGTCCAAACAATTTTTTCTCATGTCTGAAACCGGAAAACTGGATCTTCGGAATTTCGATGGAATTCTTTCTGCCCGATATTATGCCTGCAATAAAGTATCTTATTATTATTTTATCATCCTCATCGGAAAAGTATATATAATAGTAATTGAGAACCGTAGGGTAGATCAGGTAACAAAGGTAAAAGAAAACGATAAAAAAGGTCCACCAGCTGTCACTGAGCCCTAAAAGTGGAAATTTGATAAGTTTTGCAGAATATGTAAGAATAAGATAAACTATCACCAAAACAGTAACAACGAAAAGTTTTATTCTGAGTTCAATGATAGCCTTGCTGTTTTCGATAATCATATATTCAGTAATTTGACTGGTTGTTTTATGGATTTACTTTTTTCTTTTTTTTCTGAAGAAGTCAGTCATCAGTTTTTTGCACTCTTCTGCGAGGATACCTTTTCGTACTTTTGTGCCGGGATGAAGTAGTTTTTCGGAGATTGTTGTATATCCTTTTTTTTCATCGTGTGTTCCGTAAACAAGGGTTGATATCTGGCTCCAGCCAAGAGCAGAGGCACACATAGGGCATGGTTCAACGGTCACATAGATTGTACATTCGGTAAGATACTTTCCACCGATGTAGTTTGTGGCTGAAGTTATGGCCTGCATTTCCGCATGGGCTGTGGGATCATTGAGGGTCTCTGTAAGGTTATGGGCACGGGCTATAATCTGTCCTTTCGCAACAATGACAGCACCTATGGGTACCTCTTGCTTTTCCAGTGCTTTCATTGCTTCGTCAATAGCCGCCTTCATGAATATGCTGTCAGTCTGCTCTGTTGACATATATAAATTCTTATAGCAAAAGTAATAATATATGGTTAAACAGACATCTTATTATTCAAGATTGCTTGATCCACAATTCAGGGTTGAATATTATTTTCTTATTTTTGCTGAAATTTTTTAAATAATGTACAGGACACATACTTGTGGAGAGTTAAGACTTTCTGATGCAGGAAAAGATGTTATTCTGGCTGGATGGGTTCAGCGAACCAGAGATCTGGGTGGGATGACATTTATTGACCTTCGCGACAGATACGGAATTACACAACTTGTGTTTGACATGAACACTAATGCTGAGTTGTGTGAAAAGGCACGGAAGATTGGGAGAGAATTTGTTGTACAGGTGAAGGGTAAAGTCAGGGAAAGGAGCAGTAAAAATCTGAAAATACCTACCGGAGATATAGAAATAATTGCAGAGGAGATTGATGTTTTAAGTTCCAGCGAATTACCTCCGTTTACCATTGAGAATGAAACTGACGGAGGTGAAGAGCTTCGGATGAAATTCAGATATCTTGATCTTCGCAGGCCATGTTTACGGGAGAATATTATCCTGCGTCACAGAATGGCACAGGAAGTAAGAAGATATTTCGATTCTCACGGATTTCTGGAGATTGAAACCCCGATGCTTATCAAGTCGACCCCTGAAGGTGCTCGCGACTTTATTGTTCCGTCGAGGTTGCATCCTGGCACATTTTATGCCCTGCCACAATCGCCTCAGACTTTCAAACAGCTCCTGATGGTTGCAGGATTCGACAAATATTTTCAAATTGTAAGATGTTTCAGAGATGAAGACCTGAGAGCTGACCGCCAGCCTGAATTCACTCAGATCGATTGCGAAATGGCTTTTGTAGAACAGGATGATATTCTGAAAACTTTTGAAGGACTGGCAAAACACCTTTTCCGGGAAATTAAGGGCATCGTATTAGAGGATGATTTTCCAAGAATTACATGGGATGAGGCTATGAGTCTGTACGGGACAGACAAACCCGACATAAGGTTTGATATGAAAATTACTGAAATTACCATGCTGGTCAAAGGTAAGGGATTTACCGTATTTGATAATGCTGGTTATGCTGGTGCGATTGTAGCGGAAGGTTGTTCGGAATATTCGAGGAAACAAATTGACGAACTTGTGGAATTTGTAAGAAGACCTCAAATAGGTGCTTCAGGGATTTTTACTGTAAAGTATAATACTGACGGTACAATAAAATCATCGGTTGATAAATACTATTCTACTGAAGAACTTGCTAAATGGGTGAGAGCTGTAAATGCTATGCCGGGTAGTCTGATTCTTATTATAGCTGGAGAGAGGGAGAAATCCTTATCAGCGCTTTCCGAGCTTCGCTTGAAACTGGCAGGCGATATGGGATTAAGGAAAGCCGAAACTTTTTCTCCTTTGTGGGTGGTGGATTTTCCACTTTTTGAGTGGGATGATGAAACACAAAGATTCTATGCACGGCATCATCCTTTTACATCTCCGAAACCTGAGGATATTGACCTGATGGAAACTGACCCGGCTAAGGTTCGCGCAAATGCTTATGATCTTGTTATTAACGGCATTGAGATTGGAGGAGGTTCCATCAGGATACACGATTCATCAGTTCAGAAGCTGATGTTTAAAGTATTGGGTTTCACAGAAGAAGAAGCATCTTCACAGTTCGGGTTCCTTATCAATGCTTTCAGGTATGGTGCGCCTCCTCATGGCGGAATAGCTTTCGGTTTTGACCGATGGGTGGCACTTTTTGCCGGAGAAGACTCAATAAGAGAAGTTATCGCTTTCCCGAAAAACAATGCCGGACGTGATATCATGATAGATACGCCTTCACCTGTATCTAAGACGCAGCTCAGCGAACTTATGATTGACATCAGGAAACCATAGCAAAAATTTATTTCCGACCAGCATCAATTAAAGTTATAATAATAACTCCGTTGGCACCCCTTGAGCCATAAATTGATGCTGCTGATCCCTTCAGTACTTCTATAGATTTAACCTGACGTGGACTGATATCATCTATGTTTGATGTTTCAATACCATTGACAATGAAAAGCGGATCGGTGCTTAAGTTAAAGGAAGCAGGTCCTTGAATGGTGATCTTTTTGCCTGCAACTTGAACACCGGGAATCTCTCCTTTAATCATATCATAAATGTTTGTATATGATGCATATTTTTTATTCGTTGCGTCTATCTTTCCTACCTGCGTTGTCATTTCTCTTTTCTTAACAGTACCATAACCGACATTATATTCCTCTTCATTTTCTTTTGCCTGAATATTTTGTTCCCTATGATCTACAACACCTCCAAGTTTAAAGTTTATTACATCTCTACCTCCTATAAGCTCTTCCTTTAATCCTCCGTTTATTATAAAAACCGTTATAAGTGTATCGCTGGGCCTGACTCTCACCCTGTAAAATCCATTTTCGTCGGTGGTCTGATCAACCATTTTGTTGTTTATTAAAATTACAGCACCGCTTACCGGATTATTATTTGCATCAACAACAATTCCGGAAACTGTTAACCTCTTGTTTTGCTTTTGTCCGTGAGTGGGCGAGATACCACACGTAAAAATAATTAATGCAATAAGAACCACGTATTTCATAGCGAGTTAAAATTTTTATGCAAGTTAGGATATAAACAGGTGAAATTCAATAAAGAAATGTTAAATAACCTTACCAATAAGAGTTGCTGAGGTTGATTTTTCGATCAAGACGTTTACGTATTCTCCTTTCTGGATATTTCCGGAGGGAAATACTACGACTTTATTTTGTGAATTTCTGCCCGAAAGATATTCAGGAGATCTTTTTGAGGTGCCTTCTACGAGAATTTCATAGATTTTGCCGATATCGGCTTTTTTGCTTTTTGCTGAGAGACGATTCTGGAGAGAGATTATTTCATTGAGTCGTTTGAGTTTTATCTCCTCCGGTACGTCGTCTTTAAGGTTCCTGGCTGCCCGGGTTCCCGGGCGTTCATTATATTTAAACATGTATGCAAAGTCGAATTCAGCCCATTCCATGAGGGAAAGTGTTTCTCTGTGATCCTCTTCTGTTTCCGTACAGAAACCGGCAATGATGTCGGTTGATATTGAACATTCGGGTATTATTCTTCTGATGGTGGCAAGACGTTCCATATACCAATCGCGGGTATACTGGCGGTTCATCAGTTTCAGTATTCTGGTGCTACCGCTCTGGACAGGCAGATGAATGTGTTTGCAAATATTCTTATGTGCTGCCATTGTATTAAGCAGTTCATCCGAAAGATCTTTAGGGTGGGAAGTAGAAAACCTGACTCTCAGAAGGGGATTTATCAAAGCTACTCTTTCAAGTATTTGAGGGAATTTTACGACTGAATTGCCATCTTCCCAGTAATATGAATTTACATTCTGCCCGATGAGGGTAACCTCTCTGTATCCTTTGCTGAAAAGCTGCTCTGCTTCTTTAACTATAGACTCCGGATCACGGCTTCGTTCAATTCCTCTGACAAAAGGTACCACGCAATATGAACACATGTTATTGCATCCGCGCATAATCGTAATAAAGGCTGAAACACCATTACTATCGAGCCTTACAGGTTCTATGTCGGCATAGGTTTCATCTTCGGAAAGGATTGTATTAATTCTGTTCTGCCCTCTTTCTGCATGGAAGGTAAGTTCAGGCAGTGTGCGGTATGAATCGGGCCCTGCTACAAGATCAACAGGCAGATTACTTTCGAGAAGAGTTTCTTTAAGTCGTTCTGCCATACAGCCAATTACACCTATCATCAGATCGGGATTTCGCTTTTTAAGCGCTTTAAGAGACTTAAGCCTGTTCCAGATTTTCTGTTCGGCATTTTCACGTATTGAACAGGTGTTTATCAGCACCAGGTCAGATTCAGAAATGTTTCCGGTAACTGAATATCCTGCCGCATTCATTATAGATGCTACAATCTCACTATCGGCAATATTCATCTGGCACCCGTAAGTCTCAATATAGATTTTTTTCTCCTTCACCTGGAATTTCATATAAACATTCCTGGCTTCAAAGGTATATAAAAAGAAGGATATAGGAGAAGATAAAAGACAGGTAGAGGAGGAAGAAGGCAGAAGGAAGAAGGCAGAAGGAGGAAGGCAGAAGGAGGAAGGCAGAAGGCAGAAGGTGGAAGATGGTAGTTGTTGGGAAGTAGTAGAACTATAAAATTCGGAATTGGGAATTGAAGGTGAGATCTGTCTTAAAGTGCGAAGAATATAGAACTAAGAACAAATGAGGTGAAGCGTAGTTTCTTTAATCGGCGGGTAGAGAATTTCAACTTAATTACGTCCACCAGTAAGCGGGACGTTTTATAATTGAATTACCATAAAATGACTACTGAATTAATGTTTTTTGTATTTTTGCAGTACACAAATGGCTAAAACATTTTTTTATGTCAGGTCACAATAAATGGTCAACCATCAAAAGGAAAAAAGGGGCTCTTGATGCAAAGAGGGGGAAAATTTTTACCAAAGTAATAAAGGAAATTACAATTGCGGCAAAGGAAGGTGGCCCTGATCCCGAGGTAAACCCCCGGTTGAGGCTTGCAATTCAGAATGCCAAAGGTGTAAATATGCCAAAGGAAAACATTGAAAGGGCAATTAAAAAAGCTACGGGAGCCGAAGCGGAAAGTTTTATTGAGACAACATTTGAAGGTTATGGTCCATGTGGTGTGGCAGTGTTTATAGAATGCCTCACAGATAATAACAACCGCACTGTATCATCGGTCAGGGCAACATTCAACAAGTATGGCGGTAACCTTGGTACAAATGGGTCACTCTCCTATCTGTTTGAAAGGAAAGGGGTATTCACAATTAATCCCGAAGGACTTAATCTTGATGACCTCCAGCTTGAACTAATAGATGCTGGCGCCGAAGATATTGATATCGAAGGTGGTAGAGTGATAGTTACTTGTGCGCGCGAGGATTTCGGCAGTATAAGTAAAAAATTAAATGAACTGGGCATCGAAGCAGAGGAAGCTATGCTTAAAAGAATTCCAAACGACACAAAAAAACTTGATGTGGAATCGGCAAAAAAAGTATTGAGGTTTATAGAAGCCCTCGAGGATGATGATGATGTTCAAGCGGTATACCACAATCTTGAAATGACAGACGAACTGGCTGCTGTACTTGAACAATAAATCATTGCGGGATAATATATTGCCCTGATGTCAAACCTTTATAGATATTTTTATCTGTTGACTGCTTTTCTTGCAGCAGCTGCTTGCAGTAAAATCTCTGATAACATTATCTGGCAGATTTCGAGAGGAAACGGAGAAGCCCTTTTTGCATCCCCTGCAGGAGATACTGCCCTACTCTGTGGAGGAATTCTTTCAGGGAAACCTTACCTTGTACTTATTGACAGTAAACATGATATTATCTCCGAATACAGTGATGAAAAAGAAGGGAAATTTACGTCAGGACTTGTTTCGGAGCATTATATTATTGCTACTGGTGAATCAGGAGGCAAAGTTCTTGTCACATCTGTCGGGAAAGATGGATTCCCTGTATGGGATACAACCCTTGAGTTCGGATTCAATGTTGAAAGGGTTTCGTTATGCAGGAAAAGTGACGGAAACTTTCTTGCAATAGCATCAAAAAGTGCAGATTCACTTGACACAGAGACTTACGGTATAGCATTTATTTCTTTTAACGGCGATGGAGAAATAATTTCTTTTTACGATACTCTGTTTTATTCATTCTATGCTGTATCAGGCGTAACAGTCGGAAGTACTGGAAATATTTACCTTGCCGTTACAGAAGCCGCAGCAGGGGGCAAAACCAAAGCGGTTGTTGTTTCTTACAATGAAAATTTCAAATACCTCTGGGAAAAAGAACTTTATAATAATCCCGAATATGGCGCATCATGCCTTGCAATAACTGTTGACAATGAAGAAAATATATATACATCAGGATATGCGGAACTTCCTGATTCAAAAGGTAATATCAGAAATGCATTTGCAGCATCTCTGACATGGTCTGGAACAATCAGGTGGAAAAAATATCTGGAATATAACAACATATCAACATCTCTAATTTTGACACATGATGGCAGATTGTTTGTGCTTAACAATGGATGTCTTATTTTGAATACTCTTAATACAGTTGATGGTACAATTACAGGTATTATTAGGACTTTTGCAGTATGTGATCCTTCATTCGACAGGGCTGAAGGAAAATTTGTCACGGAAGTTTTTGATAATGTTATTGTAATAGCAGGAACAAAAAACGGTTCGTTTTATATTGTTGCAAAATCACCTGATAGCCTGTCGCCTGTATAACTGTAACTCACTAACCTTATGAACTGGTTTCAAAAATATCGATTTGGCAAATGGATTTTGACACTTCTTTTACTTGCAGGTCCATATGTTTTTTTGTGTAATGCTCAGTTTATAAAAGTTACGGATCTATATCCTCCTGAGATTACAGGAGAAGATCCTGGGCGACTCAATATTTACCATAGTCCTGAAATTGATACTCTTATAAGCAGGTATATACTTGCAAATAAAAAGCTGGGAGGAGGTATGGAAGGTTACAGAATTCAGATTTATCGAAGTTCCAGCCGAAACGCAAGAGAGGAGTCAAATAAGATAAGAGCCCAGTTTATGGTTGATTTTCCTGATATTACGTCATATGCCGAATACGAGAAGCCCGGATATTTTATCGTAAGAGTGGGGGATTTCCGTACAAAAATAGAAGGCACAAAAACCCTTTATATGGTAAGGAAGAAATACCCCAATGCCTATATGGTGCCCTGTATAATTAACCTCCCTGATTTAAAATAACAGTTTAAAATGAGTGAACTAATCAAGCACGAATGCGGCATTGCATTGCTGAAATTACGCAAGCCGCTGGATTACTATTTCCATAAATATGGAACATTTACCTATGGCCTCGACAGGATGTACCTCATGATGGAGAAACAGCATAACCGGGGACAGGATGGAGCTGGAATAGCGGGTATTAAAATGAATGTGACACCCGGTAACACTTATATCTTCAGGGAAAGGTCTGACAAGCCCGATTCAATTGACAGAATTTTTAAAAGGATCTATAAAGATATAAATAAGTTGTTACCGGATAAGGAATCGGCCGGAAGTGGAAGTGAATCGCTTATAAATATAAATGATGTTCCTTTTATCTGTGAAGTATATCTGGGTCATCTGCGGTATGGCACCTACGGAAATTACAATTTTGAACAGATACATCCCGTGTGCCGTCAAAATAACTGGCGGTCAAGAAACCTTGTCATGGCAGGGAATTTTAATCTCACAAATGTTAAAGAGATTTTTAATAATCTTGTGAACCTCGGGCAGAATCCGGTTGATGTATCGGATACGGTAACAATACTGGAAAATGTAGGATATCGGCTTGATGAGGAGAATGAAAGGCTTTTCAGTTTTTACCGTGAGAAAGGATACACGAGGAGAGAAATAACGATAGCTGTTGAAAAGGATCTGGATATTGCTGGAATGCTGCGGAAATCGGTAAAAGAGTGGGATGGGGGATATGTTATGGCAGGACTTATAGGGCATGGGGACGCATTTGCGATCAGAGATCCTCATGGAATCAGGCCAGCTTTCTATTATATTGACGATGAGGTAGTTGTGGTGGCTTCGGAAAGGCCGGTAATTCAAACTGTCTTTAATTGTTCCATAGAGGATGTTAATGAACTCTCTCCAGGGCATGCACTGGTAATAAAAGCATTCGACAAAATAACCATTGAACCGATAGCAGAAAAAAAGAAAATTACAAAATGCTCTTTCGAGAGAATTTATTTCTCAAGAGGTACCGATGCTTCAATTTACAAAGAAAGAAAGAAGCTGGGAGAACTACTTACAGATTCTGTTCTTAAAGCTATTGATTACGACCTTGACAATAGTGTATTTTCATATATCCCTAATACTGCCGAAACGGCATTTTACGGCTTACTCAAAGGGATAGAAACATATCTCAACAATTCGAAGATAAAACTTATTACAGAGGCAAAGGGAGATCTTACTGAAGAAAAACTTGCAAAGATTATTTCAGTAAGACCGCGGGTTGAGAAGATAGCTGTCAAGGATGTTATGTTAAGAACATTTATTACCAGAGACAGAAGTCGGGATGAACTTGTCGGGCATGTGTATGATATCACATATGGGACCATTAACCCGGGCGCAGATAATCTGGTTGTTATTGACGATTCAATTGTGAGGGGGACAACCCTCAGGAAGAGTATTATCCGTATTCTTGATCGTCTGGGACCGAAAAGAATTGTTATTGTTTCTTCATCGCCGCAAATAAGGTATCCCGATTGTTATGGTATTGATATGGCTAAACTGAGTGATTTTATTGCTTTCAGGGCTGCTGTTGGTCTTCTTGCAGAGAAGGGAAGAGAATCGTTTATAAGAGAATTATATGAAATGGCACTGGAGGAGAACAAGAAGCCAGCAGACAAAATAAGAAATCTGGTAAAGGAAATTTACAGGCCCTTTACTGTTGATGAGATTTCCGAAAAGATTGCAAAGTTGTTAAGAGGACCTGAGATAAATGCTGAAATTAAAGTTGTTTACCAGTCAATTGAAGGCTTGCATGAAGCTTGCCCTGATAATACCGGCGACTGGTATTTCACAGGCAATTATCCGACTCCCGGGGGAAACAAGGTTGCAAATCAATCGTTTATAAATTATTTCGAAGGGCGGGATAAAAGGGCTTATTGATTGTGCCTTGAAAACCATGTAATTTGATAATCGCTCCGATACGATGCAAGGTGCCTATTAATCTTTTCTACATAAATATCTTTCAGAGTTATCATAATGCCTGTCTCCTCCACATCACCGAATTTGTGATTGATAAAAGTTCCAAAGGTCTTCATGGTTGGTGAAAGGTTCATGTAGGCATTAATAAGGGGAGGAATAGTCTCGTTCAGTTTTCTGACTTCCTGAGAAAGGATCTTATAATTTTCCTTATATGATTTTCCCTTAAAAAGTTTTTTCATTTCATCTTCCAGCAGGTCAATATCGGCGGGATCCTTCACTGTTACCAGGTTCTCGTTATCTGGGAAATGGTGTTTCAGAAAATATAGAATCATGCTTCTTGCTCTCTTATCAAAATGAGGATACATGGTCACTTTGCCGAAGAGGTATCGAATGTTGTGATTGTCGATAATGATTGCTCCGAGGCCATCCCAGAGGTTATCGAGGGCATATAGGCTTTTTCTTCCCCGGTTACTCGACTGATAATCAGGATGAACAAATGAGCGGCCGAGTTCCATTAGGTGAGGAAGATATTTGGTCTTGAACTTTTCTGAAAAGTCGAAATAAGATGAAGATGCAAGTTTTGAAAGGTCACACTTTTTGCAGGGCTCTCTGAAAAAGAAAAATCTGTAACCTCCGATTATTTCCAGATTGTCAGGGTCCCAAACAATGAGCTGCTGCTGGGGATTTTCGGGGTCGGTGTCAAACTCGTCAATATCTATCTCCTTTCCTGTCCCTCCACCGGCAAAACGAAAGGTGAGCTCTCTAATCCTGCCAACCTCATGCATCAGTAAAGGTGATTCATTGGCAGTGAAAATATATACCTCATTATTGCCGTTGTTGGTTTTTCTCAGCAGTTTAACTTTTTTCAACTCGGCAATTACCTGCTCCCGGGGTAACGGTTCAACAACGGGATTTTTAAATTTTTCCATCAATCGGAAAGATAAATTAAATTAACCGTCGCAATTTAATTATTTTTTTAAATCATTGTTTTATCTCTGGTTAAAGGTTCAAGTTCATATGTTTTTGATTTAACCCATTCAGCCCATTCGTCCGGACTTCTTGACCTGTCGAAAGTCTCCCATGGTATTTTGGGCCCGAAAACCAGATGTATCTTTTTATCTTTTTGTCTGAACATTTCGTCTGCCAGGTAAAGCATCTCAATATTAGATTTTATCCTGAGAAAAGTTCTTAAATTGGCAAGGTTGTAAAAGAAGTTTGAATTTCTGCCAGAGAAGTAAGCAGGTACTACATCCCTTTTATGTTCCACTGCTTTTCTAATAAAATGTCTGTACCACGTAAGGTCTTTTATTTCACCTTTTCTTTTGCGAGAACATAAGCCAGCTGGAAAATAAAGTATCTGGCAATCAGATGCATAAGCGTCCTCAATAGCTTTAACGGCTTCCCTTGACTGCGATCCGTGTTTGTTTATAGGCAGAAAAATTCCCTCGAAATTCTTTATATTAAGCAGAATGTCATTTACTGGAAATTTTAAATCATCAAAATATTTTGACAATTCGTAAATGAATACCAGCCCGTCGAGTCCTCCAAGAGGATGATTCGATACAAAAATAAACCGCCCTCTCGTCGGAATATGTTCCCTGCCAGATACAGTGTAGCTTATTTTTAAATAGTTTAGCGCAGCACTTATGAATTCAGCACCTTTAAGATGACCATATTTTCCGAGAAAATCATTAAGCTCGGTTTCATGAACAATTTTCCTGAGGTAGTTTATAACAAATCGGGGTACAATACGAGCAAGTGAAGGATTTTTTGATTTCAGCACTTCCTTTACGTCTAATCTGTACCCCTGAACACCCTGCGCATAAGGATCATCCATATTCAATACCCAAAATATTATGAGTAATTACAAATTTAATCAAAAATCAAAATACCTGTAACCTTAAAGTTCAGGTTTTTTTTTGTTCAATTACCTTACAAAATCGAGATGTCTCGAGATAAGCCTGACTGATCAGCTAATATGCAGTAAATGAGAAAAATGGGAATAGTTGTTGCAGCTGCAATGTCTCCTGTAGCATGGTAAAAGATTTATGGATTAATGATTGTTAATAAAAAGTTATTAACAATTGTGGAAAAAAATGGGATAAAGTGGAGTAAAGTGGATTTTTTTATTTATTTTAGCAATTTGAAATATTTAAACCGATTATGGCCACATTCATTGGTGATTATCAATGCAGGCTTGATTCCAAAGGGAGGTTTATCTTTCCTGCTGCTTTCAAGAAGCAGATGCCGCCAGGTTCATCTGAACAGTTTGTGGTAAGACGGGATATTTTTGAGCAATGTCTGGTTCTTTATACGATTGACGACTGGAATCTTCAGCTTGATCGGATCAGAAACAGGATTAACCCTTATAACAGGGAGCATAATCTTTTTATAAGGAATTTTTTTAAAGGGACTGCTGAAGTAACTCTTGACAGTAGTAACAGGATTCTGATACCTAAACGGTTGCTTGATATAGCCGGTATTGACAGGGATATTGTTCTTGCAGGTCAGGACGGCCGCATTGAGATATGGGATGTGAAGAGGTATGAAGGAATTGAGATGAAACCTGATGAATTTGCAGGGCTGGCTGAGAAACTTCTGGGTAATAAGTTAAATCAGGAATAGATGGTTTATCATGTACCTGCTTTGCTGGATGAGAGTATCAGAGGGCTGAATATCCGGCCTGACGGCATATATGTTGATGCAACTTTTGGCGGGGGAGGCCATTCGCGTGAAATTCTGAAATATCTTACCACAGGTCGTCTTATTGCTTTCGATGTTGATGAGGATGCGGCTGTCAATCGGATTGATGACAGCCGGTTTACATTCCTGAACCAGAATTACAGGTTTCTACGTAACAATCTCAGGTTTCTTGGAATTAGTGCTGTTGATGGGATAATAGCAGATCTGGGGGTGTCATTTCATCAGTTCGATGATCCTTCAAGAGGATTTTCATTTCGTTTTGATAATGAGCTTGATATGAGGATGAGTAAGGGAATGTCGATAAAGGCATCAGATTTGCTTGCCAGATTGAAAGAAGAAGAACTGGCTGGAATTTTTGCTGAGTATGGCGAGTTACAGAGGGCGGGCAGGATTGCTGCAGCTATTGTTAGTGCAAGAGAAAAAGCACCTCTGGTTACGGCAGGTGATCTGATCAGAGCTACTGAGGAACTTGTTCCTGGGACACAAAAACATAAGTTTTATGCCAAACTTTTTCAGGCAATAAGAATTGCCGTAAACAGGGAAATTGATTCCCTTAAAGAACTTTTGCTTCAATCGGGCGAACTTCTCAAATCAGGTGGCCGGCTTGTTATTATAACATATCATTCACTTGAAGATCGGCTTGTAAAAAATTTTATCAGGGCAGGAAATTTTACGGGTGAAGTAAGAAAAGATTTCTTTGGTAATCCGGAACTTTTGTTTAAGCCTGTAACAAAAAAAGCAATCATACCCGGCAGGGAGGAGACAATGATAAATAAAAGATCAAGAAGCGCAAAACTCAGAATTGCTGAAAAAATTTAATGATCAGTGACAATGCCTGAAAAGGACAAAAAAAGGAGCGTTAAGAAGGGATCGGGGAGTCTTTTTAAGGAACTTCTTAGTGGAAGCATGATTTCCGACAAGATAGTCCTTAAAAATCTTGGGCTTTTCTTTTTGCTGACTTTTCTGGGAGCGGTTTACATTGCAAGCAGGTTTCATGCCGAGAAATTAGTCAGGGAAATTTCCAGGCTTCAGAAGGAAGTGAGGGAACTCAGAGCGGAATCTCTTTCAACTTCAGCGAGATTGATGAATGCAACACGAAGGTCGGAAATTGTCAGGCAGATACATCAGAGGAACCTTGAACTTGAAGAACTCAGGGAACCACCATATAAGTTAATTATAAGGAGGTAAATGATGTCGGTGAGAGATGAAATAATATGGAGAAGCGGCATTATATACATTATAATGATTATCCTGGCGGTAATATTGCTTGTCAGGATTATCATAATGCAATCGGTTGAGAGAAATAAATGGGAATCGCTTGGTGAGAAATATGTTTATAGAACTGATGAGGTCAGAGCAACAAGAGGGAATATTCTTGCCAGCGATGGACGGTTACTGGTTAGTTCAATACCGTATTATTCTGTATATATGGATACCAGAAGCACTGGTATGCCACCGGAGTTATGGAAGAAAAACATCGACGGATTATGTACCGGCCTTGCAAAGGTAGCTGGTATTCGATCTGCCTCCGCATGGAAATCCCTTCTTACAAATGAAAGAAAGAAAGGGGAGAGGTATTTGCTTATTAGAAGGGGGGTTGACTATGAGATGCTGAAAAATCTGCGAGAGTTGCCATTGTTCCGGGAAGGGCAATATAGGGGAGGTCTTATTGCACAGCCCGAGAATAAAAGGATATTTTTGAACGGAGATCTTGCTGTCCGAACTCTGGGTTATATTTCTAAAAATCCTGATGGCACAAGAGTTGGAATTGAAGGTGCTTTCAACCGTGAACTTGCTGGTAAGAACGGGAAAGTACTGAAACAACGTCTTACGGGGGGAGACTGGATACCAGTTAATAATGCAGGTAGTATTGACCCGAAAGATGGTAATGATGTCGTTACAACCATTGATGTAGAGCTGCAGGATGTAGCAACTACGGCTCTTAAAAACCAGCTCAGAAAATTTAATGCAGATCATGGTTGTGCAGTTCTGATGGAGGTTGCTACCGGTGATATTAAGGCTATTGGAAACCTTAAAAAGACAGAAAGTGGCGATTTTCTGGAAGTGTACAATTATGCCGTTGGTGAAAGCACTGAACCTGGTTCTACTTTTAAACTGCCAGTGCTGATGGCAGCATTGGAAGATGGAGTAGCTGACACGAACGATATTGTTGATACTGGTAACGGAGCAGTAAGGTTTTACAACAAGGTTATCAGAGATACAAAAGAGGGAGGATATGGCAGGATTACAGTGAAAGAGGTGTTTGAGAAATCCTCGAATGTGGGTACTTCCAGATTGATTTACCAGCATTACAAAGATAATCCCGGAGCTCTTATTGAACGGCTTCGTTCGATGAAACTGGATCAGAAACTTAATCTTCAGATACCTGGTGAAGGGGACCCTTTCATCCGACGCCCTGGAGATAAGCTTTGGTCAGGTCTGTCGCTTCCGATGATTTCGCATGGTTATGAGGTCAGACTTACGCCCTTACAGATTCTTACCTTTTATAATGCTGTTGCAAATGGCGGGAAAATGATGAAACCCAGGTTTGTTAAAGAAATCAGGCGAAATGGTAATGTGATCAGAAGATTTAATCCTGAGGTTATCAGCCATTCGATTGCTTCATCAAGAACAATAAAGAAGGCCAGGAAAATGCTTGAAGGAGTTGTTGAACACGGTACAGCTACAAACCTGCGAGGGGCAGCCTTTAAAATTGCCGGAAAGACAGGCACAGCACAAATTGCACTTGAGAATAAAGGCTACAAAACCGGATCAAGAGTTTATTACCAGGCATCATTTGTTGGTTACTTTCCTGCAGAAGAGCCCCTTTTTTCATGCATCGTTGTGGTCAACTCACCTTCAAGCTCAGTGTATTACGGGAATCTCGTAGCTGGCCCTGTTTTCAGAGAAATTGCTGATAAAGTTTATTCCACATATTTTTTCAAAGAGTTTACCCCTGTTCAAGAAGAAGGGACTTCTCCCGCGATGCCTGATCTCGGAAACGGATTCTCAGATGACATACGCACAATATGCAGGGGTTTGGATATCAAATATTCAAGAGACGGTTCCGATTCATGGGTTGTTACAAGAGAAGAAAGTGAGATGATAAAAATAATACCTCTGAAAGTACAGGATGAACTTTTGCCTGATGTAAGAGGCATGACGCTGAGAGATGCACTTTATCTTCTCGAATCTATGGGTTTGAGAACAGAATTTCAGGGGAGGGGAAGAGTTAAGAAACAATATCCGGAACATGGTACCCGGTTACAGAATGGAATGATTGTATCACTTGATTTAGGTGTTTGAATATGAAGAAACTGAATGAAATTTTAGCAGGTATTGATGTACTTGAAATATATGGGGATATCTCGATTGATATTTCAGAAATTTCCATTGATTCACGAAATATCTCTCCCCGATCCCTGTTCATTGCTATGAAAGGTACAAAGAGTGACGGACATCTTTTTATCAGGGAAGCTATTAAAGCAGGGGCAATTGCGGTTATTTGTTCAGTGATGCCTGAGTCGTTTGTAAAAGGGGTTACTTATATAAAAGTATCCGATACAAGCACTGCTGCAGGTACTGCAGCATCAAATTTCTTCGGAAACCCATCCAGCAGAATAATACTTACCGGAGTTACGGGGACAAACGGAAAAACAACAATTGCAACCCTTCTATATAAACTTTTCACAGGTCTGGGCTACAAATCAGGGCTTTTTTCGACAGTTTGTAATTATGTGGTTGATAAAAAATATCCTGCAACACACACAACTCCTGATCCCGTTCAGCTAAACAGGCTTTTGGCTGAAATGGTAAAAAACGGCTGTACACATGTTTTTATGGAAGTAAGTTCACATTCTGTTGATCAGAAGAGGATACATGGACTTAGATATGCAGGAGCAATTTTTACAAATCTTACCCATGATCATCTTGATTATCACCTGACCTTTGAGAATTACCGTAATGCCAAAAAGGCATTCTTTGATTCGCTTGATGCAGATGCATTTGCACTGGTAAATGCCGACGACAGAAATTCAGGGATCATGGTACAAAATTGTAAGGCTGCAAAATATACTTTTTCAACAAGGGGGATTGCCGATTTCAGGGCTGCAGTGATAGAACAGGGACTTGATGGTATGCAATTGAGAATTGACGGTAAGGAGGTTTGGACGCATTTAATAGGTGATTTTAATGCTTCCAATCTTCTGGCGGTATATGCTGCTTCTGTACTCCTCGGAGTAGACCGAATGAGGGCTCTTACTATTCTCAGTGGTTTGTTGCCTGTTCCAGGAAGACTCGAAATTATAAAAGGCCATACTGGTATTACAGGTATTGTTGACTATGCCCATACACCTGATGCACTTGTCAATGTTATTGAAACAATAAATAGAATTAGACAGGGGAAAGGAAAACTTATTACGGTTGTTGGCGCAGGAGGTGATCGAGACAGGACTAAAAGACCACTAATGGCTTCCATCTGTGCATCGGGTAGTGACAGAGTTATTCTTACTTCTGATAACCCGCGTAGCGAAGATCCTGACAGGATAATTGACGAAATGGAAGCCGGACTGAATGATGCCCAGCGACCGGGTGTGATAAGAATAACCGATAGAAGGGAAGCAATAAAAACCGCAGTAATGCTTGCTGAAAACGACGATGTAATACTGATTGCAGGGAAAGGACATGAACCATACCAGGAAATAAAAGGTGTCAGATATCATTTTGACGACAGGGAAGAGCTTTCAAAAGCACTGTCAGAAAAAAAATAATATTTATGCTTTATTATCTTTTTAAATATCTCGATTCACTCAACGTGCCAGGTGCTGGTGTATTCCAGTATATCTCTTTCAGGTCGGCAGCATCTGTTATTACTTCCCTGTTCATTTCACTCCTGATAGGCAAGAGGATTATCCGATATCTTCAGGAGAAACAGATTGGTGAGGTTGTAAGGAACCTCGGACTTGAAGGACAGTACCGCAAAGAGGGTACCCCCTCAATGGGAGGAATAATTATTATTACTTCCATTGTTGTGCCTGCAGTGCTTTTTGCAAAGCTCGATAATATCTATATCATTCTTATGCTCATTACAACCCTCTGGCTTGCTTTTATGGGATTCCTCGATGATTACATAAAAATCTTCAAGAAAAACAAAGCAGGGCTTGCAGGAAAGTTTAAAATTGCCGGACAGGTTGGACTGGGCTTAATTGTAGGATTGGTCTTTTTTTTCAGCGACGATGTAATAATTGTTGAAAGAGTAAAGATACCTTCAACCATGTCGGTTGAGAAAATCGAATCGTATGAAACATCTCCTGTGGTTTCATCACAGCTGAAAGAAGTAAACATTGAAAGAAAATCTACGAAAACGACAATTCCATTTGTAAAGAATAACGAGTTCGACTACAGGTGGTTGGTTTCATTTGTTGGTGAACCTCTCAGGCAGCCTCTTACATGGATAGTATTTGTGCTTATAGTAATATTCATAATTACTGCTGTTTCAAACGGGGCTAACCTTACTGATGGCCTTGACGGTCTGGCTACCGGAGTTTCTGCAATAACAGGTGCTGCTCTTGGGGTGCTTGCCTATGTATCGAGCAATATTATTTATGCAAGATATCTGAATATAATGTATATCCCTGGTTCTGAGGAACTTGTAATTTTTGCGAGTGCCTTTATTGGGGCTACAGTTGGATTTCTCTGGTATAATTCATATCCAGCACAGGTATTTATGGGTGATACCGGGAGTCTTGCCCTCGGTGGCATAATAGCTGTTTTTGCAATTGTAATCAGAAAAGAACTTCTGATTCCTGTCCTTTGCGGCATCTTCCTGGTTGAAAATCTTTCAGTAGTAATTCAGGTTGCATGGTTTAAACATACAAAAAGAAAATACGGTGAAGGGAGAAGGGTTTTCCTTATGTCTCCGCTTCATCATCACTACCAGAAAAAAGGATATCCCGAACCAAAAATTGTCACTCGTTTCTGGATTGTGGCAATAATACTTGCAGTTTTTAGTATTGTAACATTAAAGATAAGATAATGACTGGTAAAAAGATAGTAATACTGGGAGGAGGAGAAAGCGGTACAGGCTCGGCTGTACTGGCTGCAAAAAAAGGACTGAATTCGTTTGTTTCGGATAACGGGCAGATAAAACCTAAGTATCGGGAATTGCTTGTCAAAAATAATATCCCTTTCGAAGAGGGCACCCATAGCAGAGATATTATACTTGCTGCCGAAGAAATTATTAAGAGTCCAGGAATTCCTGATAAATCGCCTTTGATACAGGAGATAAAAGAGAAAGGTATTCCGATCATTTCCGAAATAGAATTTGCAGGAAGGTTTACTGATGCATTAAAGATCTGTGTAACAGGGAGTAATGGAAAAACAACCACAACAACCCTGATATGGCATATGCTCAGAAAGGCCGGAATAAATGCGTCTCTTGCAGGTAATGTTGGAAACAGTTTCGCAATGGCAGTTGCTGAAGGAGAATATACTTGTCATGTTATCGAACTAAGCAGTTTCCAGCTCGATGGAATGTTTGATTTCAAAGCTGATATAGCTGTGTTGCTCAATATTACCCCCGATCATCTCGATCGTTATGGTTATGACATGCAGAATTACATTGATTCAAAATTAAGAATAATTCAGAACCAGACTTCATCTGACTTTTTTATATACTGGAATGATGATCCTGTAATAATGAGGGAAATTTCCAGAAAGAAGCCGCAGGCAACGCTTCTTCCTTTTTCGGCTGAGAAAAAAGAAAACATGGCTGCTTACATTGATGGAGATGAAATAATACTAAATCATAAAAATAAAATCCGCCTTATGACAATTCATGATCTTGCGCTAAAAGGCCGCCATAATACACTGAACTCTCTGGCGGCAGCCATCGCAGGCAAAGTAATGAACATCCGTAAGGAGATTATCAGGGAAAGCCTTTCCGACTTTCAGGGGGTCGAGCACAGACTTGAACCTGTAATTACTGTTTACGGGGTACATTTTATAAATGATTCAAAAGCTACCAATGTTAATTCAACATGGTATGCTCTCGAATGTATGCAAACCCGTGTGGTATGGATTGCTGGTGGGATTGACAAGGGCAATGATTATTCTGAATTATTTGATGTGGTCAAGCAAAAAGTTAAGGCCATTGTTTGCCTCGGGAAAGATAACAGAAAAATAAAAGAGGCCTTTACCGATAAAGTCCCGGTCATTGTTGAGACCACCTCAATGGAAGAAGCTGTAAGATCGGCTTATTATCTGGCATCCAGAGGTGATACTGTTTTGTTATCGCCAGCCTGTGCCAGTTTTGATCTATTCAACAATTATGAAGACAGAGGCAGGCAGTTTAAAGCTGCTGTCAGAAACCTCTGAAAAACATATTATATGAGCAGAGGGTGGATATCAAATACGTTCAGAGGTGACAGGGTGATCTGGGCACTCGTGGCTCTTTTTATGTTTTATTCACTCCTTGCTGTTTATAGTGCGTCGGCAAGCCTGGCATATACCAAATTCGGAGGAGATACAACCTATTTCTTCCGTACCCAGCTTGTAATGCTCATAATCGGACTTGTAATTATAGTGGTTATTCACCGTCTCGATTACAAAATTTACTATTCTCTTGCAGGTCTTTTCCTGATTGGCTCGGTAGTACTTCTTATCCTGACCCTGTTGGTTGGAGTCAGGATAAATGAAGCCACAAGGTGGATTGTAATTCCCGGAACGGGTTTTCGCCTTCAATCGTCAGATCTGGCAAAAGTTGCACTTATTATTTATCTGGCAAAAACTCTTGCTCAACCCCAGCATGATTTGAAGAATTTCAGAGAAGTTTCAAAATATTTCATGATTCCTGTGGCGGTTGTTTGCTTCCTGATTCTGACTGAAAACCTCTCAACAGCAATAATGATTTTCGGTATAAGTTTAATGCTTCTTTTTGTGGGGAGGGTTCCGCTAAAATTCCTTCTGGCATATCTTGGATTAGCCATTGTTGCCCTTTTGTTGTTTGCGCTTGTTATCAGTGTAATCTGGCCGCATAATAACAGGGTTGAGGTGTGGAAGCATAGAATTGAAAATTATTTCTCTAAGGGAGAGGACACACAGGAGGATGATTATCAGATTGTTCAGGCAAAGATAGCAATTGCAACGGGGGGATTGATTGGCAAGGCACCAGGAAAAAGTACCCAGCGTAATATGTTGCCACAATCAAATTCCGATTTTATTTTTGCAATTATAATAGAGGAATATGGGCTATTGTTCGGAGCTATCCCCGTGATTCTTGCATACATGGTACTACTCTTTAGAGGTATTGCCATTGCCCGGAAATGTGTAACGGCTTTTCCAGCTTTTCTGGTGATTGGTCTTACTTTGATAATAGTTGTCCAGGCGATGATAAATATGCTTGTTGCAACAGGGCTGATGCCGGTTACAGGCCAGACTCTTCCAATGATTTCATGGGGTCGTACTTCGGTACTGGTAATGAGCTTTTCAATAGGAGCTATTCTGGGTGTCAGCAGGTATATTCAGGAACAGGATAAAAAGGAAGCTGCATCTGTTGATGCTTCGGCTGATGAAATTGATGAAAAGATAACAGAACCTGCAAATGCATAAAAGGGTAATAATAAGCGGAGGAGGTACAGGAGGGCATATTTTCCCGGCGCTTTCAGTAGCCAACGCCCTTAAAAGGCTTGACCCTGAAATTGAAATTTTTTTTGTGGGAGCCGAGAACCGCATCGAAATGGAAGTGGTACCAAGGGCTGGATACAACATTGCAGGGTTACCAGTAGCAGGTTTCAACAGAAAAAATTTTCTGAAAAATTTTGCAGTATTGATAAAACTTTTTAAGAGTCTCAGATTAGCCGCAAGAATTCTGGAGGATTTCAACCCCGATGTGGTTGTAGGAGTAGGTGGTTATGCCAGCGGGCCTGTCCTGAAAAAAGCTATATCAATGGGAATACCAATTCTTATTCAGGAACAAAACAGCTTTGCCGGACTTACCAACAGGCTGGTGGCCAGGAAAGCAGCGGTTATCTGTGTGGCATACGACGGAATGGATAAATATTTCCCGCCCGAAAAGATTATTAAAACAGGAAACCCTGTTAGACAAACGCTTCTGGATATTGATAAACTTCATAGAGAGTCCCTTCGCTATTTTGGCATTCAACCCGGAAGCACTGTAGTACTTGTGCTTGGAGGCTCGTTAGGCGCTGGAAGCATAAATAAATGTCTATCGGAAAATGTTGAAAAAATTGCTGCATCAAACCTAATATGGATCTGGCAAACAGGGAAAAATTACTTCGAAGAAATTAACGCGCTTGTGTCGGTTGTACAGGCAGGAAATGTGAAACTCTTTCCTTTTATTGAAAAGATGGAACTTGCTTATGCTGCTGCTGATATAATTGTCTCCAGAGCCGGTGCGGGTACTATATCGGAACTATGCATCGCCGGGAAACCTGCAATACTTATCCCTTCACCAAATGTCGCTGAAGACCATCAGACAAAAAATGCTATGGCGCTCGCTTCAAAAAACGCTGCAATAATGGTAAGAGATAGTGAAGTAAACCAGAAGCTAATTGAAGAGATTATGACACTTGCAAACGATCTCGAAAGAAGAAAAATACTCTCAATGAACATTAGAAAAGAGGCAATGCCGGATGCCGGAATGAGAATAGCTAAGGAAATAATTAAACTGATTAAAAAATGAATTCTTTCAGTGATATAGCCGGTGCATATTTCATAGGAATAGGAGGTATAGGAATGAGTGCACTTGCTCGTTATTTCCTTTACAGGGGTTGTATAGTGGCTGGATACGACAGAACTAAAACATCACTTACTGAAGAGCTTGAAAATGAAGGATGCAGCATCTCATATTACGACAATCATGATCTTATACCTGCTTTGTTTATCAACCAGACGATCAAGGAGAAATTAATTATTGTTTACACTCCGGCAATACCACCTGAAAATAATATTTTCCGGTATTTTACCTCAAAAGGTTACAGGGTTTATAAGAGATCGGAGGTTCTCGGGGAGATTTCGCGCAGTACCGATACACTTGCTGTTGCGGGTACTCACGGAAAAACAACAGTATCAACCCTGCTTGCACACATACTGAAAATCTCGGATGAAGGCTGCTCGGCTTTTCTTGGGGGAATATCCCGTAATTATAATTCCAATATAATTCTCTCACACAGCAGATTTACCGTAATGGAAGCTGATGAGTATGATCGGTCATTTCACCGACTCTCTCCTCTTATGGCAGTTATCACCTCTGCTGATGCCGACCATCTTGATATTTATGGTGATTATAATTCCATGCTTGAGGCATATAGCGAATTCTGTCGGAAAATCAGAAAGAACGGGAAACTTTTAATTAACGAATCAGTTACAGATAAAATTGCAGTTCCCTCAGGAATAGAGACATATACTTATGGGTTTTCGGAAAGGGCATTTTTTAGAATTTGCAACACAGACAGGATTGATGAGTTTTATGTTTTTGATCTCCTCTCAAAAAAGGCAGAATTGAAAAAGCTTGCATTTCCGTTTCCAGGAAGGATGAATTGTGAGAATGCTGGAGCGGCAGCATCAATGGCCATACTTTGTGGTGTTAAGGATAATATAATAAGAGAAGCACTGCGAACATTTGCAGGAGTGAAAAGACGGTTCGATATAATAATAAACCGACCGGGTTTGACGTATATTGATGATTATGCACACCACCCCGAAGAGATAAGGGCATTTATTGAATCAGTCAGGGAACATTTTGGCAACAGGAAAATAACAGCAATTTTTCAACCTCATCTCTATTCACGTACACGGGATCATGCCAGTGGCTTTGCGGAAATTCTTGACAGACTCGATGAAGTATTTCTTCTTCCGATTTATCCTGCACGCGAAAAGCCAATTGAAGGAGTAACATCACAAATCATCTTTGAAAGGATGAAATTAAAAAACAAAAAATTGACTGATGCAAATCAGGTTCTTGAGGAAATTGATACCCGGAGGCTGGATATACTTCTCACTATCGGGGCTGGAGATATTGACAAACTGGTACTTCCTCTGGAGAAAAAACTTAAAAAAATGTTGGCTTTATGAGGTTGGCCGAAATCATATCATCTTTAATTGCAGCTCTTTATCTTATAGCTGTACCGGTTTGGATGAATTATCTCATCCGGCAGACTCCATGCAGGAGTGTATCAATAAACCTGAAGGAATTACCGGAATACAATCTGGTAACAGAAAAGGAACTTTTCAACCTCGTCAGTAAAACGATTCCTGGCTTGTCCGGCAAAAAAATTAAAGATGTAAAAGTGTTAGATGTTGAAGAAGCCGTGAGAAAGCTCAGGGAGGTTAAAGTTGCAGAAGCTTATTTCATTGTTGATGGTACTTTGTGTGTTTATGTCGTTCAGAGAAATCCCATACTCAGGGTGATTGTCAGGGATGGAGATTATTTTCTTGATGATGAAGGGTTGTTGATCCCCCGGAGGAAGATAGAAACACCGAGGCTTCATGTAGCTATTGGCAATATTACAATTACCAGCAAAATGCTCAACGGTGTAAGTGTTCTGGATACCAGCATTAGAAGGAGTATCCTGAAAGATATTCATTACCTTGTTAATTATGTCCGTAATGACAGGTTCTGGTCGGCACAGATAGACCAGATATGGGTTGACTCGAAAAATAAAATCAATCTTATACCGAGAACGGGTAATCATATTGTTACTATCGGCAATATTGAAGACCTGGATGAGAAACTCTATAATCTCGGTGAATTTTACCGACAGGTACTACCTCTGGCAGGATGGGATACTTACAAAACGATTAATCTGGAATATAAAAACCAAATAGTTTGTACGAAAATCCGCTAAAAAAAGATCAATAATTTACAGCTATGAGCAGAAAAGAAGAATATGTAGCAGCCATCGACATAGGGACCACCAAGATTGTGGCTATTGTCGGTACCCGCCACGAGAACGGAAACATTGAGATACTTGGCATTAGTCGTGCTCCTTCCCGTGGCGTTAAAAGGGGCGTTGTTCTGAATATTGAAGAAACCGTCAATGCTATTGCAACTACGGTTAATGATGTTAAAATGCGTTCTGGCATTGACTTCTCCGAAGTTTTTGTAGGAATTGCAGGCCAGCACATTAAAAGCATGAAGAGCAGAGGTTACATAATGCGCGACAATTATGATGATGAAATAACCAGGGATGAAGTCTTCAGGCTTATTGAGGACATGCATAAGATTCACATTGATATAGGTGAAGAGATTATACATGTGATTCCTCAGAATTTTATTGTCGATAATGAGGCAGGAGTAAAGAATCCGATAGGTATGTGCGGCAGGAGGCTCGAAGCTAATTTTCACATAGTTATAGGGCAGGTGGCAGCGGCAAAAAATATTGAAAAATGCATTAGAAAAGCCGGTCTTACAGTTAAGGATATGATACTTGAGCCACTTGCTTCATCTGAAGCATGTCTTACTGAGGATGAAAAGGAAGCCGGGGTGGTTCTTGTAGATATTGGCGGTGGTACAACGGATATAGCAGTTTATTATGATAACATTATCCGACACACCGCAGTTATTCCTTTTGGTGGGAACGTGATAACAAATGATATCAAGGAGGGATGCCAGATACTTCACCGGTATGCAGAGCAGCTGAAAATTCAATATGGTTCTGCACTCGGAGATCTGGCACCCGAAGATAAAGTAGTTGCAATACCCGGCATTAGCGGCAGAGACCCAAAAGAAATATCCTTCAGGAGCCTTGCTTATATTATACAATCAAGAATGGAGGAAATAATAGATGCCATAACTTTTGAAGTCCAGAATTCAGGATATGCTGACAGACTTGCAGCAGGGATGGTAATTACTGGTGGCGGGGCAATGCTTAAACATCTACCTCAGCTTATGAAGTTTAAGACTGCCATGGATGTAAGACTTGGTTTGCCCAATGAACATCTTTCGGGCTCCGGGAAGAATGAAATAAACCAGCCAATCTATGCAACAGGTGTTGGTTTAATAATGAAGGGCTTCGAATTTCTTGATACATACCATAAAACATTCACTGCCGGTAAAAAGGGTGAATTTATCAAAACACCTGAACCTGAATCAGTTGATGATAACATGGATGAAGTTGTTGCTGAGGAAAAGAATAATGGGGGAAAGGTTACCCTTACTGATAAGATAAAGAGTTTATTATCAAAAATGTTTGAGGTCGAAGACCAGACAATTAGTTAATTTTTAATACCCGGATGCCATGGCTGAAGAGATAATCAATTTTGATTTGCCTGTTGAAAGGTCCTCCATAATCAAGGTAGTTGGCATTGGAGGTGGCGGTAACAACGCTGTAAACCATATGTATCGAAAAGGGATCAAGGATGTAAATTTTATTATTTGCAACACTGATTATCAGGCTCTTGTCAATAGTCCGGTACCGGTTAAAATACAGATAGGAGAATCCATTACAGAAGGTATGGGAGCCGGTAGCAGGCCTGAAAAGGGACGTCAGGCTGCCCTTGAAAACCTTGACGATATTATGAAGGCCATTTCAGGCAATACAAAAATGGTATTTATTACTACCGGAATGGGAGGAGGAACAGGGACAGGCGCCACACCTGTGGTTGCAAAAGCATGCAAAGAAGCAGGTTACCTTACTGTTGCAGTGGTCACTATTCCATTTAAATCAGAAGGAAAGGCAAAAATACGGCTTGCTATAGATGGCGTAAATGAATTAAAAGACCATGTTGATTCATTGCTCGTTATCAATAATGAAAAACTTCGTGAAATATACGGCGATCTTCCTGTATCAGCAGCTTTTGCAAAGGCCGATGATGTCCTTACTACCGCCGTAAAAGGTATTGCTGAAATAATTACTGTAACAGGTTATATAAACGTTGACTTTGCTGACGTAGAAACTGTTATGAAAGACTCCGGCGTTGCATTTATGGGCATGGGTATGGTCTCGGGAGAAAACCGTGCCATCAGAGCACTTGAAAATGCACTCTCTTCTCCATTACTTAATTCGAATGATGTTACCGGAGCTAAGAGTATTCTTGTAAATATTTTGACCGGGAGCGGAGAAAATGAACTTACGATGGATGAACTGGGTGAAATAACCGATTACCTTTACGATGTGGCTTCCGATGACGCTATGATAATCAGAGGCCTCTCAATTGACCCTTCGCTTAAAGACGAAATCAGCGTTACGGTTGTAGCTACCGGTTTCGAGCCAAACAGCATCTTTCAACCTTATAAACCACCCAAGCCGGAAATTGTTACACTCAATTCACAAAATAATCCACAGTCAAAGCATGATCCGGCAGTTGAGTTCAAGGAAAACTTTGTGATATATCAAAAACCGCGACAGCTTATACTGTTAGAGAACGATGATCCGCAAAGAAAAATAGACTTTGGACTGTTTGATGGCCAGCCTGCACTGGATATATATCCAGAATCAAATAAAGAAAAAGAAAATTTAAAAAGCGGTTCAACCCTCAAGAAAGTCAAACATATGCAAAACCTGTTGAAGAAGGAAGGCTTCACGGGTAATACCATGAAAGATAATATTGAAACATATGAAGACGTTCCTGCTTATGTAAGAAAAAACCTTAATATAATTGAGCCCGATAAAAAAACAAATACAAAAGTTTCGAAATTTACTCTAAGTACTGATGGGGAAGAAGGACCGGTTCTGCGTGAAGATAACGCATACTTGAATGATAATGTTGACTGAAGATGCCGCTTGAACGGATCAAATTAATATTGACTATTGCATTTTTTTTGTCAGGATTTTCTTCACTAGCCCAGGAGAAAAATTCCAGTGATAATCCGGTTATTACCCAGTGGACTCTTACTGATGATTACACTGTTGAGAAAAAAATACCGGTCGACACAATGTTCTCCCTGTCGCACCGGTACAGATTTATTGAGAAATATTCACCTTTCAATGCATGGCCTGGTAGTTACGGACAACCTCTGGTACAGTTAAACTTCTTCGACAGAATATTAGATCCCGGCATGTTTCTTTACAGATACTATTACCCTTATATGTACCTGCCTGTAAATCCTGTGTTTGTCAATACAAGGGTGCCTTTTACCGAGATGATCTTTTCTTATGCCGGGCCTAGAGAAACAGCTGAACAGACATTCAGAATAAAACACACCAGAAATGTAAACAGGTTTTTGAATTTTGGACTTATTTACGATATTGTTTACAATCTTGGGCAATACGCTTACCAGAAAACTGACAATAAGAATTTCACTTTTTTCACTTCCTATACAGGCGAAAGATATAAACTCTATTTTGCCGCCGGACTTAACAGCATGACAACTTTTGAAAACGGGGGTATAATTGACAGGGAACAACTCAAAACATTTGCTCCCAGAGATGTTGAAGTTAGATTAGGGGCACTAAGTAATGCAAAATCAATACTTAAAAACGAAAACATTCTTCTGGTACAGCGTTACAACCCCTTCGGTAAAAGTAGCAGTAAGGATACAACTGCCGTTCCCGCGAACCGTATATCTCATGGAAGTACTATATCTCATATTTTTATCTGGGAGAAAACAAGAAGATTGCATTCCGATAATTATCCGTTGTCAGGCTTTTATGATACTTCCTTTATATATATCAACCGTTCCAGAACATTTGATTCTCTGTCGGAAAGGAGAATCATTAATACTTTAAGATTTGACTTCATTACAAATCCGTCTCGAAAGTTTCGTCTTGGCGGAGGAGTTGGCATCGCAAATGAACTTATAAGATACAGCCAGATTATTCCATCGCTGAGTAATCCCCCCTCCGATACCGTCGTCTGGCATCAGGATAATAATCTGTTGAAAGGAGATCTTTTCAACGATGTTGGCGATAGATTTAGCTGGAAAGCATTAGGTACCCTCTTTCTTACAGGCTTTAGAGCAGGCGATTTTGATTTAACAGGAAGAATAATAACAAAATTTGGTAAACCGGAAAAATCTTTAACAATCACTTTTAATGGAGGAATTTCAAGTACTAAACCATCGGTGTGGTATTACCGCTGGGGAAGTAATTATTTTGTATGGGAAAATGATTTCCTTAAGGAGTTCAGAATAAATGTCGGAGGCGAGATAGAATATCCTTTCAAAAGAATGAAGACGCGATTTAATTACGCAATTATTGATAATTATACAAGTTTCGCTACCGATTCAATGCCATCTCAGAACAGAGGAGGTCTTTCGGTCATATCTCTATTTGCAGAAAAAGAATTTTCGGCGTGGAAATTTCACCTCTCAAATCAGTTTCTTCTTCAGAAATCAAGCAACAGCAGTGTGCTTGACCTGCCTCTTGTAACCCTTCGGTCAGCAGGCTTTTTTGAACATAACTTTATTTTTCGGTTGACGGGAGGGAATCTCAACACTCAAATTGGAGTAGAACTATTTTATAATACTCCTTATTATGGCTATGGCTATGTCCCATCAACCGGAGCATTTATCAGACAGAATATACAGAAAACCGGTAATTACCCATATTTGAATGCTTTTATTAATTTTAAAATCCGTCGTACCCGGATTTTCCTGTCACTCGACCATTTTAATGCAGGTTTTACAGGTTACAATTATTTTATGGTGCTTGATTACCCATTGTACGTCAGGACTTTCAGGTATGGAATAGCCTGGACTTTTTATGATTAAAAAAATCATTATCTTTGCACCCGCTTTTGATAACTAATTGAAGGTAATTTGAGGAAGAAAATTCTGTTTGTTTTTACGGTTCTTTTTCTAATTGGGGCATGTAATGAACGGCCGGAGACTGATAAAAAATCTTCAGTATATATTTCCGACCTGGATGAACTGCGCGCCAGAGGCAAAATAGTTGCCGTTACTGATTTCAATTCAACCAATTACTTTATTTATAAGGGGACACCAATGGGGTTTCACTATGAGTTATTGAAATCCTTTGCTGCTTTTGCAGGTATTAGCCTTGAGGTAATATCTTCAGGTGATATAAACAAGTCGGTTGAAATGCTTAACAGTGGTGATGCCGATATAATAGCTGTTGACCTTTCAGTGGCCTCAGGATTGAAAGAGATGGTCAGGTTTACAGATCCTCTGGGGAAGACCGGTCAGGTTCTTGTTCAGCGTAAGCCTAACAGGTGGATGGCAATGACATCAGAGGAAATTGACAGAAATCTTATTAAAGATTTAACCGGGTTGGTCGGGAAAGTTATCTATGTTCAGGCAGGTTCAAACTCAGCATTTCTGATGCAAGGAATCAGTCATAGCATGGAAAATAAAGTAACCGTGGTTGAAGTCCCCTTTGAAGCTGAAAAAATTATTTCACTGGTTGCTCACAGGGAGATTGATTTCGCTGTATGCGACGAACACATGGCATTAGTAAATGCAGAATATTACCCTGTGCTTGACATCTCAACCGTTCTGGGGCCACCGGCCGATCTGGCCTGGGCAGTAAGAAAAGAAGGTTCTGATATGCTTGTTGCCGAACTTAATGATTGGATACGTTCAGTTAAAGAGAATAATCTGCTTGCAATCCTTTATGCGAAGTACTATAAAAGTGACAGACAGACCCGCATCTTTAGAAGTGACTACTATACACTTAATACCGGGAAAATATCACCCTATGATAACCATATAAAGAGGTATAGTGAAATAATTAACTGGGACTGGAGGTTGCTTGCTTCATTGATTTATCAGGAATCCGGGTTCAGGTCAGATGCGGTCTCTTTTGCGGGTGCCCACGGATTAATGCAAATTATGCCTGCCACCGGCGAATTTTTAGGAATAGACATTACTACCTCACCAGAAAATAATATTAAAGGAGGCGTACTCTATCTGAAGCACCTTCAGAAAATATTTGAAAAGAAAATTCCTGATGAGAACGAAAGGATAAAGTTTATTCTGGCCGCATATAATGCTGGTACAGGTAATGTGCTTGATGCTATGCGCCTGACTGAAAAATACGGGAAAAATCCACTTGTATGGGACAACAATGTGGCAGATTTTATGCTTAAGAAATCAGATCCCCAGTATTACAATGATCCAGTGGTTAAATTTGGATATTGCAGAGGTTATGAATCAGTTAACTTTGTCTCAGAAATCCTTGCTCGATATTTAGAATACAAAAATTTCATCCCCTGATACCCGATCGAAGTCTATTTTACCTTCTAAATCCCGGTATTTTTAGCGGACGAAGAAATTACCCATAGTAATTATAATTTAATCAAACCTTATTGCTCTTACAGGGGATATCCTGCCAACAAGTTGTGCAGGAACAAGTAAAATAAGTAAAATTATTGCCATTGTTCCTGCATTAAGAAGCACAAGAGACAGTAAATCAAGATTAATCGGAACTGATTTTATATAATATGAAGTAGGGTCAAGTGAAATAAGACCTGTACTGAGCTGTATAAATGCAAGTCCCACACCTGTAATGTTACCCCAGAAAAGACCTTTGGCAATCAAATAACCAGCCTGGTAAAGAAAAATTTTTCTTAATATTCTATCTTCTGTGCCAAGGGCTTTAAGAATACCTATCATATTTGTCTTTTCTAGAATAAGTATAATAAGTCCCGATATCATGTTGAAACCGGCAACAATAAGCATCAGCACAATAATTACTATGACATTGGTGTCCTGGAAATTCAACCAGTCAAATATTTGGGGATACCTCATCCTGACATTTGTAACTTTAACCCTAAGTTCATCCTCGTCCAATCTGTAACCAATAACATCCCTCACAGCTTGAGTCATTAAGTCGAGCTTGTTGAAATCATTTATAAATATCTCAAAACCACTTACCTCATCATCTTTCCAGCCGTTAAGTCTTCGTATGTGATGTATGTCGCAGAAAACATAAATTTTATCGAATTCTTCCAGACTGGTCTCATATATTCCGGATATTGTGAACTTCCTCATTCTTGGAGGGTCCTGAATAAAATGCATTGCAAACGAATCACCTGTCCGTAGCTTCAGCATGGAGGCAAGTTTTTTTGAAATTATAACATTATTGGTTGAGGAAGTATCAGTTACGTTAAACACAGTACCATCCACCAGGCAGCTTTTGAAATAGCTCCAGTCATAATCTGAACCGATACCCTTCAGAACCACTCCCTGTATATCTTCTTCTGTTTTTATGATCCCGGCTTTAATACCAAATACCTGAACTTGTTTTATCCCTGGCATATTACGGATTTGAGGAATAAATTCCAGGTTTGTGCTGATTGGAGCCGTTTCGTATGAAATATTGGAATCAAAATTCAATATCTGTATATGTGACCCGAACCCTGCAACTTTCTCTGTTATAGCTTGCTTAAATCCTGTGAGGATTGAAACTGCAAGTATCATGACAGCAAGACCAATAGCAATACCGGCTATTGCAATAACATTGATTGGCCTTGAAAATGATGCCCCCTCCCGTCTTTCCTTTATTAGCCTCTGAGCTATGAAATATGGTAAATTCATGGTTTCATGCAATGCACAAATTTAGTAATTTGAATTTACATGATTGGTGTAATGATAAACTGTTTTCATATTGATATTATCGTTAGATTTACTTTCGGAAAAGATTTTATAAAAAGTTTTAATTATGAGGATATGGTATTTTCTTGCTGGAATAATTTCTACAACGATTGTAGCATGCTGGAGAACCGATTCAGTAGTAGTGACCGGTGACATGCAGCCCGATGAATACATGAAATTGCTTAAAGGTAAGAGGGTTGCAGTAGTTGCCAATCAGGCATCTGTTGTCGGTGAAAAGCATATTGTAGATGAACTTCTTTCCAATGGTGTGGATATTAGACTTATTTTTGCACCTGAGCATGGTTTTCGTGAACTGGCTGATGCTGGCGAAAAGATTGCCGATGGTAAGGACCCCGAAACAGGCATTCCCATAATAAGCCTTTATGGAAAAATGAGAAAACCTGAAACTGAACATCTCTCAGGTATAGATGCCGTTGTATTCGATATTCAGGATGTCGGAGCAAGGTTTTATACTTATATTTCAACAATGCATTATGTAATGGAGAGTTGTGCCGAAAACGGAGTGATGTTTGTGGTACTTGATAGGCCAAATCCTAATGGTTTTTATGTCGATGGCAATATCCCTGACCCTTCATACCGGTCGTTTGTATGTATGCATCCTGTTCCGGTCGTGCATGGTATGACAATAGGTGAGTATGCGATGATGATTAACGGAGAGGGATGGCTCGAAGGAGGCATAAGGTGTGACCTTAAAGTAATAAAATGCCGGAACTACACCCATAATACACTGTATGAACCACCGGTAAAACCATCGCCCAATCTACCTAACCGGGTATCGATATGGCTTTACCCTTCGCTTTGCTTTTTTGAAGGAACTGTCATTTCATGTGGAAGAGGAACTGATTATCCTTTTCAAATATTTGGCCATCCTGATCTTCCCGACCGGGGCTTCAGCTTTACTCCTGCAAGTGTGCCAGGTGCCACCAACCCTCCTTTGATAGGTGTAAAATGCTATGGAACAGACCTGAGAGATGCAGATGTGAAAGGAATTGTTCCTAAACCTGAGCTTAACATCGATTGGCTCATAGGGGCTTACAGGGATTTCCCTGATAAAGATAAATTCTTTAATTCCTATTTCGATGTTCTGGCTGGAGGCCCGCTGCTGAGGCAACAGATTATCAGTGGAATGAGTGCTGACGAGATCAGAAATTCATGGAAAGTAGATCTTGAAAAATTCCTCAGGATAAGACAAAAATATTTGCTTTACGATTGAAGATACCGAAGTTTCTTATGGTAAGCTTTTCCATCAATGCATTGTTCTTCCAGGATAAACCTTCAAAGCTTCGTGTAATACCTCAACAGCATTCTTAAGGTCGTCAATATTAAGCACGTACGCAATCCTTGCTTCATTCTGGCCCAGCCCGGGTGTGGAATAAAACCCTGATGCAGGAGCAATCATTACAGTCTGTTTTTTGTATTCAAACTCTTCAAGCAGCCATTGTGCAAAGCGGTCGGCGTCATCAACCGGTAACCCGACAACTGTATAAAATGCCCCCCGCGGTTTCGGACAGTATACCCCGGGTATTTTGTTGAGAGCCTCCACAAGAAAATTCCTCCGCATGGTATATTCGCGGTTAACACTGCGGAAATATTCTGCCGGCGTGTCAAGTGATGCTTCTGCAACAATCTGACCTAACCCCGGTGGAGAAAGACGAGCCTGGGCAAACTTCAACGCTGTACCAAGCACTTCATAGTTACGAGTAACAATAGCACCTATACGTATCCCACATGCACTATAACGTTTCGAAACCGAATCTAACATTATGACATTCTGCTCAATACCATCAAGTAACATTGCAGAGTAATGTTCTGCTCTATCGTAACAAAACTCGCGGTAAACTTCATCGGAAAATAAAAAAATATCATGCTTTTTTATAATGTCTCTGATAATGAAAAGTTCTTCCTTTGAATACAGGTAACCAGTAGGATTATTTGGATTACAGATAATTATTCCTTTTGTCTTGTCTGTTATCTTTTTTTCTATTTCCTTTATGGGAGGCAATGCAAAATCATTCTTTATGGAAGATGTTATCGGTATGATTTTTATTCCTGCGGCTGTAGCAAATCCATTGTAATTGGCGTAAAATGGCTCAGGCGTTATAACTTCTTCGCCGGGATTAACACATGTCATGAGTGCAAAGAGTACTGCTTCCGATCCTCCTGTGGTTATTAATATGTTGGTATAGTCAATTCCAATGCCAATAGACCTGTAATAATCTGAAAGTTTCCGGCGATACGACTCATTCCCGGCAGAATGAGTGTATTCCAGTATATTGATATTCAGATTTTTTAATGCTTCAATGGCAACTTCCGGAGTCTTGATATCAGGCTGTCCGATATTGAGATGGTAAACTTTAATTCCTTTTCTTTTTGCCTCTTCTGCATAATGCACTAATTTCCTAATTGGTGAAGGAGGCATGGATCGGCCTTTTTCAGATATTGACGGCATTGGAATTCAGGGTTTAAATAATATTATTATGTGCAAATGTAAAGAATCAGATTAAGGAAAATGATGATTTTATACAGAAAAATTGCATGGTAACATTATAAATGTGATAAAATCTGATGATGGAAATACGAAAGAAGAAGTTAAAGAACGAATTTCTTCAATAACTGAATACAGTTAATTTTTATAAATTTGCACCTTTATTATTAAGAAACCGATATTTATTGAAATATGGATCTTCCTTCGAGATACGATCCTTCTGCAACGGAGGATAAATGGTACAATTACTGGATGAAGCATGGTTTTTTCCGGAGCGTACCGGATGAGTGTGAACCCTATACAATAGTTATTCCGCCTCCTAATGTTACGGGAGTACTTCATATGGGTCACATGCTTAACAACACCATTCAGGATGTCCTTGTAAGGCGGGCAAGGATGATCGGGAAGAATGCGCTCTGGGTGCCGGGAACCGACCATGCCTCAATAGCAACAGAAGCGAAAGTGGTTGCAAAATTAAGGGCTGAAGGCATTAACAAACGTGATCTGTCAAGGGAGGAGTTTCTCAAGCATGCATGGGACTGGACAAATAAACATGGAGGTATTATTCTTGAACAGCTTAAAAAACTTGGAGCATCATGCGATTGGGACAGAACTCTCTTCACCATGGACGAAAAGAGATATCGGTCGGTGATTAAAGTATTTGTGAAGCTGTACAATAAGGGTTTGATTTACAGAGGGGTGAGAATGGTAAACTGGGATCCTGAAGCAAGAACAGCAGTCTCGGATGAAGAGGTTATTTATACTGAGGAAAAATCAAAGCTATACTATGTTAAGTACCGTATTGCCGGAACGGATGATTTTATAACTGTTGCTACAACACGCCCCGAGACTATACTGGGAGATACCGCTGTTTGTGCCAATCCTTCGGATGAGAGATATAAACACCTTGCCGGAAAAAAGGTTATAGTACCAATGGTAAACAGGGAAGTACCTTTTATTTTTGATGATTATGTTGATATGGATTTCGGCACTGGATGTCTTAAGATAACTCCTGCACATGATATTAACGACTATGAAATAGGAGAAAGGCATAAACTGCCGTTGATTGATATCTTTAACAACGACGGTACAATAAATGAAAAGGCCGGGATGTTTGTTGGTGTTGACAGGTTCAGGGCAAGGGAACTTGCTTTTGAAGAGCTGAAACGTACCGGTCATCTTTTGAAGGCTGAGAACTACGTTACCAAGATAGGGAGATCGGAGAGGACCAATGCTGTAATTGAACCAAAACTCTCGACTCAGTGGTTTTTAAGGATGAAAGAGATTTCTGTTCCAGCACTGAATGCAGTTATTAATGGCGAAGTTATGCTGTATCCTGCAAAATTCAGAAATCTTTACCGTCACTGGATGGAAAATGTGCGTGATTGGTGTATCAGTCGTCAGCTATGGTGGGGGCATAGAATTCCTGCCTGGTATTACGGTGAAAATGAGTATGTTGTTGCTGAAAGCCCTGGTGAAGCTCTTGAACTGGCCAGAAAAAAAACGGGTAATAGCCGTCTTACTGAAGCTGATCTCCGGCAGGATGAGGATGTGCTTGATACATGGTTTTCATCATGGCTCTGGCCTATAACCTGCTTCGACGGAATTAATAACCCCGATAATCCCGATATGAAATATTATTATCCCACAAGCGATCTGGTAACTGCTCCGGAAATTCTTTTCTTCTGGGTGGCAAGAATGATTATTGCAGGGTATGAATTCACCGGGGAAAAACCATTCAGAAATGTTTATCTGACAGGCCTTGTGCGCGACCAGCAGAGAAGGAAGATGTCGAAATCACTCGGTAATTCGCCTGAACCACTCGACCTTATTGCCAAATATGGTGCTGATGGTCTAAGGGTGGGAATGCTTCTCTGCTCTCCCGCAGGAAATGACCTTCTCTACAACGACAGCTTACCGGAACAGGGAAGAAATTTTGCAAACAAGATATGGAATTCGTTCCGGCTTATAAAAAGCTGGAAAACTGATGACACTATACCCCAACCTCAAGCTTCTACACTGGCAGTGGAATGGATGCAGGAAAAATTCAACAAATCACTCGGTGAAATTGAAGCCGATTTTAAGAAATACCGCATCTCCGAAGCCTTAATGAAAACCTATAAACTCTTCTGGGATGAATTTTCAGGCTGGTACCTTGAAATAATTAAACCAGAATTCCAGAAACCTATCGACATTAAAACCTTTAATGCAACTATTTCTCTTTATGAAAAATTAATGCAGGTAATACATCCTTTTATGCCATTTATTACCGAAGAAATCTGGCAGAGGATTGCTGAAAGAAAAGAGGGCGAAAGTATTATGGTTAGCAGGATGCCGGTGCATAAAAGACATCACGGCAGGCTTGCAGAAAGATTTGAGGTTGCCAAAGAACTTATAAGCGCAATCAGAGCATTCAGAAAAGAGAAAAATATTTCTTCAGGACAGAAACTAGACCTTTATATCAGGACGGAAGAAAATTACGATGAATATTTTCTACCGGTAGTTAAGAAAATGGCATACCTGAATGAGATCCGTTTCACCACTGAAAAGATACAGAATGTTTTTTCTTTTATGGCGCGAACAGTTGAGTATTATATACCAGCAGTCGTGATGGTGGATGTTGCAACTGAAATTGAAAAGGCAAAAGAGGAGCTTGATTATGTAAAAGGATTCCTTGATTCAGTCAGAAAGAAGCTCGGTAATGAGAAATTTATTGCCAATGCACCTTCTGCGGTTATTGAGCGTGAACGAAAAAAAGAGGCTGATGCAATTTTAAAAATAAAAACTCTCACGGATAAGATTAAAGAACTTGAGAGTATGTAGTCCTTACAATATCAGGGAAGCATTACTCTTCTTAAGAAATAATTATCGCCCTCTTTCATTATTTTCCAGTTGTTGTTTAGTATAATATGCCAGCCATCGCCATAATAGTGATTTTTAATTTCTTTTATGTTCCGGGCAGGAAGACGTAAATGTTTTAAATTATATGATATAAGGCAACCGTTTTTATCCACTGTAAGTTTTCCCCAATTATCGGCTATCCTGATAGAATTGTATATTGTGCCCAGAGTATCGAGTGAGCGAATATCTTCTGGTTCAAAGTCGAAATAAGGGCTTTCTAATTCAATTGAGAGAACAGACTTTTCAGTAAATTTCGATAATTGCCTGCGTATCCTTTCCCTTATTTCATTCATTCTCTGTTCCTCTTCTTTGTAAATGGTTTCAACTTCGTAAACAATTGCAAGGCTACCTGCAACGTCCCGATAGACTTCTGGAACCTGCAAATTAAAATGTCTCATTACTTCCATTCCCAGATCAACCGTATCGGAATCAACAATCTTTCTCAGGTTGTATCCATTTGTATGAAGTAAAAAGCTGTAAGTACTACCAAGTATAAATCCGAAAGAACGGGAGAATGACTGAAATCTATAAAAAAAATCGAGTCCCTCAATCAGCTTTTGTTTTATTTCCTCTTCTGATCTGTTACATAGCATTGTTGAGGTGAATAAAGAGAGGCCTTCATAAATTTCAAACAGGTTTTCTTCTTTAGCTGTTGACGAGAACTGTTCCCGGCGTGCACCTCTGAAGATCAGGGCATCTCTAAGATATTGATCGCGTTGAAGACCGTCTGATTCAAGAGCTTTTCTCAAAGCACGGAATTCAAGTTTAAGCCATATACGGGCAAACTTTTCATCCATCTCGTGTATGATAAATTTTTGTGGTTTGATACCGATTTTCTTCTGGTAAGAATGAAACAATGAATTTATAGCTGCTGTTATAATTCTATATTCATCTTCTTCTGGAGGCAAAGGTGTCATAGCGTAAAGGGCGCCACCAAACTCAACTGCAGAGTTTTCTATTATTCTTTCTCTCGGGAAATACCCCTGGTAAACGCCATCTCTGAGTCTCAATATTCCTTCATTATCAGGGCTGTTGGCAAAAAGCCTTCTTGTAGGGCGGTCAACAAAGATTATCGGGCCTGATAGATTCACACCCCATAATGATCCGTTATCCCTGAGACATATGGAATCAATTTTCTGGAAGTACTTTGAAGCCTTTTCTCCTGTAAAGTAAATCTCTGGTTCATTGTTCTTGCCTGAACATCCTGCAAGAAAAATCAGGATAAAAATTGTTAGCCACCTCTTCATAAACATTTTAAAGTAGCCAAATGTAATTAAAATTTGTTAAAAAATCTTTAAACCAGAAAAAATGAACCAGAATCTCTTTTATGATATCATTCCCTGAGGGCTTTAAGGCTCATGTCAATGCTTTTAATATGATGTGTAAGTGCTCCGACAGAAATAAAGTCAACACCGCATTCGGCATAGCTACGTATATTTTCAGGTGTGATTCCTCCTGATGATTCTATTTCATAGCGGCCAGCTATGAGTTTTACGGCTTTAATTGTATCTTCAATACTAAAATTATCAAGCATTATTCTGTCAACTCCTCCGGTTCGGATAATTATTTCAACATCTGTAAGACTTCTGGCTTCGATTTCCACTTTAAGGTTTAATCCTTTTGCTTGCAGAAATTCTTTTGTCCTTTTTATGGCTTTTTCAATGCCTCCTGAGAAATCAATATGGTTATCCTTAATCATTATCATATCGTATAAGCCCATCCTGTGATTCACACCTCCACCTATCATCACTGCGTTTTTCTCAAGGATCCTCATTCCAGGAGTTGTTTTCCGTGTATCAGTAATTTTTGCTTTTGTACCTTCCACAAGTTTCACACATGTCCTTGTTGAAGTGGCTATTCCACTCATCCTTTGAAGAATATTCAGGACAAGTCGTTCGGTTTTAAGAATAGAATGCAGATTACCCCAGACTATAAAACCTATTGTTCCAGAAGTTACTTCATCACCATCGTGAATATAAAACTCTGTTTCAAGAGATGGGTCAGCAACAGAAAATACTTTTCTGGCTATTTCCAGTCCTGCAATTACGCAATTTTCCTTAATAAGCAGACGAGCTTTGCCTTCTGTACCCTTTGGAATGCAGGCCATTGAAGTAAAATCGCCCTCGCCGATATCTTCATTAAGGCAGCGGATAATGAAATCGGTCAGAAGGCTATCTTGAATCATCAGGGTCAATCCTTATCTGGTGAATAAGAAAATCACTCCCAACCTTTTTCATCAGAAAATATACTCTGAAACTGTTTTTGTCGGTTGTCAGGTTCCCAATTGCATATTGAGCATCAGCAGTACCCCCCTGATGCTTAATAATAAATTCTTTGGGCCGGTAAGTAATAAAAAAATCTTTCATGATGGTTTCAGCGACATTCTTCTTGTAAAAATCTTCCTTGCCAAGAACCATTAACTGAACGGTTGGATTTATGTATCTTGCAAGCATTACTGCGTTTCCAGTTTTAAAAGAAATAAGTATATCAGAGGGAATTCTTAAATGCTCCTGGGCATAAATGCCGGAACTGAAAAAAATTATAAGAAAGGTTGAGATAAAGCTTTTATTTTTCATGTCAGGAAATCTTTCGATTTTCAAGTTAGTGTCAATTCATTGCAAATTTAAAAAAATACTTGATTAAAACAGGTTAAAACACATAAAATAGCAAATGGCACATTATAATTGCTAATTTTGTTTTCACTGCAAAAAACATGTAATTGTAATTTATGAAGATTGTTCTGCTGCAAATGGGGAAAACAACCGAGAAGTATATCTCATCAGGAATTGCAGATTATTCTGAAAGAATCGGGAAACTGACAGGTTTTGAGATAATTACTGTTTCTGAATTGAAAAACACAAAGAATATGCCTGTTTCTGAACAGGTACTCAGGGAAGGTAAGTTATTGCTTCAAAATATCGGCAGGGATGATTTTGTTATACTTCTTCACAGGAATGGGAAAAGGCTGGGTACGATTGAATTTGCAAGTGAGCTTGAAAAGTTTCTTATGCTTCAAAAGAAGAGGTTGGTTTTTATAATAGGAGGGGCATGGGGTGTATCGGATGATGTGCACAGCAGGGCCGATTACAAGCTTTCTCTTTCGGATATGACATTCTCTCATCAGATGGTACGTTTATTGTTTATGGAACAGTTGTACAGAGTTTTGACTATAATAAAAGGTATTCCATATCATCATTCATGATTTTAGTTTTGAAATGAAAAACAACCGGAAAATAAAGATATTGCTTCTACTGTCAGTGGTTATGATCATTGTTTCGCTGCTTGCCGAAACTTTGTATAACAGTGATTTTGAATACCGGTTACGTACAAGGAGATTCAACAGAATACTTGCATCAAAGGAAAAAATTTCGGAAGAATGCCTGATAAGCCTTAAGAACATCCTTGAGGAAGGAGAACCAATTGGTTCTATTTCGAAAAGCAGCCTTAAAAAGATCATTTCAGAGGAGAAGATTACAATACTTGATTATCTCGATGATCGTCTTGTTCACTGGACAGATAATAGTTTTGATGTTCCACTGGGTTATAATGATTCATTGTATTCAAAGCCTGTGGTATTTATCCATAACGGATGGTTTATACCAAAGCAGGTTCAATTGGGGCGTGAAAAACTGATTGCACTTTTGAGATTAAGAAGTGATTATGGTTTTGAAAATGACCTGGTTAGAAATGGTTTTGAACCTGAATTCAAAGTACCTGCAGGAACAGAAATTTCTTTTTCAGATAATGGGAAATTTAATATTTATAATATTAAAGGCGAAAAACTCTTCTCGCTCAAATGGCCTGAGAGAAAACAGGCCTCCTGGTTTACCCTTTTCCCTGCCTGTTGCTGGCTGATATTATTTTTCATTGTTGATGCCCTAATTTTGACACTCGCCCGAAAAATATCTGCTGAAGGGAAGAGGAATCTTCAAACAATACTTTTTGTGTTCTTTGCTTTTTTGCTCTTTTATATAATTATTCTTCTCGCTGGATTACCTGATGTCTTTGCAGATACTGGCATTTTTGCTGGCTATCTGTTTTCATACGGGAAGATAATTCCATCTCTGGGGCATCTTGTGCTGCTGAGCATTATGCTATTTCTGACTGCTTATATATTTTACAGGGATATATCTTTGAAAGAAGTAATCAGAGGAAACAATATCAACAAAACAGTCATACTTACGCTGCTTTTCTCGGCAGGTGCTTTATTAATGGTAGTTGCCCATAAAATTTTCACTGGACTTGTTTTTGAATCGAATATAGTTTTTGAACCATACCGGCTACTTGAACTTTCATTGTTTTCTCTTGCGGGTTATTTTACCATCCTTTTACTGATATCAGTGCCTGCACTCTTTCTGATAAAAGTAATTAAGGAAGCACAGCCTTTTACCGGAAATAAAATATTCCTCACATCATGTGCATTATCGATACCTCTGTTTGTTTTTTCTCTTATATATTATAGCTGCGATATAATAGTATTAATAGTTTTTTATGTCTTTGTTTTGTCAATATGGCTCTCTCTCAGGAAAAATCTGATTCTTTTTAACCTGACTCTTGTTTTTGCCTTCCTTTTCGGAATTTATGTGCTTTATTACGTAATAAAACTTTCTGAGGAAAAATCAATAGAACAGAAAAAGGTACTGGCAGTGACTTATTCTACAGAACACGATCCTGAAGCTGAACATTTGCTGATTTCAATATGGCCGGAACTTTCTTCTGATACTATTCTAAGGGATCTGGTTTGCCGGGAGTTTACCACTCAAAATGATATTGACACAATTACCTATTACCTTCAGAAAACTTATTTTAAGGGATACTGGGGTAACTTTAACCTGAGTGTGGTTTCATGTCGACACGATTCACCCCTATGGATAGCTTCTGAAGAAAAAATGTTAGATAATTGTTTCAACTTTTTCAGGGAAAGAATAGAAAGATTCGGTCAGATGATTACCGGAACAGGTTTCTACTTCCTTGAAGAGCAGGGAGGAAGGTCATATTATCTCGGACAGATTTTTTACAATACGGGTAATAATGCACAAAAGGGACTCTTTATTGAATTATACAATGATATTGATTCTTATCAGGAAGGATATCCTGAATTATTGCTTGACAGGAGATATCATGGCTATACCGGGCTGAAATATTATTCATTTGCTAAATACATAAATGGTTTTCTTGTAGTAAGAACTGGAAACTTTCCCTATGATAAATCTGACAATTCTTATATTGAAAGGGAAATGGATTTCAGAGTTTTCAACAGCGAAGGATATAAACATGTTCTATACCGAAGTGGTAACGTCACAGTAATAATAAGCAATAGAACAATCTCATTTACTGATATTCTGATATCTTTTGCATATATTTTTGCATTTACATTGATTGTGATTAACCTGGCAATTCTGATTGTCAGACGAATTAAATGGAAGAGTTTGCTTTATCTGAATTTCAGGCAGAAACTTCAGATTTCTTTTATTGCGATTCTGCTTGGTTCATTTGTACCGGTAGGGGTGATTGTAGCATTTTTCAGTGTCAATCAGTATAAGGAGAGGCATCTTGAGAATATCAAGGAAAAAATAGGGTCAATATATTCTGAGCTTCAAAATACTTTATCTTCTGAACCAGATCTTGGAACTGACTGGCGAAGCATTGACAGCCCGTCGCTTAATGAATTTCTTATCAGATTATCAAATATTTTCAATACTGATATTAATCTTTTTGACAGAAACGGTTATTTAATGGCAACCTCCCGGCCTGAGGTTTTCTACCGCAATTTAACAAGCCGTCGCCTTAACATGGATGCATTCATTAATCTCGAAAACCTTACCAAGAGTGAATATATTCAGCGTGAGAGGATTGTCTCTCTTGAATTTGTTTCAGCATATGTTCCTTTCTATAATGAGGAGGGACGTCTGCTGGCCTATCTTAATCTTCCCTACTTCAGAATGCAGAGTGTTCTTACAAGGCAAATTTCGAATGTGATTATTGCTGTGGCAAACTTTACACTTCTGATAATAATTTTTACGACTATAATTGCTATTCTTATCAGCAGGAAGTTGACTGCACCGCTAAGGATGCTGAGTGAAGGGCTTGCTTCGGTACAGCTCGGGAAAAAAAGCGAACACCTGGAATATAAAGGTCATGATGAAATAGGCGAAATGGTTGAACAATATAACAGGATGGTTGACGAATTGCAGGAAAGTGCCCGCAGGTTAGCTGATTCTGAAAGAGAGTATGCATGGAGGGAAATGGCAAAACAGGTGGCTCATGAAATAAAAAACCCTTTAACGCCAATGAAACTCAATATACAGCAACTATATAAATCATGGAAAGATGGCACTCCGGGGTTTGAGAAAAGACTTGAAAAATTTACCAGAAATCAGATTGAATACATTGATACCCTTTCCTCAATTGCTTCAGCATTCTCATCATTTGCCAGAATGCCATCGGCTAACCCGGTTAATATTGACCTGATTGAACATATCAAAACAACTCTCGAACTTTTCAAAGAATCGGAAAATATTTCTTTCAGGGTAAACTGGCCAACAAATTGCAGGGTTGTTGTGTTAGCCGATAAGGAACATTTGAACAGTATTTTTTCAAACATTATCAAAAATGCGATACAATCAATACCTCCAGGAAGAAAAGGATTAATAAAAATAAATCTGGAACTAAAAGGAGACAAAGTTCAGGTTTCAGTAGAGGATAATGGAACTGGAATTCCCGATGAGCTCAAATCAAAACTGTTTACACCCAATTTTACAACAAAATCATCGGGTATGGGGTTGGGATTATCTATTGTTAAACGTTACGTTGAGATAGCAGGAGGAAGAGTATGGTTCGACTCTGAAAAAGATAAAGGATCTGTCTTTTTCGTGGAACTTCCTGTAAATTTTACCGTAGAAAGGTTAAAGGAGCTTTGATGCTTCGATTTAGTTTTTGAAAATTTTTAAATAAATTAGCTATATTAGGCCTCAGAAAATTACCTGATGGTTTATAGAATAAGAGGTAATATTATATTTTTTATTGCAGTAATTCAGCTGTTTTTCATTGTATTGAGTGTATCAGCACAGAAAAATCTTTCTGGTAATCTGGGAATGCCTTCCACTCATGTAGTTGCAATTGGCGCCGACCGTGTTACTGTGGATGATGTTTCAGGATTCAGCATTTCGGGAGGTGACACGGTTCTGGTTATTCAGGTGCAGGGAGTTCAGATTATGATTGATCCAGGTTCGTATGGTCAGATGCAGAATAAATATGGAGAGCCCGGATTATGGGAATTCCTTATTACTCAATCGGTTAATACTGCAACAAAAGAGATTGTTTTCAGGAATGAGCTTATTAATAACTACGATGTGAGGGGAAATGTTCAGATTGTGAGGGTCCCCTTTTACAACAGCGTTGAAGTAACAGGCCCTCTTACTGTTGATGGTTGGGATTCTGAAAATAAATCCGGTGGGGTTCTGGCATTGATAATAGGCCGTACGCTTAAACTTTCCGCAGATATTGACGTTACCGGCAAAGGTTTTAACGGGGGAAAGGATACAATCGGTGACGGCATCTGCAGGGCCACAGATGAAGTTGCTTATGGCAGCGAATATTATAGCCGGCTGTTTACAAATGCTGGATTTAAAGGGGAAGGCATTGCAAATTACACAGAGTATGAGAATCCGCTAATTCCGGATTATGTAAAAGGTTTCGGCCCTAATTACACAGGTGGTGGGGGTGGTAATGGCAGGTATTCAGGTGGTGGAGGTGGTTCACATATGGGCAATGGAGGCGTAGGAGGAAATGAAGATTCTGATTGTTTGGCACCAAGAGAGGGAGGCAGTGGCGGCTTTAAAGCTGATCATCCTGCTCTTAATGACAGAATATTTATGGGTGGCGGCGGAGGTGCTTCAACCAATGCTTCATCGGGGGGAACATCAGGCCCTGGTGGTAATGGCGGAGGCATTGTAATAATTGTAGCCGATTCTTTAATAGGTAATGGAGGTCATATAAAAGCTTCAGGAGCGCCCGGGGGTAATGCCTCAGGTGATGCAGGTGCAGGTGGAGGTGGAGCAGGCGGGTCAATAGCCCTCTCTGTTAAAAACTATGGCCTAACATCCTTATCATTGTATGTCCCGGGTGGCAAAGGTGGCGACAGAATAGGTCTGATAGGTGGCGAAGGTGGTGGTGGCGGCGGTGGCTTGCTCTGGGTTAGCACAGATATACCAGCTAATATCACAGGAATTTATTCCGGAGGTGCAGCAGGTGTCAGCGATGCACCAATAGCAGAACCTGGCCAGGATGGTACTAAAAAAACAGGCTTCAAAGCTACTCTTAACGGGTTCCTTTTTAACTCAATAAGATCTTCAGTAACAGGAGACCAAATCGATTCAGTTTGCTCAAACATGCTGCCACCATTAATTACAGGAACCACACCTGTGGGAGGAATAGAACCTTATACATATATCTGGGAAAAAAGCTATGACCTGAGCACATGGACAACTGTTGTAAGCGGCACAGGTCCATCTTATATCAATTATACACCAACAGTTATTGAAACAAATACTGTCTGGTTCCGCCGTATTATCAGAGATTCCTCAACTCCAATCCAGCTGGAAGACGTAAGCAAACCTGTACAGATTATAGTTCAGCCTTTTATTAAAAATAATATCATAGGTACATCTGATACAATATGCTTTGCACAGGATCCTCCTGCATTTAATTCAATGGCAACACTACAGGATGGCAATGGAATATATTCATTCCGCTGGCAGGTAAGTACCGATAGCATAAACTATATCCTTCCTGTTAATACCTATAATAATGAAAGTTACACTCCCCCACCGGCACTAACTGTTACTTCATGGTACCGCCGTACCGTTATTTCAGGAAGATGTGTCGATTCATCAGCAATTGTGAAAATTACCGTTCTTGATACAATTAAAAATAATGTCATTGTTTCCCCTGATGAGGAGATATGTTATGGGATGGTTTTTACAAATCTTAGTGCAACAACACCGCCGACGCTGGAAGGAGGCGATGGTTTCTACCGTTACAGATGGGAAAGCAGTTACGATGGAAGTAATTGGTTAACGGCAGAAGGTATTGTCAATAATTCAGGATATGATCCGGTCGAGTCTTCTTCAGCATTTCCTGGCACTCAGTTTTTCAGAAGAGTTGTTTATTCCGGAAGCAATGATGTGTGTGTCAGCAATAGTCCTGCGGTAAAACTTACTGCATGGCCGGTTATTGGAAATAACATCATTTCAGCTGACCAGACTGTTTGCTCCGGAACTTTCCCTGCTCTATTGACAGGTGTCGTGCCCGTAAATGGAAACGGCACATACAATTACCTGTGGCAGCAAAAAACAGTTTCCTCTTCATGGTCAACTGCAGCTGGACCAAACCCTGTCAACCAGCAAAACTATTCACCTGCTGCCCTTACTGATACAACATGGTTCAGAAGAATAGTAACTTCCTCAGCGTGCAGCGATACAAGCAATGTCATTGTTATAAATGTGCATAAACCTATATCCGGTAACACCATAAGTTTGCTATCAGGTCTTTCTGATACTACAATATGTAGTGGAGCCACACCCCGACTCTTTACAGGTTCAACTCCCACTGGTGGTACAGATATTTTAGGCGATTATGCTTTTCAATGGCAATCATCACTTAATGAAACAACAGGCTATTCTTCTATACCAGGAGCAAACGGTAAAGATTATCAGTCGTCCTCCCTTGACAATGCAACAACATTACCTGTTATATATTATTTCAGGAGAGTGGTTACTTCAGGAATGTGCAGTGACATAAGCCCTTTAATTCAGGTAACAGTTTTACCGTCAATAACCAACAATGTTATCACACCCGACAGAAGCGCTGTCTGTTTTAACTCATCACCGGTGATTTCCGGTACACCACTTACAGGAGGTGCAGGAGGTACACCAACATGGCAGTGGATACAAAGTACCGACGGTACAACATGGGCTCCTGCTTCAGGAACAAATAACGAGCAGAATTATACTCCACCTCCGCTTGCCAATCCAGTTTTCTTCAGCAGGGTAATCTTTTCAGGACCTGCCGACTGTTGTATTGATACATCAAATATTATAAATATTAGTATTAATCCACTACCTACAGGCTCGATAGTATCAACAACCGATACTTCCATCTGCAGCGGAGTACCGGTTCAGTTAAAACTAACGTTAACAGGTGCTTTTCCAATGAGTCTTGTTTACAACGAAAACAGTACACAGATAGCAGTTGACAATATCACTACGCCTGATTTTTCCATTTCTTTAAATAAAATACCTTCTGGTACTGTTGAGGTTTATAATTATTCACTTGCCAACCTGACCGACAACAATGGCTGCAATGCTACTTCACTTTCCGGCTCGCGAAAAATAACAGTATACCGGACACCGGTTGCAAATGCCGGACCTGATGATGCTGTTTGCGGGCCAGTATATACACTAAATGCCATACCCAGCGTTGGCTCAGGTTTGTGGACCCTGCCTGCAGATGTTGTAAGTATCTCACCTCCTGGTCCGTCTATGACAGTTGCAATTGATTCAGTTAATATTCCGGATGTTGTTACAAAGAGATTCTACTGGGAGGAAACTAACTGGACATGCACCAGCAAGGATTCAGTTGATATAATATTTTATAAACGTACCGGCTTAGCCGATACCGGACCTGACCGCGACCTTTACTCATTCGATCTTGTAGATACACTCCATGCATCCAGACCTGTAGCCGGTTCAGGTTCATGGAGCGTATTATCGGGAACGGCTGAAATTATAAATGACTCAATAGTTATTAACCTCTCTTTAGGACAAAACAAATTTGAGTGGAAAATTGTGAATGGTCTGTGCGAATCGAGAGATGAAATGATAATAAATGTTCATGAACTTGTTATTCCTGAAGGTTTTTCACCCAATAATGACGGGATTAATGATGTATTTGAAATTCAGGGCCTCGATCTTAATTACAGTGAGTGCTCATTGCGAATTCTTAACAGTGCCGGAACAGAGGTCTTTTACACAACAAATATCGGAGGGAGGACATGGGAGAATTGGACAGGGAATAGTGGTAATACACCGCTGCCCGAAGGAACATATTATTACTTTCTGACTATTAAATCGAAACGAAATGATAAAGTATTCAAAAAAAGCGGATTTGTTATTCTGAAAAGATATAATATGAATTAATTTTAATTTAACGGGGTGAAGAAAGTTCTGATTAAAATATTTCTGGCAGCAGTTTCTTTGATTAATCTCCATGGACAGGAGGATGTACAGGGTATGACACGTATCAGCCTGATGTATCCTGTATACAGCCAGTACCTTCATAATGGTCTGGTTATTAATCCTGCCTATGCTGGCACAAGAGAAGCGTTGAGTTTCTTTCTTTCCGGGCGAATGCAATGGTTTGGTATTGAGGGGGCTCCTGTTTTTCAGACAGCATCGTTACAAACCCTGTTGAAAAATAATAAAATCGGACTCGGAGTTTCGGGACAATTTTTTAAATATGGATTTACCCGTGCCACAAGTGCATATGCTGACTATGCCTATCATATAATGATTAACAAAAGCCGGCTTTCTATGGGGCTGAGAGCAGGTTTCGACATGTCAAATACCGATTATACAGGAATACGACTTATTAACCCCGGCGACCCGGTATTCATGACGAATGACAAACCTTACTTACTGCCAAACGTGGGTGCAGGAATACTATTTACCGGTAAAAACTTTTTTGCGGGAGCGGCTGTCCCTTCATTCCTGAGCTATCTCAAAAGCAGTTCGGGCGAAGTTAGCTTTGATACTTTTACCGATTTTGACATTGTTGCTACTGCAGGTGCATTGATTTCATTTTCCAGAGCATTCAGGTTTAAACCTTCTTTTCTAATTGATTATCCGGTACAGAAACAAAATGCGAAAAACAACATACGGTTCGACCTTAACGGAAATTTCATATTCTTTGACTTTTTGTGGCTTGGTGCATCATGGCGTACTCATGAGGAAGTTATTGTGGGGATAATTCAATTTCAAATAACGCCACAGCTAATGTTCGGGTATTCATACGATTACCCTTCCGGAAGTCTGGGTACTTATTCAAAAGGTTCTCATGAAGTTGTATTAAGATATGAACTGGGATATAAGGTATCTGCAACTAATCCAAGATATTTTTAAATGTCGAAAGGAGTTTTAAGAAATATTGTTTTTTGTATTGTTACACTGATATCAGCAGAATACAGTATTACTGCTCAGCCTAAGCTTTATACGATTGAAAAAACACCATTCAGCAAATATCTTTTTAATGACATTGCTCCTGTAACTTTCAATGATGGTATCCTCTTTTGCTCCGACAGGAGGATAAGCAGTTCCAGAAATATCACAACTTTTGAGGGCGAAAGACTATTTAACCTTTATTTTGCCCGACGGAAAGATTCAATTCACTGGAAGGATCCCGTTGCCATAAAGGTTACCGGAACGGAATTATTTTTTTACGGCCCTGTTTCGGTGTCGGCTGATGGTTCGGTTATTTATTTCACAAGCAGTGTAATTACAGGTAAGGCTGCAAGAAAAAAGAATGTTGAAAATAAACTCGGGATATATGTTGGCGAATTATCAGAATTTACAATTAGCAATGTCAGGCCATTCGAATATAACAGCATTCAATATAATGTGGCTCATCCTTCCATCAGTCGTGATGGCAGATTTCTGTTCTTTGCCTCCGATATGCATGGAAGCGTGGGAGGATCTGATATTTATTACTGTGAGTTAATTGATGGTACATGGAGCATTCCTCGGAATCTCGGAAGTAAAATTAATTCACCTTTCAGGGAAAACTATCCTTTCATTCATTCTTCAGGAAGATTGTATTTTTCTTCCGATAGACCATCTGAGGCAAATTTTACTGGAGGCCTTGATATTTATTTCACAACTTTGGCAAATGGTGAGTGGGAAGAACCAGTGCTTCTTCCTGACCCCATAAACTCATCTGATGATGACTTTGCCCTTTATGCTTCAGATAACCTTCAGGAAGGATTTTTTGCAAGGAAAACAGGTAGAGATGATAATATCTGGATGTTCAAATCGAACATTATCAGGAAAGAAGCATGCGACCCGGCTAAACCTGATAATTTCTGCTTTGAGTTTATTGAAGAAAATGCAAGAAAATTTGATACCCTACCGGTTCCATTCAGATTCAGATGGAATTTTGGTGATGGTGAAACAGCTGAGGGCGTAACCGTTGATCATTGTTACAAAAACCCGGGAACTTATTCAGTTAAACTCGATATCATAAATGAACTAACCGGTGAAGTTGAATATAACGCAGAAACATATCTGCTTGAAGTTGAAAAGAATCAGCAGGCTTATATTTCAGGCCCCGATAAATGTTATGCGGGTGAAAAGGTTGTTTTTGATGCAGGCAACACATATCTGCCCGATTGGACAATAAATCAGTTTTACTGGAATTTCGGTGACGAAACAATTGCTATTGGCTCTAAAGTCGATAAAACCTATCAATTGCCTGGCAGTTATACAATACAACTTATAATTACCTCTGCTCCTGATGAGAGCGGGAAGATAAAGGAAACATGTGTATCAAAAAATATTATAGTGACCCGGGAGCATTAATTAAAATTAATTATTTTTAAAACAAAATGAGACCAAAAATAATTATATATTTTTTTCTTTTCCAGATAATAATAGTTAACACTGGAATTGAGGCACTTTATTCTCAACCTGTTCCCGGGCAGGATGAGAATATACCGTTTCTTGTTACATTCGGAAAAGTTGGCGAAACATCGTGGGGTGATGATGACCTTTCCCAGACATGGTTCTTTTCTGTTCCTAAAGAATATAACGGACGTGTTTACATTAGAGTTTTTGACCCCGATACAGGAGGTGAGCACGATGAACAAAAAGGCAATTGGGATACCAAAACACTTTATTCAGTATATGGGGGTAGGGGAGTAGATCCTGAGATAAATGAAGATTCCCGAGGCCTACAACCAACAGGTAATTATAAAAGTGGGACACTTCTTGCTTCTAAAATCTTTAGCGAGGATAAGCAATATGATAATAAATATTATACTTTCGGACCATTTAACCCTGCTGAAGGTGATTTAAGCGAAAAATGGGGATATATTTTTAAAGTTATTGCTGATGGAGCTGGCGGAGATGATGGAAATCTTTACAGATATTTTCTATCGCGTGAGCCAAACAGAGATGTTCCTATAGAGGGCGCAAATGCTTTTACCTACGAATATACCTTCAGAATGTGGAATAATACAAAAAGTGTTTCTCACATTTACCCCTATGTTGATGAAGGAGTTATTTACGTAAAACAAGAGAATTTTGACTGGGACGATGATGGAGCAGTTGTCATTGTTTCACGTGTAAGGAAAGGTATTACCGTGCCTGTTTCCAATGAAGACAACTGGGTTGAGTCACGTATTCATATTTCATCGGAAGAGATCAATTCTTCCCTTGATTTTCAGTTTCATAAGAAACAGGAGTTTCTTGTTAGAAATAACAACGTGGTTATTTCAATCGAAAACCAGAGGGGTGATAATCTTAAATTCTTCAGCGCACCTATAGGGGGAGTTCCAATTTACAAACCAAATATAATTGTACGTCCAAAAGTTGAAAGCAAACAGTAGTCTTAAGGTGATTGATAGAAAAAATTTCAAATACGAATTAGTTGATTGTCTGAAATTTACAATCATTTTTTTTATTCATACCGTTATATTTACAGATGCCATAGGGCAATCTTACAGCTTTAAAAACTTTTCAACTGCCGCAAATATTCCCTCCCCTTATGTGTATGTAATAAACCAGGATGATAATGGATTTCTTTGGGTGGGTACAGGAAATGGGTTAACAAAATTTGACGGCATTAATTTTTATCCTGTACCTTATCCCGACACTATTTCTGACCGTTATGCTGTTTCAATGCTTAAAGACTCTTCGGGCAGGCTCTGGTTCGGATGTAACGATGGTTCACTTTTCTATACGACAAATGGAACTCTGAAGAAAGTTGAGATATCTGGAATACAGAGCATTAACAAAATTATACAGGCAGATGAAAATAACATAATTATCATCCCGCAGGAAAAATACCTTATAAAGATTAACATAAATAAGCCTGATGAGGTTATAAAATACAGCATTCCTGATGGTTTTATGATGACATGCGTAGCACTGCTCGACAGTGCAAATATCCTTGTTGGTACCATGCAAAATATTCTGCATTGCAGGCTCGGGAAGGAGAACCTCCAGATAATTAAAGAAATACCAGGTATTGAATATACCAGAGTACATTGTATTGAAAAAATTAAAGAGGAACAGGTATTTTTTATTGCTACCGAAGGTGAAGGCTTGTTTATTTTGAGATCTATGGGAGATTCTCTTGTTCTTGAACGACCTTCAGGCAAATTGTTACCTGACGATCTTGATATTCGCTTCATTATGCAAGGGCAGGATGGTTCTATATGGCTTGCTACTTTTAATACAGGATTGTTCAAAATAGTTGTTGATCTTAAAACCTTAAATATTGAAAATATTACGGTTTATAATTCTGGAAACGGCCTTCAGAGTAATGATGTAAGAACAGTTTTTGAAGATGACGCTGGAAATATCTGGGCAGGTCTTTATGGTGAGGGACTTTCATTGCTGCTCTCTCAGGCCTTGCTTTTTTATAAGCCGGGTAACATACCCGGTCAGAATAATATTATCGCTGTTTATCAGGGAGAAGCTTTTTATCTTCTGGGCACTCCTTCAGGCTTCTTTTCATTTAATCCTGAAACTGGAGAAACAGGAAAGTTTAATAATATATTAAAAAAAACAGGGGGTGAAATATCTTCATACTACCTTGAAGATTCAACTTATATTTTGGCAGGAACAAAGGGAAACGGGCTCTTTTTAATAGATAGACACCTGAATGCCAGACAATTTTTTCTTTCTGAGAATTCAGGACAGAATTATATCAGACATATTGCTGCCAGTAAAGATCATCTCTGGCTCTCAACTCTTGATGGTATATTATTACTTGATAGAAATACCGGTAAAATTATTAGAAGGTTTAATATCGAAGACCGCCTGCCACATAATAGTATCAATCAGGTTCTTATACTTCGCAATGGTAAAGCAATGCCGGCAACAGAATGTGACAGATTATACATGATAACTCCTGAGGAAGGGGTCAGTATCGGAGATCTTGTAATGTCGGGTTTTACACACAATAAAGTATTGGGTTTTGCTGAAAGCGAGAGTGGCGATATCTGGGCGGCAACTTTAGGAAATGGTTTATTCTGGTTTACAGGTGACTCTATAAATAACATTACCACAGCAAACGGTCTTCTCTCAAATTTCTGCTACAGCGTGCTCGATGATAATGAAGGCAATGTATGGACAGGTCATGAAAGGGGTTTTTCAAGGTTTAACAAGCAAACCGGCACTGTAAGAATATATTCATCAGAAATCCTGAAAAACGCAATCTGCAATCCTAATGTTATTTCAAAAGATAGCAAAGGAAGAATTGCTATTGGTACCACTGAAGGTCTTATTATTTTTGACAAAGCTAAGGAGAAAAGTATAAAGCTTATACCTAAAACAAATATAGTTAGTGTTACTATAAATAACATCCGTTATCCGATACAGAAAGAATATATATTACCATTTGGCCGGTACAATATAAAAATAGAATATGTAGGGATAAATCTTTCAAACCCTGAAAGCGTTTTTTACAGCACAAAACTTGATAATTGGGACAGTCGCTGGTCGGAAATGAAATTTGACAGGCAGGTTACTTACCAGCTTGGTGACGGGCGTTACAGATTTAACGTATTATCTTACAGTAATGACGGGTCAACGGATTATAAACCTGCAACCATTGATTTTTACATTAAAACTCCTTTCTGGAGAACATGGTGGTTTATAATATTGACTGTAATTTCCCTTTCATTGATTGTTACTTTAATTCTTTTGCAGAGAGAGAGAGCCCGGGAAAAGGCAAAAAGGAAACTGGAGGAAGAGCTTGTAAAGAGAACCAGTGAGGTAGTGAAACAAAAAGAACAGATCGAACTCCAGAAAAATGAAATAACCGATAGTATTAATTATGCCCGACGAATTCAAGCCAGTATATTGCCCGATATTAAAAGACTCAATGAAGTATTTAAGGAGTCATTCGTCACCTTCTTCCCGCGTGATATAGTGAGTGGAGATTTTTACTGGTTTGATAAGCTCGATGATTCAAGGTTTATAATAGCCTGTGCCGATTCTACTGGTCATGGAGTACCAGGGGCCTTTATGTCAATGATTGGCTCAACACTGATACAGGATATTATTTTACGGCAGGGAGTAACTCAGCCTTCCAGAGTACTTACAATGCTCGACAAACAAATTATTTCCACTCTCAATCAGAATATAGATATCGGGGTATCAAATGATGGTATGGATATGGTCGTTTGTATTATAAATATCCCAGAACGTCATATCAGGTTCGCATCTGCAATGAGACCTTTGATAATTATAATGGGTGGAGAACTATATTATATAAAGGGGAATAAATATTCTGTTGGAGGTGAAGCAATTATGGAGAAATATTTTGATGATCAGGAGTATTATCTCGGGAAGGGGGATTGCATTTATCTGTTTTCCGATGGGTATCCCGATCAGTTTGGAGGCAGTGAAGGCAAAAAAATGAAGATAGCCAGATTCAAGTCTCTTATTGAAGAAGTAAATCATTTGCCAATGAAGGAACAAAAAGAGAAAATTGAAAAGTTTTATTTTGATTGGAAAGGAAATAATGATCAGGTTGATGATGTTCTTGTAATTGGTTTAAGAATTTAGGTTTTATCAATTACCGCATTTACTGTTTTCCGCAATTACAATTCTGCATGTTCTTTCCGTGTTGCTTAAATTACCGGCTCTGTCTTTAACATAAAAGTCGTAATAGATTGTATCGGAAGTTGAATAAAAATAGTAGTTGAAGGTAATTTTTATTATTCCTCTGAGAATTTTATTCTGTCCGATTCCTTCCATATAAGGTATTCTGTAGCCTGCAGGTTTAAGTGGGTCGTCAGCAGGGGCGGGTATTATTTCACCGTTGACTTCTCTAAGCAAAGTAAGAAAAAGGTTAATTGTATCACCAGGTGAATATCCTGAAGCACTTAAGCCCAGATCTCCATCGCCATCTTCAAAATAAAATTTAAGCCTCCCTCCTTTGATATTATTCCCAAGTATATCGCTTGTATCGAATATCTCAAAACTCCTGAAACTTATTGAAGGTTCGGGTGGAAGCTGCTCAATCCTGCCACAGTAGGTTAAAGCTAAAAATACAAGGATTGAGAAATGATATTTTTTTGCTTTAATCATCAACTGGAAGAAGGTCAAAAATTAGGCCAAAGTAAATCATTTTTTCCTAAAAAATATTTTAACAGGTACTCCTGTAAAGTCAAAATGTTCTCTCAGTCTGTTTTCAAGATAACGTTTATAAGGCTCTTTTATGTATCCGGGGAAATTACAAAAAAATGCAAATGATGGTGAACGAGAGGGTAGTTGTGTAACATATTTGATTCGTACTGGTTTACCTCTGACTGCCGAAGGTGGGTATGCTCTGAAGGCTTCCTGCATTGCTTCGTTAAGATCAGAAGTTGGAATTCTCTTCCTGCAATTATTGTTTACCTTTTCAACAAGATCGAGTATTTTATGAATCCTCTGTTTATTGATTGCCGAAATGAAAAGTATATCATAATCGGTAAAAGGAGACGTCCTGTCCCTTATTTCATCCTCAAACCGTTTTGCAGTGCCGGTATCTTTTTCAATAAGATCCCATTTATTGACAAGTACAATAATTCCCTTACCATTTCTCAGTATAAGAGAGAAGATATTTATATCCTGTGATTCTATTCCTCTTGTTGCATCAATCAGCAGGAGACAGATGTCGGAATTTTCTATAGCTTTTACTGCTCTCATCACAGAATAAAATTCGATATCATCTTTCACTTTGCTTTTTTTTCTGAGGCCTGCTGTATCAACCAGTAGAAAATCATGGTTGTACTTTTTATACCTGGTGTAGATAGAGTCACGGGTTGTTCCGGGGAGAGGGGTTACAATGTTTCTTTCTTCCCCCATTAGTGTATTCAACAAAGTTGATTTGCCGGAATTTGGTCTGCCTACTATTGCTACCTTCGGCAGTTCAGCCTTTTCCTCTTCATAGTCACTGGATGGGAATATCTTTACCAGATCATCAAGAAGATCTCCTGTTCCGCTTCCGTTAATCGAACTTACGGGATACGGATCGCCAAGTCCAAGGGCATAGAATTCAGATATTCCAGGAATTCTAAGGCTATCGTCAACCTTGTTCACGGCCAGAAAAATTTTCTTGCCTGACTTTCTTAAAATCGAAGCGATCGATCTGTCAAGTTCATGCACTCCAGTTGTAACGTCGGTAAGGAAAATAATTGCATCAGCCTCTTCGATGGCTATAATTACCTGTTTGTTAATCTCTTCTTCAAAAATGTCGTCAGAATCTTCTACATACCCGCCTGTATCAATTACTGAAAAATTCACACCATTCCAATCGCTTTTACCATAAATACGATCGCGGGTAACGCCGCTTTCTTCATCAACAATAGCATCTCTGCTGCCTGTAAGTCTGTTGAATAGTGTTGACTTACCCACATTCGGTCTTCCAACTATGGCAACTATCCTGCTCATTTTTTATTTATAACCGAAACGTTTAAGAACAGATGGCTTGTCACGCCAGTTTTCAGTAACCTTTACATATAATTCAAGGTAAACTTTCCTCCCTAAGAATTCTTCAAGTTCTTTTCTTGCCTCTGTACCAACTTTTTTCAGCATCTTACCCTGATGCCCGATAATAATGGATTTTTGACTTTCTCTTCCAACATGAATAATGGCTCTGATTTTGCTGAGATTATCCATATCATTGAAACTTTCTATTTCTACTTCAGTGTAATAGGGTATCTCCTGTCGGTAATTAAGGAATATTTTTTCTCTTATAATTTCAGTAGCAAAAAACCTTTCAGTCCTGTCTGATACCTGATCTTTCGGGAAATAAGGCGGATTTTCCGGGAGAAAATCAAGAATAGCTTTTAACAGTGTATCGAGATTAAAACCGTAAAGGGCAGAAACCGGAATAAGATCCGAACCAGGACATATTTCTTTCCATTCTGCAGTAAGCACTTCAAGTGATTGGGGTGTCGTAAGATCAATTTTATTGATAACGATAATCAAAGGGATTTTTGCACTGAATATTTCCTTTAATATTTCATTTTCATAATTAACTTTCTCTTTGGTATCGGTAATAAATAGTATGACATCAGCGTCAGAGAGGGCGCTTTTTACAAACTTCATCATTGCTTCATGAAGTTTGTATGCTGGTTTAATGATTCCCGGGGTATCGGAATAAACAATTTGAAAATCTTCACCGTTAAGTATTCCCATTATACGGTGTCTTGTGGTTTGAACTTTTGGCGTTGTGATTGATAATTTCTGCCCGATAAGAGCATTCATGAGGGTTGATTTTCCAACATTTGGATTCCCGAGGATGCTTACAAAACCAGCTTTATGCATCAGTTAATGATTTAAATCGAGCCTCTTTTTAGTATACTTATTTCTTTACTGGTGAGGAATCTCCATTTTCCCCTTGGCAGGTTTTTTTTTGTAAGTCCTGCAAAATATACTCTATCAAGTTTTCTGACTTTATATCCAAGCGACTCGAACATTCTTTTAATGACATGATTCTGACCGGTATGTATCTCAATGCCAATCTGTTTTTTATCATTTTCATCCGGGAATGCAGCCACATCGGCAGCAACTGTCTCGCCTCCAATATCTACTCCCTTTACAAGTTCTTCGAGATCTTTCCTGGTGACTTCTTTGTCAAGAAAAACATGGTATACTTTCTTTTTCCCATATTTTGGATGCATAAGCTTTGCTGCAAGGTCCCCATCATTTGTCAGAAGCAATACTCCTGTGGTGTTTTTGTCAAGTCTGCCTACGGGAAAAACTCTTTCGCTGCATTTGCTCCCGATGAGGTCAATAACTGTTTGATTGCCATCCGGGTCGGATGCGGTCGTAATATAGCCTTTAGGTTTGTTAAGAAGAATATATACTTTCTTTTCAGGGGTAATTTTTTGTCCACGATATCTTATATCGTCATTAATTCTAACTTTCACTCCGAGTTCAGTAATTACCTTGCCATTAACACTTATCTTTCCGGAAGAAATAAGTTTATCTGCTTCACGTCTTGAACATATACCGCTTGCAGCAATGAACCTGTTTAACCTTATCAATTCATTTTGAGAAATGTTTTTTCTAGCAGGTGCCTTTCTGCCTGCCTTAATTTCTCTGCCACCTTTTGTTAACCTGCCACGCATTTTTAATAATCAGGATGCAAATTTACAATTTATAAATAGTTATTCAAGTTTCGCAGTTCTTTGAAATGTTGAAAAACAATTAGAAATTGTTAAAAAATGC